>DATMKR010000100.1:0-50737 GCA_035571115.1 Candidatus Acidiferrum sp. | reverse complement strand
GATCCGCCGCAACTGGCATCCGCTTCAAGGGTCAAATCTGAAACCTCCGCCGCCATTTCTCGTTACTTTCAAGCAGCTTCAGAATTGTGATCGCCTGCTGGTCGCCACGCTTTCGAAGCTCCGCTAGCACCGAGTCGCCTGTGAACTGCGAGTCCGTATCTTCGAGCGTCCCAAGAAACTGTAAGATCAATGCGTCGATCGCATAACCAGTAAACTTCGGGCCTTTAACTCCGAACATCAAGCCGATAAGAGCCTCACGTCGCACTTCGAGGTCGGACGAACTTAAGAAACGCTCCAGGTAGACCCGATCACTTTCGGTAACGGTGAAGTCTGTGTAAAAGTCATCGATGCGGCCAGCAACTCTCGGGTCACCGATGTCGGCTTCCATCAGTTCGCGACGGCGCTCCGCCTTTTGATCCTCCATTACTGCGCCGGCTAAGGTCCAGCAGAGTAGCTGCGACCCTAGGTCGATTCTCGGAACCGCTCACTATTTCGCCGAGTATGTTAGCCTCACTCTGAGCAAGGTAGGTCGCAAGCTCCGCTGCGCTGCAACGTCGCAGGAGCATACCTGTTATGGTAAGGGCGTAGCTATCGTACTCATCGCGAGGAACAGGAAATCCGATTGGATTCCAGTCGTGCAAGAGTACAACGTTCACGCGTTCGAGTAGGTCTCGCCAGACTAGGCTTTGCGCTTTTCCGGGTTCGGGCTCGCTGTAAACTGAGCCATCTGAGATTCGCTGCTCGATCGTGTAAGGCTCGACCAGAACGACTCGAATGGTGTCGCATAAGAACGTTGCGTCGCAGCCGTTGTTGCCCGGGATATCGACACTAAAGCGTTTAGTTGAGCCTTGGGGATTGCACTCTATTTTGAGGTCATCTATGACGTTCTGAAAATTAAAACCCGTCAAACGATCCAGCTCTATGTCGCCAAAGCGTAAGGTAATGAGCGTGTGAGGTACCACAGTATCGGCGGCTGCATCGTGGCTGGAGTTAAAGACATGGATTACACCTTCCAAGGATGCCGCGCGCTTCTCTCGCTGGAGTGTTAACCGTAGAATCTCGGCATCGTGGAAGCACGGCCAGCCCCCGAACAACGGCGTAATGAGCTTGGCGTCCTGAACGTCCTGCTCTGGCACGAAGGGCATGAGGGCTGTCTTGCCGTCGCGCGGTTAGCGTTCCTGTTGCAAGCCGACAAGTCTCCGCATTGCCTCCCAGTGCCTCGGATGCGAAACTTGAACTCCATGCTGCGCTGGGAAACGCTCGGCCCTTGGCGAACGTTTCTCGACTCCGTCGATTCGCTTAAGCCTCAGGGAGCATTTACAAACGAGGACTTTCACGGGCGAGAAAAACTCAGGCTAATGCGGTAGCTAAATCGATGGCTTAGAAAGCCTGAAAAGCGAAATGCGGCCGTCTTTACGGCGGTGATTGAGCGGACATTAGCAGCGACTCAACAGGCGACGTTCGCGCTGCTTCTGCCCGATCCAAATCAAAACGGTCTTCCGGTTCCAATGGGAACAGGCTTTTTTATTTCGCCAGATGGATTCTTTGTAACTGCGGCGCACGTAGTAACGCAAGGCAATACGCCTGGCGGTGTGCCGAGAACAGATATCTCCGCCGCGTGGCTAATGAAAGAGCGCGGAATCGATCATCCATCGGCAATGTGCCACTTTCCCGAGCTTGAGCTTCTTCTAGGCGACTATGACTTCGCACTTCTGAAACTAGACTTCGAAATGAACGCAAACAAACATTGGCTTAAGGGTCGGTCTTCCTTTCCTTATATAACTATTTCGCAAAGGAAGCTTAGCGAAGGTGAACCAGTATATGCCTTCGGTTATCCTCTAAGCCAGCCTTCGATAGTACATCGATCCGATAGTATGGAAATAAGTACGATGTCGCTCAGTCCGAGGACTACCTCTGCGATAGTGTCATCAACGCTGGAGTACACGAAAATGGTCACGACGGGCGCCGATGCTCAGGTCTATGTGATCGATAAGGCGCTGAACTACGGCAACAGTGGCGGCCCAATCGTTTGTGAGCAATCTGGCCGAAGGGCACGCGTTCTGTTCGAGATTTCAACCCGTCTCCATTCCGCAACCGCAGCTAACTGCCGAAGGTGAGATGGCGAGACACATTACGATCCCCAGTCTGTACGGCGTCGTATCTAGCTTGCACAACCCGGCTATTCAGGATGCGTTGTCCTCCAGGGTATCCCACTCTGTTCCGATTAGCCCCGCGGTTCCGGCGCGAAATCGCATCGAGGCTCGATGCGTTCTCGCTCAAGGAGATCGGCAAGGCGACAGGCTTGTCTCTCGCGACTTGCTCACGCATCCGGGCTGGAGCAAAGGTACCGCATCCGAGGCATTGGGACAGTCTCCTCGCGCTGATCGGAAGGTAACGGAACCTATAAGCCAGCAGCTTCTGGGGAAATGGCATCGGACTACACGAGGCTCGCCAGAGCGAAAGTCGATCCCGAACGGGTGACCGGGAAAACTCGCCATTACCGTGAAGGCGGCCTTCAGCCGCCTCCCAAGCGCTTAGAGATCGTCCAGTTTCCTCCTGACAACGACGGATATTATCTACTGTACGTGGACGAGAATGGGTCTGAAATGAATGACACGTGGCACGATCTTGAATATCGTAAGGTGCTGCGATAAGACGCACATTTCATGTCTTAGCCACTATGCGCTTACGAACTACGTGGCTGCGGTAATGCTCGCAGGGTGCGGCGGATCGCAGCCGCCGATCGGCGTGGGGCGACTCGAAATACGTTGAGACTTTCAACCTTCTGCACGGCTTCGCGAATCGCGAGGCCGTTCTTACGCTTGCGCTTAGGGGGCTAAGCGCGTCTTGCTTGCAAACGAAAGAATGGCGGCAGGCGGTCTATATTCCAAGCCATTGCGAGACCTGTAGCTGTAGGGACCACGATCAAGGTCACAAGACCGCCAAGACTTGAACCGCCATCCCAGTGCGATGCGAGGAAGACACAAATCGAGAAACCGATGAGCGTTCCAAAAACAAGTGCGGGGAGCGACCGCCACGGGTATTTCCTCGCCGGGGTGATCGTTAACGCGACAATGCTCGGTATGATTCCTAGGACAAGAGCGAATCCAGGCGTCCAAATCAAGTTAAACAGCAGTTGCATGGCGGCGTCGCCACATGTTGAACCATAAGCCACGCACCGCGAGGTGTTTCCGCTGCCAGCGATCGACGTGCACGTTGGTCCACATGTCAAGATTTCGACAACAGCCAGGATGATTGCGGCCACGACGCCCACCGCAACAGCGCCTGCGACGGCAGCCGCAATTCGAACAAGGATCCACCGAACGCGATCCATGCGAGTCTACCCCTTACGCTGCGGCTCCGTGGCAGCGTTTGAACTTCTTGCCGCTGCCGCACGGGCATAGTTCGTTTCTTCCAACTTTTGGTTGATCGCGATGGATCGGCTTTGCCGGTTCCTCGTCGTCTTTGTTAGTGTGGAATTGTTGGACGCTGCGGCCCGTGCCGGGCATCGGACCGAGGAGCTGCTCCACTTGCTCGGCCGGAATGCGGCCGCCCGCGGCGACGGGTTGCGGAACAAGCTCGCCGGATGGAATCGGCTCGAACTGCGCCCCACTCGGATATGGCACCAACTCCTGCTGCGGCGGACCGTGCTCGATTACGACTCTGAAGACGCCCTTGATTGCCTCGTCCGAGATATTGTTCTTGAGCGATTCGAAGATTTCGAACGCTTCCTTCTCGTACTCCACGCGGGGATCTTTTTGCCCGTAGCCGCGCAAGCCGATACCAGTCTTGAGGTGATCCATCACGTACAAGTGATCGACCCACTGGCGATCGATGATCGGCAGCAAGAGATAGCGCTGCTCGACGACGCGCAGAATCTCCGGCGTTACTTCTTTCTCTTTGGTCTCGTAAGCTTCGATTGCTTTCGCTTGAAGCAACCGTCGAATCTCTTCGCGATCCTTCGCTTCCAAGTCCTCAACGGTCAACGTACGCTTAACCGGAAAGACCAGCTCGAGTGCGTTGAGGATCTCTTCGAGATCCCATTCGCTAGGATGCGCGTTCTCCGGTGCGTTTTCTTCGACGGCTTCGTCAACCTTCGCCTCGAGCGTCTGGAGCATAAAGGTACGCGAATCGAATTTCCCTTCCAAATTCGCGCGGCGGTCGGCATAAATAACCGATCGCTGTTTGTTCATAACGTCATCGTACTCGAGCACGTGCTTGCGAATCTCGTAGTTGTGAGCCTCGACCTTGCTTTGGGCACGTTGGATCGACTTGCTCACCAATCCCGACTCGATGGGCTGCTCGTCGGTGAAACCAACGCGCTCCATAATTGACGTCATGCGATCGCCGCCGAAGAGCCGCATCACCTCATCTTCGAGCGAAACGTAGAAACGCGACGAACCTGGGTCGCCTTGGCGGCCCGAGCGTCCCCGCAACTGGTTATCGATGCGCCGCGACTCGTGACGCTCCGTTCCGATGATGTGCAGACCGCCGTTGCGGGCGACGCCATCTCCGAGCTTGATGTCGGTGCCGCGACCCGCCATGTTTGTGGCGATCGTCACTTGGCCGTCCTGACCGGCGTCTTTGATGATCTCGGCTTCTTGCTCGTGATACTTCGCGTTGAGAACGTTGCACTCGACCCCCCGCCGCCGCAGCATCGCCGCCAGCGACTCGCTCTTCTCGATCGAGCGCGTACCAACGAGCACTGGACGCCCTTTCTGGTGCTCCGCAATGATCTCGTCAACGACGGCTTCGAACTTCGCCCGCTCCGACTTATAAACGATGTCGGAGTTATCTTTGCGGACCATCGGCATGTTCGTCGGTACGACGACGACGTCCAGTCCGTAGATGTCGCGGAACTCGCGCTCCTCGGTCTTCGCGGTGCCCGTCATGCCGGCGAGGTGTTCGTAGAGCCGGAAAAGATTTTGGAAGGTAATCGTGGCGAGTGTCTGATCCTCGCCGCGAACCTTGATGCCTTCCTTCGCTTCGATCGCTTGGTGGATGCCGTCGGAGTAGCGCCGGCCGTACATCAGTCGTCCGGTGAACTCGTCGACGATCACGATCTCGCCGTCTTTTTCGATGTACTGCTGGTCGCGATGGAAGAGATTCCAGGCCTTGAGCGCGGCATTGAGCTGGTGCGTCAGCTCGATATTGCGCTGCTCGTACAGATTCTGAATGCCCAGCATCTTCTCGACCCGGGCGACACCGGCTTCGGTGATGGGCACCGCGTGCGCCTTCTCATCGACCGTGTAGTCCTCGCCCTTCTTCAGGCGCGGAATGATCTGCGCGAACTTTTCGTAGAGCTCGGTCGCCTCTTGAGAGGGCCCGCTGATGATCAGCGGCGTCCGCGCTTCGTCAACGAGAATCGAGTCGACTTCATCGACGAGCGCGAAGTACAGCTCACGCTGTACCAAGTCTTCGACCTGCCACGCCATGTTGTCGCGCAGATAGTCGAAGCCGACTTCGTTGTTGGTGACGTAGGTAACGTCGCAGTTATAGGCAGCGCGGCGTTCGGCCGGATCGAGTCCGTGTTGGATGACGCCGACGCTTAGGCCGAGGTACTGATAGATCGGCGCCATCCAGTCGGCGTCGCGGCGAGCGAGGTAATCGTTGACGGTGACGACGTGCACGCCGCGACCTTCCAACGCACGCGCGTAGACCGGCAACGTCGCGACGAGCGTCTTGCCCTCGCCGGTCTTCATCTCGGCGATCCGTCCTTCGAAGAGAACCTGACCGCCCATGATCTGTACGTCGAAGTGACGCATTCCCAGCGTGCGTTTGCCGGCCTCGCGCACGACGGCGAAGATTTCCGGCAACATCGCGTCGAGCGATTCTCCTTGCTCTAAGCGATTCTTGAACTCGGCGGTCTTGGCTTGGAGCTCCGCGTCGGGCAACGCAGAAAACGCGGCATCGAACTCATTGACGGCTCGCGCGGTGCGCCGCAAGCGCGCCACGTCCCGTTCGTTACCGTCAACTAGCGTTTTGAGAAATGACATACGCCGAGAGGCCCTACGGAATGATGCCTATTCCGGTGACGGCGCCGGGCGACGTGTAATTCGTCGGCGCAACGTTGTGGTTTTTCCCTGCCCCGGCCCCGGCCGGGAAGATCAGGATGACGCCCTTTCCGGCCGAAGTCGAGTCTGCAACGTACGTAACGCCGGCCGAGTTGAGCTTGATGTCCGTCGGCTGGTAGAGCATCGTGTTACAGCCCTGGATTTCCCGAATCGGCTTGGTGTACGGAATCCGCTTGTTGTACGGCGGGAAGACGAGGATCGCGGGGGCCTGGGAGGAGTTACAGCTTGCACCGCGTCGCCCTTGATCGACGATATAAATGTTACCGGAGGAGTCGAGCGCGACGCCGATAGGCGTGATCATGCCGTTCTTCGCGGTGATCGTAAATCGCGGAGAGATGTTCACGGGCGTCGGCGTCGGCGACGGCGAGGGTGACGGCGAAGCGCTTGGTGTGCTCGATGGCGTCGGCGTTGGTTTGGGAGTTGGCGTCGGCTTGGGACTCGACGTAGGTTTGGGACTGGCCGTCGGCGTCGGAAGAGCGAACTGCTCAACCGTCGCACCTTGAATGTTGGCGACGTACACGTGACCGCTGCGGTCGATCGCGATTCCGCCGGGCAAGTTCAAACCGGGCTTGGGGCCGCCGATGGATTGGTACGGCGACACGGCACCCGACGTGAAGAGCAAGATCCGGCTGGGATAGACGTCCGTCGGATCGACGTCCGCGACTGCCATGATCGCCGGCGCGGGCGGTACCGAGCTCGAAGGTAAGGGGCTTGGACCTCGTGGCGTAAACGCGATGCCGCGCGGACGGCCCGGGAGAACTCCGGAGTTGAGCGGATCGACGTTGCCGGTCGCCAGCGCCGCGAACTCGATCAAGAGCGCTTTCTGCGTGCTAAAATTGTAGTTCGTCACCCACAGATTTTGCCGTCGATCGAAGGCAAGGTACTGGGGGCCATCGAGCGTGGTGTTGGCGCCGCCGATTTCATACGCGGGTCCCCCGCCGAGCTTTGACTCCGCCGTACCGTTTGAATAGACACTTACGGCATTCTGATTCGTGTTGGTAGCATAGAGCGTCTTGGACGGAAAGTTCGGCCCGACGTTCACGCCGGTGGTCATGCCAAGATTGCTGCACGCGACGATCGCGGCGGTCGTGGCGAGCAAGAGAAAACCTACGGTAAGCTTAGACAGCATGCTTTTCCAGGGGTTCCCGCAGGGGCGTGACTTTCCTCGCCACGGGCTCGGTTGGTAAGGAACCAGAAGGCGGCTACAAATATCACAATGACCAGAAAAACCACGATGAAACGGCGGATGCGCCGGCGCCGATAGGCCGGACGCCCCGACTCGACGTCAATAATTTGCCGGGGCAAACTCCTAAACCGCTCTCCGCAGGGGATGGTTGAGGTCGCCGGTCTGCACGAGCTTGAGCAGCTCGCCGACGGTAACGAATCGGTAACCCGCCCTCTTGAACCGGTCCACGACGTATGGCAGCGCCTCGATCGTAGCGAGTTTGCCGCTATGGAGCAGCACGATCTCCGGCGCCGTCGCATGCTCGACCAGGTGATGCTCTAGGGCCGCAACCGTCACCGTGCGCCAGTCGCCACCGTCATCGGTCCACAGCACGACGGAATAACCGAGGGCTTGAGCGACGCGCAGCGTTCCCTCGGTGTAACGACCGTGAGGCGGGCGCATCAACACGCGCACCGCCGGATCGTGACTGAGCTGCCAGAGCGCGTCGCGCCCTTCGAGAATCTCCTTTCGGACTTGATCCGCGCTCTCTTGATCGAGGTTCGGATGCGTGTAGGTGTGATCGCCGATCTCGTTGCCGTCGGCTTCGATGCGTTGCGTGAGCTCCGGCCACTGACGCGCATCCTGTCCGATCAAGAAAAACGTCGCGGGTACGTGCAGATCGTGCAGCACGTCGAGCAGAATCGGCGTGTAAATCGGGTAGGGTCCATCGTCGAACGTAAGCGCGATCAAGCGCGGCCGCGCGGAGCGATCTTCCGTCGGCAGCTCGTGCGTCGCGCGATACAGCCGGGCCGCGAGGTCGTCTGAGATCTCCAGATGCACGTTTGTCGCGGGCGTCACGAGCGCCGGCGTCAGATTGCTCTTGTGCACGATCACGCGCCAACCCCCGGTAACGATGAGTCCGGCCGCCGCGATGACGGCGATGACGCTCTTAGCCGTCACAGATTCGGCGCCTGATTACTCGAAAGATCGTTTCCGACAATGACCGTTACGTCGCTTGCCGTAACGTTCGCTTGTGCCGGAGAAGGGCTGGGCGATGGATCGGGGACGACGATCGCGCCCCGCGCGCCGGCGAGCGCCGCACGCACTTTTGCTCCGGCAAACGTTACGCTCGAATGTTCGTGAATCTCGGTAGCGGTGTAGTCGGACCGATCCGCATTGCCGACCGTACCGATATTAAATCCGGCGTGCTTGAGTTCGGCGGCGACGCGGTGTGCCGCGCCGGCAACCGTGCTCCCGTTCTCGATGTCGACGCGCAGCGTCGCGGCGGGAATCGCCGCAAGCGCCAACGCATCCGGCGACGGCACCGGAACCGGCGGCGCGACGAGCATCGACGCAACCAACTGCGCTCGCGCTTGCGTGTCGGGCACGAGCGAATCACCGTAGCTGGGCAGGTCGACGTCGCCGGTGAAGGGCACTTGCTTGCTCACGATCGCGAAATTCGGCACGCCCTGAAAATAAGTAGCGATGGAGAAAAGCTCCTGGTCCGTGAAATCCGTCTGCACGTACTTGCGGAAGACGGCCAGAAGGTCGCCCAGGTGAAGCAGCGTGTTGACGCGGTCGCTCTTGATCTTCGCAGCTACCGCTTGCAAGACTTGCTGCTGACGCATGATGCGGCACGGATCGCTGCACCAATCGTGGCGAAATCGCATGTACGCGACGGCGTGCTCGCCGTCGAGATGCTGCAAGCCTTCCTTTAAATGGATGTGAAGGTGGCCCCAGGTATCGTCGTAATCGAGGGTGTCGCCGGTGCAGCCGGTTTTGTACTGCAGGCAATTCGACGATTTTACGTCTACGTTGACGCCGCCGATGGCACCGATAAACTCCTTGGTGGCGTCTATTCGCAGGATCACATACCGGCTGAAGGCGGGAATCCCGAGCCATCGAGCGATGACGCTCTTCGCCTCTTTGACGCCGCCTTCGGATTGCGCCTGATTGATCTTGGCCTGCGTGCCGTTGGGCATCGTGGCGACCATGTCGCGGGGGATCGATAGCTGGTAGATGCGCTTGTTGGCAAAATCGAGATTGACCGCCCAGATCACGTCGCTGCGCGAGTCGGTCGAATACTCTTCGTCCTTCTCGTTATAATCGTAGTCCAGACCCTCGACGAGCACCAGCAGGTTCGACTTTCCGAAGACCTGTTGCGGCGACGGCACGAACATCTGCGTAAAGGCGGTCACCGGATTTCTGCGCTCCACGACTATATAACCGGCGACGGCCGAGACGATGCCGAGTGCGACGATGCCGAGCATCATCGCGATCTTGCCTTTAATCAAATCGCGCAAGGCTCCGGCGATACGGCGTGGCCGAAGAAATCGAACGGCCCGTGCTCTTCCAAACGTACGTCGACGAACTCGCCAACCTGAGCGTTTCCTGTGAAGTAAATGCCACCATCGACACCGGGCGCTTCACCTTCGGAACGTCCGAACCATGCTCGTTTTGCATTAAGAAACTCTTCTGCGAGCACGCGTACCGTCGTGCCGCAGCGCGCGGCGCGCGCGCGCTCCGAGGCGATTCGTTGCGCCTCGCGCAACCGGATGAGCCGCCGCCGGCGCCGCGCAATGCCGACGTGAGCCGATAACTCGGCCGCCGGCGTTCCCTCTTCTGCGCTGTACTCGAAGAATCCGACGCGATCGAGTTGCGCGCGTTCGATCCAGCGCTCGAGATATTCCACGTGCTCGTCGGTCTCGCCGGGAAAACCGACGATAAAGGTCGAGCGCATCGTGATTCCCGGAATGCGGGAGCGAAAATCGTCGAGGATCTCGAGGTATCGCTCGCCGTTGCCGGGCCGCCGCATCGCTCGCAACACCTCGGGGTGCGCGTGTTGCAACGGCATATCCATGTATTTGCAGATCTTCGGAAGCTCGGCGATTGCGTCGACGAGCTCGCGGTCGATCGTCGCTGGATACAAGTAGAGCAAACGAATCCATTGCAGCCCGTCGATTGCATGCAACCGCTCGAGCAGCTGCGCGAGGCCACCGCGGCGCACGCCGCGGTCGCGGGCCCACATCGAAGTGTCCTGCGCGATCAAGATCAGCTCTTTGGCTCCGGCGTTTACGAGCGCTTCGGCCTCGAGAAGAATCGACTCCAGGCTGCGGCTCCTGAACTTCCCTCGAAGTGCGGGAATGATGCAAAACGTGCACGGATGATCGCAGCCTTCGGCGATCTTCAGATAGGCGGTCGCGCGCGGTGTCGTAACCAGACGAGGGAGGAAATCGTGCTCGGGCTCCGCTTCCAAATGAAGCCGGACCGGTTTTCGGCCCGCCTCGACGTCTTCGAGCAGCTCGACGATGCCGGCGTAAGCTCCCGTTCCGACCACACCGTCGATCTCCGGGACCAGACTCTGCAACTGGGCGCCGTATCGCTGCGCGAGGCAGCCGGCGACGATCAACTGCTGACCGCGACGCTTTCGGGAGGCATGCTCGAGGATAACTTCGGTGGATTCTTCCTTCGCCGGATCGATGAAGGCGCAGGTGTTGATGACGACCGTATCGGCGCGTCCGGCTTCGGACTCCAACCGCCACCCGGCGCTCGAGAGTTTGGCGATCATAACCTCGGTATCCACGAGGTTCTTCGCACACCCGAGGCTTATGAACGCAACGCTTCGCAACGGCTGCGCCACGCTAACGGTAGTTGACGAACTGCAACGGCAGCTCGAACTCCATCTCCCGCAGCGATGCGATCACCTTCTGCAGATCGTCCTTGTTCTTGCCGGAGATGCGAATCTGCTCGTCTTGAAACTGTGCGGTGACTTTTAGCTTGAGGTTCTTGATGTGAGCCATCAGCGCTCTACTCTGATCTTTCGAAATTCCGCTGCGCGGGGTGACGATCTGCCTGACGGTTCCACCGGCGGCCGGTTCCACCTCGCCGTACTCGAAGGCTTTGAGATCGATGCTGCGGCGAACGGCCTTGGCTTGAAACATATCCACGACGTTGCGCATCTTTAGCTCGTCGTCGGAAATAAGCGTGATCTTCTTGCCGTCGTATTCGATACTCGTTTTGCTATGTTTGAAGTCGAAACGGTTCTCGATCTCTTTACGCGTCTGATTGAGCGCGTTGTCGAGCTCTTGCGGATCTACGCGCGAGACCACGTCGAACGAAGAATCGCTCGCCAATCGTTACTCCTCTCAAAGCGTGAAGGCTTGCTCGACGACGTCTCCGGCCTTTCCGAGCTTTCCTCGGTCCTTGCCGTCGACGTAGATTTCCACACCGCCGGCGTTACCGATGCGCACCAAGGCGTTCTTTCCGTGAAACGTCCTTGAAGTGCCGGCCGGAAACGTACCCTCCATGCTAACATTTCCGTCAACCGTAACCCGCAGCCACGAAGGCGCCGAGAACACCAAGGCCAGCGAGCTGGGGCCGCCGGCGCCTGGGGTGGGCGACGGCGCCACGGGCGCCGGCGACGGCGATGCCGCCAGAAAAGGCGAGGGCGTCGAGGTGGTCGTCGCTATGGCGCTCCGCTCGCTGCGCAGCGTCAACTCGTTATAGACGACGAAGGCGACCAGCAGCACGGCGACCGTCCCTGCGATCCAAATCAGCAGAAGGCCGCGGCTCCGCGACGCGGGGCTACGCTCCGGTTCGACGCTGTTCGGCGGGGGCGGTTCGGGCAGCGTCGCGTTGAACTCGGCGACCGCCTCTTCGGGATCGAGCTTGAGATAGCGGGCATAGGTGCGCAAAAACCCGCGGATATAGACCGGCGCACCGATCGCATCCCAGTTCTCTTGTTCCATGGCTGAGAGATAAACCGACCGAATGCGTATCTGGTCGGCCACATCGGAGAGCGAGGCGCCTCGGGCTTCGCGGGCGGCACGGAACCGTTCACCCAGTGGTCGAGGCCCAGCATCGCTCATCGGTCAGGTTTGAGTTGGCCCCGTCTAAGTGTTATCCTGTTCGATTAGATGGCAAGGGAACGCGTAATTGCAGCGATGAGCGGGGGAGTGGATTCCGCCGTCGCCGCCGGTTTATTGGTCGAAAGCGGCTACGACGTCGTCGGTATCACCATGAAAATGTATGCGCCGTCACGTCCAGCCCACGCCAAGAGCTGTTGCGGCAGCAGCGACTTCGACGATGCCCGCCGGAGCGCGGCCGCGCTGGGAGTTCCGTATTACGTCCTGGATTTCCAAGAGGCTTTTCGGCGAACGGTCGTCGAGCGTTTCGTGGACGATTACGTAGCCGGGCGAACGCCAAACCCGTGCGTTGCGTGCAACAACTTCGTCAAGCTCGGAACGCTCGCGCAGTACGCCGACAGATTGGGCGCACGCTTTATCGCAACCGGTCATTACGCGCGCGTCGAGCGGCGCGACGACGGACCGCATCTCTTCCGAGGCCGCCATGCAAAAGATCAGGCGTACGCGCTCGCACAGCTCGCGCCCGAGCAGCTGAACCGGCTGATGTTGCCACTCAGCGACTTCGATAAAGCGACGACTCGTTCTCATGCGCTGCGTCTGGGGCTTCCGGTGCACGACAAGAGCGAGTCGCAGGACATTTGTTTCGTGGAAGGCGGCGATTACCGCGAGATCGTTGGACGGTTGCGGCCCGACGTCAAAGCCACGGGCACCGTCGTCACCACGAGCGGCGAAGTTGTGGGCGAGCACGATGGCGTCGTCAACTATACGATCGGTCAACGCGCGCGCCTTCCGGCAAGCAGCGACGGAGCGCGATTCGTTACGCGCATTCACGCCGCGACCAACACGATCGTTATCGGCCGCGAAGACGAGCTGCTTTCAGACGAGTTGGTCGGCGATGAGGTCAACTTGATCCGGCCCGAACGTTTTGCGAGCGACGGCGTGCCGGTGCGAGCGATGATCCGCTATCGCTCCACGCCTACGGCCGCGGTTGCAACGATCTCCTCTGACGGCCGGCTTCGCTTGCGCTTCGACGAACCGCAGCGCGCGGTCTCGCCGGGTCAGCTGGTCGCGCTGCTGGACCCGACAACCGACGAAGTCCTCGGCGCAGCAACGATCGCCTCCGCATTGTCATCCTGAGGCTTCGTATTTGTCATCCTGAGCCTTCGTATTTGTCATCCTGAGGCTTCGTATTTGTCATCCTGAGGCTTCGTATTTGTCATCCTGAGCCTGTCGAAGGATGACACCCCCATTGTCATCCTGAGCCTTCGTATTTGTCATCCTGAGCCTGTCGAAGGACGACACCCCCATTGTCATCCTGAGCCTTCGTATTTGTCATCCTGAGCCTGTCGAAGGACGACAATGGGAGGGAGGCTCAGGATGACAATAGGAGCGCTAGTCCTTGGGTTTGGGGTAGACCGCGAGGCCGGCCGGGTTCCCAACGCTGATCGATTCGAACGGCGTCGTGGAGCCGCTCTTGAAGCCCGCGACATCTCCTGGATAGTGGAGGCTATTGCCCACGAAGAGCGTCCCGGTTTTCTCGAATGCGATGGAGTAGGGCCCAGAGAGCCCACTCGTGATCGTGGCAAACGCCGAGCTATCGCCGAGATGGAACCCGAGCACGGTGCTGTTCTCGTTGTTTGCAACCCAGAGATTATTGCTTGGATCGATTGCGAGGCCGACCGGATCGTCCAAGCCGTTGAGGGTGAGCTTCGTCGGCGTCGTCGAACCGTTCGGTACTTCCCAAACAACATCTTGAAGCGCGTCGCCGACATAGAGATTGCCGCTCTTGTCGATCGCGAGGCCAACCGGGAGATCGAATCCATTGATCTGCTCGCTCGGAGTCGAGGCACCTTTCGGATAAACCAGCACGTAGCACGAGCCTACGGTCGCGCCGCTCGTCACATACACCGTACCGTTGTTGTCGACGGCGATGCCATTGGGATAGACGAGGCCCCCTCCACTAAGCGTCACGCTCGGGCTCGTCGCGCCAAAGGGGTACTCGGTAACCGTGCTGTTCCCGTTGTTGGCGACGTAGAGCATGCCGTGGAGATCCACCGCGACGTTGACCGGCAAATCAATGCCGGTGGTAATGGAACCGTTTTGCTTCGGATTCTTCTTCTTCGCCGGGAACAGGCGGATAGCGTCTGAGTCGATGTCCGATATGAACAGGGTAGCCTTGTGCTTGGCGGCTGGGAAGTATCCGTTGCCGCGTCGCGCATCGGCCGATTCGATCTGCTTCGGAGTCAACCCGAATCGGACGTCCGCTCGGACCGACTGCATGGGCGCGCTTTGCGGCGCTTGCGAAGGTGTGGTTGCCGACTGAGATGCGCAGGCTGCCACGACGGGCACAACGAGCGCACCGGCGAGTAAAACGAGTCGAGATCGCACGAGGCACCTCCTAAGGAAGCACGCCCAATCGGCGCGCGGGCCTAGCCGAGAATGGTCGCAATTATTCGATGCGACCAGCCGAACCCTCTCGCCATCCTTCGACAGGCTCAGGATGACACGCGACAGGCTCGGGATGACATTCGACAGGCTCGGGATGACATTCGACAGGCTCAGGATGACGCTGGCAGGTCAGGAGGACAAAGTTGCGAGGGGCGTCGGTGGAAGCGCATTCCAGTACGTGTCGCGCACGACCGGTTTGAACCCGGCTGACACTATCAGGTTTTCCAGATCCGCGCGCGTGGCTTCATTGGTGCTTCCGGCATCGTGAACCACGCGCTCCTCGAGAATCGTCCCGCCCATATCGTCGCAGCCGTAGAAGAGCGCGAGCTGGCCCATCTTTAACCCCGGCGTAAGCCATGAAGCTTGCAAATGCGCGAAGTTGTCGAGATAGAGCCGCGAGATCGCAAGCACGCGCAAGTACTCGAGCCCTGTTGATTCTTTTCCGCGCAGCGGCGTCTTGAACGGTACGTAATACCACGGAATAAAAGCCGTGAAGCCGCCGGTCTCGTCTTGCAGCTCGCGTAGCACGTGCATGTGCTCGATGCGCTCCTCGTGGGTTTCGATCGACCCGAACATCATGGTCGCCGTCGTCGGCATGCCGAGCTGCTGCGCTTCACGCATGACCCCCAGCCATTCGTGCGGCTTCACCTTGCGCGCGGAGATCCGCTTGCGCACGCGCTCCACGAGAATCTCGGCGCCGGCGCCCGGCAGCGATTTCATGCCGGCCTCCTTGAGACGCGATAGCACATCTCGCGTTGAGATGCCTTCGACGGACGCAAGTCCCACGATCTCGGAGACCGAGAGCGAATGGATATCCACGTGCGGATATTCGCGGCGCACGCGGTCGAAAAGCGTTTCAAACCACTCCATCCCCAACTCAGGATTGACTCCGCCCTGAATCATGATCTGCGTGGCGCCTTGGTCTGCCGCGTACTTCACGCGCTCCAGCACCACGTCGTGGGACATCGTGTAGCCTTCCTTGTGGTGTTCCGGGCGAAAGAAGGCGCAGAACGTGCAATGCACGTTGCAGACGTTGGTGTAGTTGATCGTAGTATCGACGACGTATGTCACGACGTCGCGCGGGTGCATCGCCATGCGTCGCGCATGCGCGGCTGCGCCGAGCTCGTGAATGTCGGCCTCATTGTAGAGGCGTACGCCCTCGTCGAACGAGAGGCGCCCGCCGGCCGCGGCGCGATCGAGCAGACTAGCGAGCGACATAAGCGGCCTCCGCATGCTTCCCTTCGACTCCGCTCAGGGCAGGCTGGCTCAGCATGACACGGGGTACCGTTGGAATCGCGCCGATTTTCAATAGCTCGCGACAGAATGCGGCGAGGCCGTTCTGCGCCGCGACGTGAAACGAGAAGTTCAGTTTGCCGTAGTAGTTTTCGTAGAAGCCCGCGGGACGTGCGATGATCGCTTGAGCACGGGCGACGACGTCGCACTGGTGAGCGCGCGACCAAGTGTACGAGTCGGTCAGCGCGTGCATGCAGGCGGCGACGGCGGCGGGATCGCGCTCGTAAACGTCGCGGCGGGCGGCCCAGACGGCGAAGACCGTCTGCAATCCCGTCCACTCGTGCCAGATCTTCCCGAGGTCGTGCACGTGCTCCGCGGGGAATCGCTCGATCGCGTCGATTGCGGAGTCACCGATGAGCAACGTCGGTTCGCCAAAACGCGCCCGCTGCAACGGTTCGGGTTCGGGAAAGTAGCGCGGCCGCAAGCCGTAACGGCGTTCCAGGATCACGCGCAGCAGGTAACGGCCGCTCGCGGATTCTTCGGAAACATAGACCGGCACGCCGTCGAGCTCTTTCGGGGGCACCGCCGAGATAAGAACGACCGAGATCACCTCGTCGCGCGCGCCGATGCAAAGATCGGGCAAGAGCACGAGCCGCTCCCAGTTCTCAGCCCACGTGAAGGCGCTGATCGGGCTCAAGTCGAGCTCGTCACGCAACAGCATCGCGTTCAAGCGCGCCGGAACGTCGGCGTGCAGCGTTCCCGGATACTCGATCACGCCCGCGTCAAACGCGGCGTAGATGGGGAGATCGTTGGTGTATTTGATCCGGCCGCAGCGCAGCGTCATCGTCTGGTCATCCTTCGACAAGCTCAGGATGACACTGGGAGAGTTGCGGGTGACACTGGGAGAGTTGCGGGTGACCAGTCCCAGGCGAACTCGTCGTAGGTTGAGTTCCGGCGGATCGGGACGTAGCCGGCCTCTTCGATCAAGCGGCGAAACTCGCGGTCGTCGACGTACTGCCCCGATTGGGTTCCGGCCGAATGATAGATCATCTCTTCATCGGTCGATCCGTGCGTGCCGTCCATGTCGTCGGCGCCAAACTCGAGCGCGACCTGGCAAACCTTGAGGCCTTGAATCATCCAGTAGGCCTTGATGTGATCGAAGTTGTTCAGCATTAGTCGCGCGACGGCAAACGTGCGAATATCGTCGAGGCCGGTGGTCCAGCCGCAGTACGAAAGCTCGTTACCGTCGGGATGAAACGCGAGCGGAATGAAGGCGTTGAATCCGGGCGAGCGCTCTTGCGATTCGCGCAAGCGGATTAGATGGTCGACGCGGTCTTCGATCGACTCGATGTGTCCGTAAAGCATCGTTGCGTTGCTGGCGATGCCTTGACGGTGAAGCTCCTCGTGCAGGAGCAGCCAGTTCGCTGCCGAGACCTTGTTGGGACAAATCTTGGCGCGGGTCGCTTCGGCGAAGATCTCCGCGGCGCCGCCGTTGACGTTATCGAGCCCGGCGTTCTTCAGCTCGGTGACGATTTGCGGGAACGACATTCGATGACGCTTGGCCATGTATTCGATCTCGGCAGCGGTAAAGAGCGAGAGTTGAACGTGCGGCAGCGCAGCCTTGAAACGGCGCATCAACGGGAGCCAATAGTCGAGCGAGAGCTGGCGCGGGTCGTGGCCGCCGACAATGTGGATTTGGTTGAAGTTCGTGCCGGTCTCGACGGCCTTGGCGAAGACCTGATCGGCGGTCATGCGAAAGACGCGCTGCGGTTCCTTGAACTCATCGGCGGCAAACGAGCAGAACGTGCAACCGGCAAAGCAGACGTTGGTCGAGTTGATATAGCGGTTGAGAACGTAAAACACTTTCTTGCCGCTCTTGCTCTCCTTCTGCTTGCGGGCGAGCCGCCCAAGCGTGTGGATGTCCCAGGTGCGATAGAGCGCGAGCCCGTCGTCCATCGAGAGCGGCAGGCCGCCATCGAGCTTGCGCTCGATTTCAACCATTATAGGGTCGGCGAATGCCATCGAGCCCCTATTCTGCCGCGCCGGAGATGCGACCCCCAACGCCACCGAGGACGCCCCCAGCCAGGACGCCGAGCACAAGACAGACGACGACCATGCCCAGCAGCGTGCCGCCGACCAGATCGGTGATGTAGTGCGCGCCGAGCGCGAGTCGCGACCAACAGATCGCTAGCGCCAAGAGCACAAGCAGGGAGCCGGCGACGTTACGAGTCGTCTTCGGCAAATCCGAAGTGAGGATCATCAGCGCCAAAAGCCCATAGAATCCCGTTGCGATCGCGGCGTGCGAGCTCGGATAGGAGAACGTCGCTTCGTGCTTCACGACCCAGTCGACCGGCCGAGCGCGTTCGAAGAGATGCTGAAAGTAGTCCGCGGCCCGCCACGAGATCAGCAATGAAGCGACGCTGAGGATCAGGCGTACTCTCCATTCCGAAAAGCGCCATGCCAGCGCCAAGACGGCGAAGCTGATGGGTATCAGGACAGCAGGGTAACACGCCCAGGTCAGCCACCATGCGACAAGAGTCGAATGGTCGAACAACGAGCGCTCCCACGGAACGAAAACACCCGGCTCGCCGTGCGCCACCACGGAGTTACCCAGCTCGACGAACGCACCGAACGCAACCAGCGCGAGCGCGAAGCAGAACGCGACGGTCGAAAGGCGACTCACGCTATTCACTGCTCGCAAAGAGGTCTTGCTGCGCATCCTCGCTTTTGCCCAATCGCGGTGCGACGACTTCGAGATCGGCAAGCCCGAGGAGAATCTTGCGAGGCTTGGTCCCTTCGTGCTGGCCCACCACCTTGAAATCTTCGAGCTGCTTCATTAATCGCATCGCGCGCGGATGGCCGATCGAAAAGCGCGATTGGAGCGCGGCGGTCGACGCATAGTTCGTTTCGATGAGGAACTTCGCGGCCTCGTAGCAGAGCGGATCGGTCTCTTTCCGCGCGGCTTCGTCGTCGCTGAGGGGCAAGACCTCGACGTCGAGCAAATTGTCCGGACGCGATTGGCGCGCCCAAAACTCCACGAGCCGGTTGACCTCGGCGCCCGTGATGAGCGCGCCTTGTGCGCGAATCGGTTTCGGCGCGTCGATCGGCAGGTAGAGCATATCGCCGCGACCGAGCAGCCGTTCCGCGCCGTTCATGTCGAGAATCACGCGCGAGTCGGTTTGCGAGCTCACCGCAAAGGCGATGCGCGAGGGCACGTTCGCTTTGATGAGGCCGGTGATGACGTCGACCGAAGGGCGTTGCGTCGCCACCACGAGATGGATGCCCGTCGCGCGCGCGAGCTGCGCGAGCCGCATGATCGTCGTTTCGACTTTGCTGGGAGCGACGAGCATCAGATCGGCGAGCTCGTCAATGGCGATGACGACGTAGGGCAGCCGCTCGTCGGGGTACTTCGCGTTGTACTCTTCGATCTTTCGAACGCCGGCTTTGGCAAACCGTTCGTAGCGGGCCTCCATCTCTTTGGTCATCTCGAAGAGCGCACCCGCGGCAAGCCTCGGGTCGGCGATCACGTCTTTTATGAGGTGAGGGATGCCGTTGTAGACGGTCAGCTCCACACGCTTGGGGTCGATCATCAGCATCTGCACCTGATCGGGCGTCGCGCTGACCAGCAGCGATGCGACGATCGTGTTCAAACAAACCGATTTGCCGGCACCCGTCGCGCCGGCGATCAAGAGATGCGGCATCTTGCAGAGATCGCCGAAGACCGGGCGCCCGGTGATATCTTTGCCGAGCGCCATCCATAGCGGCGGGACCTGGCCGCGATCGGGAAGCGCATCGAGGATCTCGCGAATCGCGACGATGGAGACCGTCTTATTCGGCACCTCGATTCCGATCGCGGATTTTCCCGGAATCGGCGCTTCGATGCGCACGCTGGTCGCGGCCAGCGCGAGGGCCAGATCGTCGGCCAGCGACGCGATCCGTGAAATCTTGACGCCCCGCTCGGGCTTGAGCTCGTAACGCGTGACCGAGGGGCCGCGCTCGATGTGCGACACCTTCGCGCCGACCCCAAAACTTGCCAGCGTATCTTCGAGAACGTGCGCGCGGCTGGATTCGTCGACCGGCGACTGCGGCGGGGCATCGAAAAGCGCGAGATCTGGAAGACGATAGGCGCGACTGCTCGTGGGCTCCTGAGCTCGTCGCCTGTCATCCTGAGCTTGTCGCGTGTCATCCTGAGCTTGTCGAAGGACGACCGGCGCGACGGGCTTCGTGATGACGAGCGGTTCGGCTTCCTCGTCGGGCTCGGCTTCCAGGTCGAAGGATGGCACCGCACCTACGACGGCCGGAACCGAAACGATCGACTCCAGCTGTGGGTGCACCGCTTCGCGCTCGGCGCGAGGAAGTGCGGGAAGGCGAACCTTTCTCAAGAGCAGTGCCACTCGGCCGATCGTTTTCTTCAGACTTGCGTTCGTCAGCCAAAGCGTCAAGGAGAGCGCCGCAACGAGGAGCACGATCGTCGCCCCGACACCGCCGACGAGCGCGTGCAACGCCCACCAGATGTTCGTTCCGACGATCCCGCCGTGCTTCCAGCCGCGGGCGCCGAAGAGCGCGTCGAGAATCAAGAAATACGCAAGCGCGCTGCTGCCAAGTCCGGCAATCATGCGGGGAACGTTGATTTCGAGAAAGATGATCCCGCCGATTAAAGCGACGAGCACGGGAAAAAGCGGCGCCGCGTCTCCAAAGAGGTTGCGGAGTTCCTTGGCAGTCCAGCCGCCGATGCTGCCGGCATAGTGAGGAAACGCCAAAGCGATACCGCAGAGGAGTGCGAGTGCGATCGCGGCGATTCCAACGATCTCGAGGTTGAGCCGGGTCCGCGCATTCGCCCGCCGACGGCTGCGTGCCATGGACGCTACCTCTTCTTCGTCACGACCTTAGTTCATTTGTGCGTCGGCAGCGGTCAGGGGCCGGCCGCACAAGCGTGATACTTGTTGGAGTACATCGGTTGGAGGCTATAAGCGGTGCCGCCAACCGAGATCTTCCACTGAAACGTCTCGCACAGGTCTGCCACCTCGGAGTAGAACGTGAAGTTGAACCACGCGAAGGCCGGGCCTGGATCCGTGATCGATTCGAACATTTCGTGAGCCAACGTCGACGCGGTCGAGTTGGTGAGGGCGCTGGCTCCCGACGAAGCGCGCGACGCGCAGAAACCCTCCTTTTGATAGGGCTCGACCGACGCGATCACCGTATCGGGAACGTCGTCGAATTTGACGCTTTCGTGATAGGCGCAAAACTTATTCGTCGACGGATGGTTGGGCGAATAGCAGGAGCGCGTGCGATCGAAACACGTGTCGGTACCCTTGGTCAGGAAGATATGGTACATGTTCGAGTACCCGGCCTTCTTTCCGTTCCTCACCAAAGCCGCGTGAAGAACCGCCAAGAGGTCGTTTTGATAGAACAGCTTCGTGAAGGTGTGATACTTCACGTTGAAAGCACCGCCGAACGTATAACCGCTAGGCGGGGATTGCGTGTACTGCTCGAGCAACGCGGCAAAGCTGCTTCCGGTGAGATTCTTTTCGAAGCCCTCCGGATCGCCCCAGCAGCTTTCTCCGCCGGTGCTGCAGTTTACGTAGATATTGAACGATGCAGCCGCCGTCATGATCGGGCCCTTCCGCCGCACCAAATCCGCGGGATATCGTACTCTTCCGTCGCTTTCCACTCCCGTCAGCGGGCCGCGCGAGCGCAGCGACATAAGGTGGTATGAAAGAATTCGAGCGGTCGCCGCACTCTCGACGTCGGACGGAGCCACGTCGGCCGCCGGAACTGCGGGGAGCGGCGTTTCAGAACGAGCGGTGCAGCCCGCAAAGACTGCGCTAAAGGCACATACGGCAACGATTCGCACGAAGATGAGCTTCATGGCGGTTCCTCCCGTGCGGAGAGTTATGTACTGGGGGCGGCACCTCCTCAGCGAGGCGCAGGGCCACGGGAAAAGTACGGCCGCACCACCAAAAAGGCTGCGGTGCCGACGCTCGTCGTTCTCGATGGCGACCAAACCGGGCAGGAGTTACTGCTCGAAGCTCTGCGTGTGCTCGATCCAAGCGTTACCGGCGTCGAGCTGACGTTTGAGCGATTCGACCTGTCGCTATCAAATCGGCGCGCGACGGCAAATCGCGTCGTGCTCGATGCGGCGGCGGCGATAAAGCGCCAACATCTCGGTCTCAAAGCTGCGACGATTACGCCCGAGGGCCAAGGCGACGTCGGTTCGCCCAACCGCATCCTGCGCGAAGCTATCGGCGGCAGCGTGATCGTTCGCACCGGGCGCAAACTGCCACGCGTGCGCCCCGTAGGCGGTATTCACGCGCCGATCTCGGTCGTTCGAATGGCCGTCGGCGACGCGTACGGGGCAAAGGAATGGCGCGAAGGCGAGGGCATGGACGAGGTAGCGTTTCGCACCGAACAGATCTCGCGCCGAGTCTGCCGCTACGTTTCGGAGTACGCCTTCGTTCATGCCGAAAAGATGGGGGCGACGGTCTTCGGCGGCCCGAAATTCACCGTAAGTCCTGTTTACGAAGGGATGCTCAAGGAAGAGATGGACGCGGCGGCGCGGCGACATCCCAACGTTCCGTACGATCCACAACTCATCGACGCCACGTATGCGCTGCTGCTCTCGTCCGCGGGCGACAAACCGCTGGTCATCCCGTCGCTCAATCGCGACGGCGATTGCCTCTCGGATCTCGTGATGCAGCTTTTCGGCTCGATCGCCGGCGCCGAATCGATTTTGCTCGCGTTCAATGAGAGCCTCGAGCCGTCGGCGGTGATGGCGGAGGCGCCGCACGGCACCGCACCGCGATTAGAAGGAAAGAACGTTGCCAATCCGCTCGCGATGATCCTCGCCGGCGCCGCGGTGCTCTCGTACATCGACGACCCGCTCGCGCGCTCGGCTTCCGAGTCGATCTACGCCGCCGCGCTCGATACCGTCGCGGCTGGAATCGCCACAGCGGATCTTGGAGGCAGCGCGACAACGACGGAGTTCACCGACGCAGTCATCGGCCGAACGCGCCTCCCGAACTCTATTTCAACGGCGGGTTGACCGAAGCGTCGGTGGGAGTAATGAGACCATCGCCCGAGGTCGAACGAAGAAGACCGCCCCCGGGGTAGCCGATCTCATTTGCTTGATGCGCTTGCGGTTGTTCGTACCAAGGATAGACGGTCGAGTCGCCGCCCCAGAGCGCTTTCCCGCGCTTCGCGAAGTGAAAGCCCGTCGCGAATCCACTCGTGCACGAGGTCGCACTCCCGGTGTAGGGCTTCGCATAGGCGCAGACGCTCGAACCCGAATCGGAGAGATCGAAGAGCGCCCATCCTAGGTTGCCTTTCTTGTCGACCGCGACGCCGGCTGGAAAATACAGATCAGACGTCTCTTGCTGCAGGATCTTCGCAGTCCCCGAGCCGCGCACGCCCTTCACGAACTCGTCGAGTTCCGCGTAGTAGCTGAAGCTGCCGACGGTGCCGCTCGCATACTGACCGGAGATAAAGAGGTCGCCGGCTGAATCGGTGGCACATGCAACCGGCCCGTCAGCCAGCGACGGCGAACCCGCGCTGCTGAAGTTCAAATCGGTCAGTGTCGACGTCTCCTTGCCGTTCTTCGTGCCGGCCTTCCAAACGGCGATCTCGTCGCTGTACAGGGTCGTCCCATAGATGTTCCCCGCCCTGTCGCCGCACACGTAGGCCAGCAACGCGCCCTCGCTTGGGTTCGAGATGTCCGAGTAGAGCGTGTTGGTTGGCTGCGACGTAATCGTCAGCGGCAGCGCGTACTCCGTGACCTGTCCGGAATACCCGTTTGAATCCGGCCCACCGTTGGCGACGAACAGATCCTTGTGTGTATCGATCCACGTGCCTTCCGGAAAGTCGATGCCGGAGCTAGAAGAGGCGCCGCCGGCGAGGCAACCGAGTTGGCTGCCGCCGCCGGCCGCATAGTAGCAAATCGCGCCGTAGTAGCCATTGAGGCTTGGATCCGCTACGTAGACAGCCTGCTTCGCGCCCTTCGCCGACTCCCAACTCCCGCTACGCATTCCGCGAGGCGCGAACGCGCCCGTCGCCGGCAACCTCGGCAGCCGGTGCACGAGCGGATTTTCGCCCGGCCAAGCCGTCGGCGCATTCGAAACTCCTCCCGCACACCCCGCCAACAAGACGACGCTTGAAGTGACCAAACACCGAGTAATCCGCATCGCAAGCCTTCCTTTTCTTATCTGCGCATACGACGCAGCGCCGTCCAGTGCCGATGTCATGGTGAGCCTGTCGAACCATGACTGACGAGTAACCGTTGCTAGTTATCGCTACGTCATCCTTCGACAGGCTCAGGATGACACCGGTATTTCAGGATGAGACTATTGTTATCGCTACGTCATGGTTCGACAGGCTCACCATGACATTGGGATTTCAGGATGACACTGGGATTTCAGGATGGCAACGCGGATGAGTTAGACCTCCATTACCACCGGGATCACTACTGGGCGGCGTTTGGTGCGCGTCCAGACGGCGCCGGCTAACTCGCTGCGGATGTGCTCCTTGACCGCGGTAACGTCACGCATCGCATCCACCGAGATTCCTTCGAGCACCGTCTTCAGCTCGGCGCGCAGTTCGTCAAGCACGCCGCCGGCTTCCGGTAGATAAAAGACGCCTTTCGAGATCAGATCCGGACCGCCGATCACGCGCGCCTCCTCGCTGTCGATCGCAACGACGACCATGATAATTCCGTCATTCGAAAGCGCCTTACGGTCGCGTAATACCGCTTCTCCGATGTCCCCGATGCCGGAGCCGTCGACGAAGACGTTGCCCCCGTACGTCCTGCCGACCTTATCGCCATACTCGTGTGTGAACTCCAGGACGTCGCCGTTCTCCACTATGAAAGCGTTGCCGGGCTCGACGCCCGTTTGAATCGCGAGTTGCGCGTGGGCGGCCAGCATCCGGTATTCGCCGTGCACCGGAACGAAGAACTCCGGGCGCACCAGGTTGAGCATCAGCAGCAGCTCTTCTTGGGAAGCATGACCCGACACGTGCGAGCGCCCGTCGGTCCCGTGAATCACGATCGCGCCGAGCTTGGAGAGATTGTTGATCGTCTTGTGCACGCTCTTCTCGTTGCCGGGAATCGGCGTCGCGCTGATCACGACCGTGTCGCCGGGTACGATCTTAAAGTGCTTGTAATCGCGCACCGACATGCGGGCGAGCCCGCTCATGGGCTCGCCCTGCGAACCGGTCGTCATCACCACGACGCGCTCGGGTGGATATCCGTCGATGTCTTCGCTGCGAACCATCGTGTCGGCGGGCACCCGCAGATAGCCGAGCTCGGTGGCAAAATGAACGACGTTGCGCATCGAACGCCCTAAGAACGCCACCTTCCGATTGAAGCTTACGGCGTGGTCGACGGTCTGCTGGATGCGCGGAACATTTGATGCAAATGAAGCGACGACGATGCGGCCTTTCGCGTGCGAAAAGATCGACGTGAAGGCCTCGCCGACCGCGCGTTCGGAGCGCGTATGGCCCGGGCGCTCGGCATTGGTGGAATCGGAGAGCATGCAGAGGACGCCCTCATCACCGATCGCCGCGATTCGAGAAAAATCGGCCGGCTTGCCGTCGATCGGCGTCTGATCGAACTTGAAATCACCGGTATGGAAGACCGTTCCGACCGGCGTCCGCAACGCGAGCGCGCAGGCTCCCGCGACGGAATGGTTTACGTGGACGAACTCGGTTTCGATCGAACCGTGCCGAACGCGGCTGCCCGGCTTGACCTGCGTGAACTCGACGTCTCCGAGCTTCTGCTCGCGCGATTTCGCTTTGATCAGGGCGATCGTGAGCGCCGTCGCGGCGATCGGCGTTTGCGGAAACTCACGCACGAAGTAGGGAATTCCGCCGATGTGGTCTTCGTGGCCATGGGTAACGAGGAGCCCGCGCAACTTGTGAGCGCGCTCGCGCACGTACGTGAAATCGTTGATAACGATGTCGACGCCGTACATCTCGTCGTCGGGAAACATCAGGCCGCAGTCGACGACGACGAGGTCGTCGTTGGTCTCGATCACGGTCATGTTGCGCCCGATCTCGCCGCAGCCCCCCAGCGGAACGATCCGGAGGTAGGGTTCAGAGGGCGGTTCGGCCAGGGTCAGGGTGTTTGAGGTCACGATCAGTGCTTTTGCCCCCCGTCCTTGCTCCCCCGCGCCGTGGCCGTGAATTGCGCCGCGGAGGTAATTTTAACGATGCGACTTTTCCTTCTTATTTCGCTCTTGCTTGCCTCGACGGCGCCGGCGCCGAGCCCGGTTGCGCAAAGCCGCGCCACGGCGCGGCCTTCGCCGGCCCCCCCGCCGCCCGAGGAACTCTTCTCGCGTCGGGCACTGAGGCGAGCGCGGCTCCTGATCCAGATGCGGGTGATGCAGTTCCACGAAGAACGCTTGGAATGCATCCGCGCGGCACTGCGGCGTCAACTGCCCGATTCGCTTTGGCCCGAGGAGCCCACGCCGTCGCGCGGAATCCCGAACGCACGTACGGCCGTCGTTCGATGCGAAGACGTCCGGCTCACTTGGTAACTTTTTCTCGTAGATCGGGTAGATGGCTCCATGAAGAATCGCGTTTTACCCACGCTCATGGTTGGGCTCGTCGGCGCCGTAATCGGCAGCTTCCTTATGATGCTTTATGCGAGCAGCCATTTCGGCGGTGCGACGGGTCCCGATCGGACGCCGCCGGCCATCGCGGCCGTTCCGTTGAGCGGAGTCAGCGATCAAGACCGCATCGTGAGTGCGGTCAAGCGGACCAAATCGTCCGTGGTCGCGATCACCGAAGAGGTAAACGGCCAGCAAGTCATTCCGGCCGATCCGTTCTTCCAACAGTTTTTTGGCGGTGGCCAAGGTGGCCCCGGCATCGTCCAACCTTATCACGGTGAAGCCTCGGGCTCCGGCTTCGTGATCGATTCGCGCGGCGACATCGTCACCAACGCGCACGTGCTGCAGCCGCCCTCCGGCGGAAGGATCACCAAACTGACCGTCGTCTTTGCCAATGGCGACCACATGCCGGCGCACGTCATCGCCTACAACCTCTCGGCGGACGTGGGCATTCTGCGCGTGGATAACTACTCCAAGCTTCCTCCGCCGCTGGAACTCGCCGACTCCAGCCGGCTCGAGGCGGGACAGTGGGCAATCGCAATCGGCGAGCCCCTTGAGCTCACGCAGACGGTGACCGTCGGCGTCGTCTCGGCCTTCGATCGCTCCGAACCAATCCCGACCGAAAACGGCTCCGAGATCGACTTCAAAGGCTTACTGCAAACGTCGGCCCCGATCAATCCCGGCAACTCGGGTGGCCCGCTCCTCGACATTGACGGCCAGGTCATCGGAATGAACCAATCGACCGTCAAGTCGGCATACGCGCAGGGAATCGGTTTCGCGATTCCGTCGAACACCGTGCGCAACGTCGTGGCGGCACTGGAGAAGAACCCCGGCGCCCATCAAGGCACCGATACCGGCTTCTTGGGAATTTACATGGCCGACCTGAGCGCGGGAGTCAAGAATCAGATCGGCTACAGCGGCAGCGGCGGCGTCGCCGTGCAACAGGTCTTCTCCGGATCGCCTGCCGACCAGTCCGGCATCCAACCAGGCGACGTCATCCTTCAGGCGGACGGTAAGGACTTCGACAACATCAAAGATCTCCACAATTACATCTCCTCAAAGAAGCCCGGCGATACCATTCGACTGAACGTTTGGTCGCGAGGCCTCAAGAAGTTAGTGGTGATCAAGCTGAGCGAAACCCCGGCCGCGCAGCCCCAGCCGCAAGAACAGCAGCCCCAGGAAGAGCAGCAGCCGTAACCCTTCTCGTTACCGCCTGCGCGGACCGCCGTCCTTAGCGAGGCGCAAGCGCTGCGTCGAAGGGTCAGGATGACAGGAGTCAGAGGAGTGCCCTGCAACCGGGAGTCTTTGGGGCGTGTCGTACCTTGCGAAACAACTTTACTACCGCATCGTGTATCATGGTGCGGTAGTTACAATCCGAACTGTCCGTAAGCGGCAAGGCGCCGCCGGCAGCGCGCAAGGCTCGTAACCTCGGCCGCAAGCGCAGTTGCCGGTTTAGCTGGTCCAGGCGGGTCGGAAATTCATAAAAACGAGGTAAGAAGTTTCATGGCTAAGACGGTCGGCATCGACCTAGGCACGACCAATTCGGTCGTCGCCGTAATGGAGGGAACACAACCCACCGTTATCCCCAACGCGGAAGGCTCACGTACGACGCCTTCGGTAGTGGCATTTACAAAGACCGGCGAGCGTCTCGTCGGACAACTCGCAAAACGTCAGGCAATCACCAATCCCGACCGCACGATCAGCTCGATCAAGCGACACATGGGCGAGGCGGATTACCACGTCAAGATCGACGGCAAGGATTACACGCCGCAAGAAATTTCGGCGATGATCCTGCAGAAGCTCGTTAACGACGCGAGCAACTATCTCGGCGAGCGCGTGACCAAGGCGGTCATCACCGTGCCCGCTTATTTCAACGACTCGCAGCGCCAGGCGACCAAAGACGCCGGCAAAATTGCCGGGCTCGACGTGCTGCGCATCATCAACGAGCCGACGGCCGCGGCACTCGCGTACGGCCTGGAGAAAAAGGGTAACGAGACGATCCTCGTCTGGGACCTTGGCGGCGGCACGTACGACGTTTCGATCCTCGAGGTCGGCGACGGCGTTTTCGAAGTCAAAGCGACCAACGGCGACACGCATCTCGGCGGCGACGACTACGACCATCGCGTGGTCGAGTGGCTCGTGGATCAGTTCCGTCGCGATCAAGGAATCGACCTGAGCAAAGACAAGCAGGCGATGCAGCGGCTCACCGAAGCCGCCGAGAAGGCCAAGATCGAGCTTTCTTCGGTCGTGCAAACGAGCATCAATCTGCCCTTCGTTACGGCGGATCAAGAGGGGCCCAAGCATCTCGACTACACGCTGACCCGCGCGAAGTTCGAAGAGCTGACCGGCGATCTCACCGATCGCTGCGTTGGGCCGTTCCACAACGCGATCTCCGATGCGAAGCTCGACGTCTCCAAGATCGACGAAGTGATCATGGTCGGCGGCGCGACGCGCATGCCGGTCATTCAGGAACTCGTTCGCAAACTCACCGGCAAGGAGCCGAATCTCACCGTCAACCCGGATGAAGTCGTGGCAGTCGGGGCGGCCATCCAAGCCGGCGTGCTTTCCGGCGAAGTGCGCGACGTCGTATTGCTCGACGTGACCCCGCTCTCGCTGGGACTCGAAACGCTCGGCGGCGTGATGACCAAGCTGATCGACCGGAATACGACGATTCCGACGAAGAAATCGCAAATCTTCACGACGGCAGAAGACGGCCAGACCTCGGTCGACATCCACGTGCTGCAAGGCGAACGCCCTATGGCGCAGGATAATAAGACACTCGGGCGTTTCCGGCTGGAAGGCATTCCGCCGGCACCGCGCGGCGTGCCGCAGATCGAGGTGGCGTTTAACATCGATGCCAACGGCATCGTGAACGTCAGTGCGAAAGATCTCGGGACAGGCAAGGAGCAAGCGATCACGATCACCGCTTCGACCAACCTCAACAAGGACGAGGTCGAGCGCATGGTCCGTGACGCCGAACTGCAGTCGGCCGCCGACAAAGCCAAGCGCGAAGAGGCCGAAGTGCGCAACAACGCGTCGAGCCTGATCTATTCCACCGAGAAATCGCTCAAAGAAGTCGGCGACAAGCTCGAAGCGGGCCCGCGCGGCGACGTCGAGCAAGCGCTCGAAGAGCTTAAGCGCGTCAGCGAAAACGGTACGGTCGAACAGATCAAGCCGGCAATCGAGGCGTTGCAGCAGGCCAGCTACAAGATGGCCGAAGTGCTCTACAAGGCCGCGGCGCCGCAAGGCGAGCAGCCCGGTGCGGGCGACGGCGCAACGACTTCCAACGGCGCCGCAGCCGGGGCGGCCGGCGACGACGTCATCGACGCCGAGTTCAAGGAAGCGCAGTAGGCGTCAATCGTTGAATGAACCCATGTTTGACGATCCCTCAGTCCTAAGAACCGAGGCCGGAGAGGCCACGATCGACGAGCAAGCGCCGCAGCAGTCTCTCGAAGGAGAGGTTGCTGCGGCCAACGCGCGCGCCGACGAGAACTATTCCAAGTTCTTGTTGGCCGTGGCCGACTTCGACAACTACAAGAAACGCATGCAGCGCGACTTCGATTCGCTCGTCTCCTCGCGCCGGCGAATGCTGCTCGAACGCTTTCTTCCTGTGCTCGATAACCTCGAGCGCGCGCTGCAATCGAATGCCGATGGCGAAACCTTGCGCGGCGGAATCGAACAGACGCTGCGCGGCTTCGAGGCGCTGCTCGCGGGCGAAGGCGTAAAAGCCGTCGACGTCAAGGGGAAGCCGTTCGACCCGCGCGTCGCTGAGGCCATCGGCACCTCGACCTCGAGCGACGAGGCCGACGATACCGTCGTCGCCGTCGCCGAGAAGGGCTACACCCTGGGCGACGAGTTGCTTCGGCCCGCGAAGGTGATCGTCGCCAAAACCTCCGACGAATGAACTTTAAGGACTACTACTCGGTCTTGGGCGTGCCCAAGAATGCGGCCGAGAAAGATATCAAGTCCGCCTATCGGAAGCTCGCGCGAAAATGGCACCCCGACGCAAATCTCAAGAATCCTAAGGAGGCCGAGGAGAAGTTCAAGGAGATCTCCGAGGCGTACGAAGTCTTGGGCGACCCCGAGAAGCGCAAGAAATACGACGTTCTCGGGCCGAACTGGCAGCAAGCCGCACAACAGGCGGAGCAGCAACGCCGCTATCGCACCAACATCAACGGTGAAGAGTACGAGTTCGATCTAGGCGGCGAGGGCGCCCCGAGCGGATTCTCCGACTTCTTCGAAACGTTCTTTTCGGGAATCGGGCGCCGCCAAGCCGCGCAGGCCCCCCGCGGGCCCGGCCGGGCGCGACGCGGTCAAGACTTGGAGACCACCATCGAGCTGACTCTTCGCGACATCTACGAAGGTGGAACGAAGGCGGTTTCGCTGCAAATCGAGGACCTCTGCCCGCGTTGTCAGGGCACCGGTACCGAGAACGGACACCTTTGTCCTCAGTGTCATGGCACCGGGCGCGTTCTTCTCAACAAGCGGTTCGACGTTTCGATTCCGCGCGGCATCGGCGATAAACAGCGCATTCGTTTGGCCGGACAAGGCGGCGCCGGCATCAACGGCGGACCAAACGGCGACCTGTACCTCATCGTGCAGCTTCAAGACGATCCAACCTACAAACGCAAAGGCGACGATCTTTACGTCGATCTTCCTGTGAGCATCTACGATCTGCTGCTCGGCGGCGACGTCAACGTTCCTACGCTCAGCGGTCAGGTCGCGATGACGATTCCCGCCGGCACGCAAAACAATCGGCTGCTGCGCCTTGCCGGACGTGGAATCCCAAGAGTAAAAGCCAAAGGCAGCGGCGACCAATACGTGCGGTTAATCGGCCAGCTCCCGCAGAATTTGAGCGATAAAGAGAAAAAACTCTTTAAAGAGCTCGCGGCGCTAAGGAACGGCAACAGCTCTTCTTAAAGGCAACCATCGGCGAACCTCATTTAAAGCACGGCTCGCTTTCGATCGCCGACCGATCGCTGGTCTCACCCGCCCTCGCGATTAGCTCGCCATCTTTCATATAAAGCAGATTGGGCTCGTCGAAGACGTGCCCGGGTCGGTAGCCGCGTCCTTCGTTTTGGACCGCGAAAAACACGACCATTCGATCGTCCGGCTGCCCATTGTTGGGAAAGCCGTACCGCAGCCCTTGCCGTTGGCACGGCTTGACCTCCCGTAAGTATTCACGCAGCTGGGAGATTTCAAGGGGGGTTAGTTTCGGATGCCCGGGCCTGTCGCGATCCATTGCCGCGTACGTGGGCCACGAAGTGATGCCGGGCGTTGTGAAGAGCGGGCTAGGCATCGTGAGCCGGCGCACGTCGGCGGCGTTGTATGGTGGGCTCTTATGGCAACCGCCCAGCGCGGCGACGGCTACGAAAACGGCAAGGGCGTTCCGCATGCGGAATCGTTCGAGGCTGGGACGGCGGCAACCCGGGCCGACGGCGGACGGTTTACCGGAGCACCATCACTTACCAAACGCACTGAGGGGCACATGATTAAAGAGATTGCATTTACGGCGTATCCGGCGGCCGACGTCGGCAAACTGCGCAAATGGTACGAGGATACGCTCGGACTCAAGTTCAGCGGGCCCTACGTCGAGGAAGGCGTCGAAAAGTATAACGAAGCCAACATCGGCGGCGGCTATTTCAGCCTCATGACGCACGAGTGGATCGAGCGCGATCCCGGAAGCGCATCGGGCGTCGTTTTCGAAGTGGACGATATCGACAAGACGGTCGCGGATCTGCGCGGCAAAGGCGTGGAAATCGACGACCCGTACGCGACGCCGGTTTGCAAGATTGCGTCGTTCGACGATCCTGAGGGCAACAAAGTCTCCCTCCACCAGGTCACGGTCTGATTAACCTTTGTCATCCTGAGCCTGTCGAAGGATGATGGCCGGCCACGGGCTGATGTGGTCGAACATTTATCAGCCCGAGACGCCCAGAGTGAAGCGACGCGTCAATTGGAAGCGAATGGGCGCGCTCTTCGCTCCCTATTGGCGTCAGCAAGCCACGGTACTCGCCTGCATCGTCGCGGTTTCGGCGATTGGCTTGGTACCCGGGTTCGTCATCGCACACATCATCGATGCGGCGATTCCGCACCACAACGTCGCCGAGCTGGCGATCGATGTCGGGATCATCCTCGCTTCCGCGCTGATCGCGGCCGGAATCGGTGTCTTGCAGGGCTATCTAAACTCGGTGGTCGGCGAAGGCATCATGCGCGACATACGCACGAGCCTCGTCGGGCATCTCCACCGCATGCCCCTCCACTTCTTCACCGGAACGAAGACCGGCGAAATCATGAACCGCGTCAGCAACGACGTCGACAACGTCGACAACGTCGTGACTGGAACGTTGACCACGATCGTGACGAACGTCGTGACGATCGCAACGACGCTCGTCGCAATGTTCGTTTGGAACTGGCGACTGGCCCTCATCTCGGTCATCATCGTTCCGCTGATGATCCTTCCGCTCGGGCCGGTTGGACGGCGGATGTATGCGATCCGCAAGAAAACGCGCGAGAAGCGCGACGAGATCGAATCCATCACTCAAGAGACGCTTTCGATCTCGGGCATCACGCTGATCAAATCGTTCGCGCGCGAAGCGTTCGAACGCGCTCGCTTCTATACCGTCGGGACGCGGCTGATGCAGCTCGAGGTCGATCTTGCGATGGTCGGCCGCTGGTTCATAGCGTCCGTCACGGCTATGGTCGTGGTCGGGCCTGCGCTGGTCTGGTTCGGTGGGGGCTGGCTCGCGATCGCGACGGGACTGCAAGTCGGCGTGATCGTGGCGTTCGTCTCGTTTATTCAAGGCCGGCTTTACGGTCCCGCCGCCGCGCTCGCGGGGATTCAAATACAAATCGTCAGCGCGCTTGCGGTCTTCGAGCGCATCTTCGAGTATCTGGACATGACGACGGAGGAGTACGATCCCCCAGGAGCGATCGCGCTGCCCGAGGTTACGGGCGAGATCGCGTTCGAGAACGTCGTGTTCTCCTACGACGGGACGCGCGAGGTGCTCGACGACATCTCCTTCCACGTGCGGCCGGGCGAAGTCGCGGCGTTCGTTGGGCCGTCCGGCGCCGGTAAGACGACGATCACCCAGCTCGTGCCGCGCTTCTACGATCCGCAGAGCGGCCGCGTGCTGATCGACGGCCACGATCTTCGCGGCGTGACGCTCGACTCGCTGCGGCGCGACATCGGAATCGTTACGCAGGAGACGTACCTCTTCCACGACACGATCGCAAACAATCTTCGCTACGGCAAGCCCGATGCTACCGATGCCGAGCTCGACGCTTCCGTGCGTGCCGCGAACATCGCCGACTTCATCGCGGCACTGCCGGATGGCTACCAGACGGTCGTCGGCGAGCGCGGTCACAAGCTATCCGGCGGGGAGCGCCAGCGCTTGGCAATCGCGCGCGTCCTGCTCAAGGATCCGCGGATTCTGATCCTCGACGAGGCCACCAGCTCGCTGGACTACGAGAACGAAGCGGCGATTCAAAAGGCGCTCGATGTCGTCATGCGAGGCCGCACCAGCCTCGTTATCGCACACCGGCTCTCCACGGTCTTGACCGCCGACGTCATCTTCGTGGTCGACCGTGGCCGAATCGTAGAGTCCGGGCGCCACGAAACGTTGCTTGCGCGCGGCGGCCTCTATTCTCGACTCTATCGCACCCAGTTCGCCGGATTATCGGCGTAGTTTAACTTAGACCGGCGGGATCTCCATGATCATCGGCTGCACGGGAACTTCCAATGGTGGTTCCGTCGCTGCTTGAATCTCGTCGAGGCTGACGCCCGGAGCCAGTTCGCGCAGAATAAGTCCGTTAGCGCCGACATCCATCATTCCGAGATCGGTAATGATCCGGTTGACGACGCGTCTGCCGGTAAGCGGCAGCGAACAGCTCCGAACGATCTTGTGAACGTCGCCTTTGGCAACGTGTTCCATCATCACGATTACGCGCTTTGCACCGTGAACGAGATCCATCGCGCCGCCCATGCCTTTGACCATCTTGCCGGGAATCATCCAGTTTGCGAGATCGCCGCGCTCTGAGACTTGCATCGCGCCGAGGACCGCCAGATCGATGTGTCCGCCTCGAATCATGCCGAACGAAAGCGCCGAGTCGAAGAACGACGCGCCCGCAAGCACCGTCACCGTCTCTTTGCCGGCATTGATCAAATCGGCATCTTCTTCGCCTTCAAACGGATAGGGGCCCATTCCCAGTATGCCGTTCTCGCTCTGCAACGTCACGGTGACGTCCGGCGGCACGTAGTTTGGCACCAGCGTCGGTAGGCCGATGCCGAGGTTGACGTACTGTCCGTCGCGCAGCTCCTGCGCGACGCGGGCGGCGAGTTGTGCTCGCGTTAATGCCATAATTAATCCTGAGCCTGCCCTGAGCGGGGTCGAAGGGTGACGCGTTCGATCCGCTTGCCTTGCGGCCCGACGTGGACGATGCGCTGCACGAACACGCCGGGAAGATGCACGTTCTCCGGATCGATCGCCCCGGGCTCGACGAGCTCCTCTACTTCCGCGATCGTGATCTTCCCCGCCATCGCGCACAGCGGGTTGAAGTTGCGCGTCGCCTTGCGAAAGACGAGATTACCCGAACGATCGCCCACCGACGCGCGAACCAGTGCGTAATCGCAGACGATTCCGGTTTCCATCACGTACTCGCGTCCGTTAAAGACGCGCGTCTCTTTCTTCGGCGAAGCGACCGCTACGCCGCCGTCGGCGCGATAGCGCCAAGGCAAGCCACCGTCGGCAATGAGCGTGCCGTCCCCGGCCGGCGTGAAAAAGGCCGGAATACCGCAGCCGCCGGCACGCAGACGTTCGGCCAAGGTCCCCTGAGGAACGAGTTCGACTTCGAGTTCGCCGCTGAGGTATTGGCGTTCGAACTCGCGATTCTCACCAACGTACGATCCGGTCGTGCGCGCAATCCGGCGGTTGTCCAGCAGGACCCCCAGCCCCCAGCCGTCCACGCCGCAGTTGTTTGAAACGGTCACGAGAGCGGATGCTCCCTGTTCGAGCAATGCCTCGATGAGATTATGCGGAATCCCGTTGAGCCCAAATCCGCCCACCGCGATGGAGCTGCCGCTGGGAATGTCGGCCACCGCCTCGGGGCAGGACGCGTAGACCTTCTCCATGCCGCCTAATGCGCCGACGGAACGGGCCCTGCCTTCGTGGAAGATAGCACGACTATGACAACGGCACCAACCCAAATTGCAAGCAACGACGAAGAGGCGATGATTCTGGAGATGGTGCGCGAGCTGGTCGCTGAAAAGATCGCTCCGCGCGCTGCCGAGATCGATGCCACCGGCGAGTTCCCTTGGGACGTCAAAGAGCTCTTCGCGCAGAACGACCTGCTTGGCATTCCCATTCCGTCGGAGTATGGCGGCCTCGGAGGCACCTTTGCGACGTACGTGAAGGTGGTCGAAGAGATCGCAAAGGCCTGCGCCTCGAGCGCGCTTATCGTCGCGGTGCAAGAGCTGGGCATGCTCCCGATCATGATCGGCGGCAACGAAGAACAGCGGCGGCGCTTTCTTCCGAAGATCGCTTCGGGCGAACATATCGTCGCGTATGCGCTAACCGAGGTCTCCAGCGGCTCAGACGCGCTCGGCTCGATGAAAACGCGAGCCGTTCGACGCGGCGATAACTACGTGCTCGACGGTCAAAAGATTTGGATCACCAACGGCAGCGTTGCCGACATCGTCTGCGTTTTCGCCGTTACCAATCCCGACGCGGGGTCGCGCGGTGTCTCCGCCTTCGTCGTCGAGAAGGGAACGCCGGGCTTCTCCGTCGGGAAGCTCGAAAAAAAGATGGGAATTCGCGGATCCCCGACCGTCGAGCTCATCTTTTCCGATTGCGAAGTGCCGGCGACGAATCGTCTGGGCGAAGAGGGTGAGGGCTTCAAGATCGCGATGAGGGTGCTCGACAAGTCGCGCCCCGGCATCGCGGCGCAAGCGCTGGGAATCGCCGCCGGCGCGCTCGAGTACGCGACCGGCTATGCTAAGGAGCGGATCGCGTTCGGAAAGCCGATCGGCCAGCATCAGGGCGTCGGCTTCATGCTCGCCGATATGAAGACCGAAGTGGAGTCGGCGCGCCTGATGCTCTACGAGGCCGCGCGCCGTTGCGACGCCGGGGGTCCCGACGTCACGCTCTGGGCAGCGATGGCGAAACTCAAATGCGGCGACGTCGCGATGTCGGTGACGACCGACGCGGTTCAGGTGCTCGGTGGCTTCGGGTACTCCTCCGATTATCCGGTCGAACGCATGATGCGCGACGCTAAAATAACGCAGATCTACGAAGGTACTCAGCAGATACAGCGGCTGGTGATTTCACGTGGACTCGTAGGAAGAGGATAATCGTGCGGTTCTTGCTTGCCCTGCTTCTCGTCGCAGCGGCGGGATGCAACGTCGCGTCGCCCCCTTCGCCAACCTCGCGAGCCTTTGACGCCGCGGCGCCGGCGCTTCACGCGATGGTGAGCCCGGGCACCTTTACGGACGGCAAGATCAGTCACATCGTAATTATTATCCAGGAGAATCGTACGCCCGACGACCTTTTCCAGGGGTTGAAAGGCGCCGATACGCAGTCGTACGGCACCAACTCGGCTGGGACGCGCATCAACTTAACCCCCGAACCCTTGACCGCACCGTACGATCTCTCGCACACGCATAACGGATACGCAACCGAAAGCGACAGCGGCAAGATGGACGGCTTCGGTCAGGAGCGCGATTCGGATTGCAAAGGCAAGCCGCGCTGTCCTGCGGCGGATCTCGCCGCCTACGGTTACGTCCCACGCAAGGAAGTACAGCCCTACTTCGATATGGCCCAGCAATATGCGTTTGCAGATCGCATGTTCGAGACCAATGAAGGACCGAGCTTCCCCGCACACCAGTACCTGATCAGCGGCACGTCCACGATCAGCCAAGGCTCTATGCTGCGCGCTGCCGAGAACCCGTTCACGGCTACCCAAAACTACACCGGCGGCTGCGACTCGCCGAAGGGATCGTTGGCGCTGCTCATCGATCAGAATGGCCAAGAGCTCCAGGAAACCTATCCGTGCTACGACCGCCCGACGCTGATGGATTTGTTAACGGCGAAAGGGCTCACGTGGCGCTACTACGAGTGGAAGACTGGCCCCGGCTTGTGGAACGCGCCCGACGCAATCCTCCATCTCGAGGAAGGTTCTCAGTTCTCTACCGAAGTCGTGGCGCCGCCGTCGAAGGTGCTCGCCGATATCTCAAGCGGAAGTTTGGCCAGCGTTGTGTGGGTTACGCCGACGGCAAAGGCCTCCGATCACGCGAATATTACGAACGGCTCGGGGCCCTCCTGGGTCGCCTCGGTCGTTAACGGTATCGGCCAGAGCTCTTATTGGAACAACACCGCGGTCTTTCTGACGTGGGACGATTGGGGCGGCTGGTACGATCACGTCGCGCCGGCGGTCTATAACTCGTACGAACTCGGCTTCCGCGTTCCCGCGGTCGTGATCTCCGCCTACACGCCGCGCGGCTACATTTCGCATCGCCAGCACGAGTTCGGCAGCATCTTGAAGTTCGCCGAAAAGGCCTTCGATTTGGGATCGCTCGGCACGACCGACGTTCGCTCCGACGACTTCGCCGACTGCTTCAACTTTAAACGCAGCCCGCGTACGTTCACGCCGATCGCGTCTCCGCTCGGCCGCCAGTACTTTTTGAAGGAGGGGGCCGGCACCGAGAGTCCGGACGACGACAACTAGCGAACCTCTGTTTTGAGGCGCCTGATGATGCGGGGAGTCGGGCAGAGGTGGTTGACGGGGCAGCGGTCGCAGAGCGGTGTTGGTGCTTTGCAAATTTGGCGGCCGTGGAGAATCAGCCAATGTGACGCATCGCCCCACTTATTCTGCGGCACGAGTTTCGTCACGTCTTCTTCCACTTGTCGCGGCGTCGTGCCGGTCGTGAGCCCTAAGCGATGCGAGACGCGGAAGACGTGCGTGTCGACCGCCAGCGCGGCCTCGTTGAAGGCAGCCGCCATCACGACGCTCGCGGTCTTTCGGCCGACGCCTGCCAGCGATTCGAGCTCGTCGCGCTCGTGCGGCACGCGGCCCCCGAATCGCTCGACCAGGTCGCGGGCGCAGGCGATGATGTTCTTGGCTTTCATGCGAAAGAATCCGGTCGACCTAATAATCTTCTCGACGTCGGCAGGCTTGGATGCGGCAAGCTTCTGCGGAGTCGGATACTTCGTGAAGAGTAAGGGTGTCGTCATGTTGACGCGCGCATCGGTGGTTTGAGCGGATAATATGACCGCGACGAGCAGCTGGAACTCGTCGTGGTATTCGAGCGCCGTCACGGCATGCGGGTATGTCTGCTCCAGAATCGCCAGCTCCTCGAGCGCGACCTTACGCGTAACCTTCTTTGCCGGAAACGGAATGCGCGGCACGCCGCATCATTCTCTTAGGGCGACGCACTCTCCGTCGTGCGTGATCAGGCCGTCTTTTTCGAGCGCCGCAACGAGCTCTCGAAGATCCTCAACCGTCCGGGCGGAGAAGGCCGGGACGGCGGAATGCAGATCGAGCAGTGAAATGCGCTCGCCGGGAGGCAGCTCGCGCAGACGGTCGATGATTCGCCCGCGCGCGTAGCGCCGGCTCTGCTCGAACGGAATCGCGTTCTGCGGCGAAGCGCGTTTCGCACCGGCGATCCGGGCGGATTGGAGACGCGCGGCGTCGACGGGCGCGGCCGCACAATCGGCTCGCAGCGGACAGAGCAGACACTTTGGGGCGCGCGCGGTACAGACGGCGGCCCCCAGATCCATCATCGCCGAGCTCCAGTCGTGCGCGCGCCCCGGCGGCACAAGTGCTCGAGCGCTATCGTCCAACGTCCGCGCGCTGACTGCCTTTGGGTGCTCGATGCCGAAAAACAGGCGGTGCACGATTCGCCGGACGTTGGTATCGACCGGCGCCTCGTCTTCGTTAAATGCAAAAGCCCGAATCGCCGCCACGGTGTACGGGCCGATGCCCGGCAAGGATCGCAAGGAACGCGGCTCCGAGGGCAACGTCCCGCGATGGCTCGCCACGACCACGCGAGCCATCGCGTGTAGACGCAGGGCGCGTGAGTTATACCCCAATCCCTTCCATTCTCGCAGCACCCCCGCCAGCGAAGTCCGCGAGAGCGCCGCGAAATCCGGAAAGCGTTCAACGAATGCTTCGAACTTCGGCACGACGCGGTCGACTTGCGTTTGGGCCAGCATGAACTCGCTCACCACGGTCCGGTAGGGGCTGCGCTCCGTCCGCCACGGCAGCGCGGCGCGGCCGTGACTCCGATACCAGCGCAGAAGGCTGCGCTGCATGCCCGCGAAACCAGCCGAGCCTCCCCGCCCCGTTCTGACCATAGAGCGAGTCGCTTCGCCCTTTTCGTGGGGAACGCTCCCGATTAGGCGAAGCCACAGGTATGAGCAATGAGCAGCAGTTTGACGTCGTCGTTATTGGCGCGGGACCAGGCGGCTATCACGTCGCGATCCGGCTTGGTCAGTTGGGCAAGAAGGTTCTCTGCATCGATCGGGACGAGGTCGGCGGCGTCTGCTTGAACTGGGGATGCATTCCGACGAAGGCATTGCTGCACGTCGGCGAGGTCGTCCGTCACATCGAGCGCGCGGACGCGATCGGACTGAAGGTTCCCAAAGCCGAAGTCCAGCGCGAGAGCGTGGCGAAGTTCAAGAATGAGGTCGTGAGCGCCAACGTCAACGGCGTGAAGACCCTCTTCAAAGCCAACGGCGTGGAGTTCGTGCGCGCGGAGGCCTCGTTTAAATCGCCGACGGAGATCGTTGCCAAAAGCGACGGCAGCGAAAGTACGATCAAGGCGCAAAACGTCGTGATTGCAACCGGCTCGGCTCCCGTGGACGTCAAGGCGTGGCCGCGCGACGGGAAAGTCATTATTAACTCCGATGACGCCGTCAAACTGGAACGGATTCCGAAGAAGCTCTTGGTCATCGGCGGCGGCGTGATCGGCTTGGAGTTCGCGACCGTCTACGGGCGGCTGGGCGCGGAGGTCTTGGTCGTCGAGATGATGCCGCAGATTCTCACGGGCACCGATCTCGAGATCGGCAAGACGCTCGGACGAATTCTAAAAAAGCAAGGCGTCGAGTTCATGCTCAACACGAAAGTCGGCGCCCTCGAGAAGAAGGGCGATACCGTCCGGGCAACGCTCAACGGCGAGGGAACGGGCGGCAAAGACGAGGTTCGCGAGTTCGATATGGCGCTCGTGGCCGTCGGTCGCCGGCCGGTCACCGACACTCTCAATCTAAAGGCAGCGGGACTGCAGGTCGACGAGCGCGGCTTTATTCCGACCGATCTTCAGCAACGCACCAAGGTCCCGAACATTTTCGCGATCGGCGACGTTACCGGCGCGCCGCTGCTCGCGCATCGCGCGATGAAGCAGGGCGTCATCGCCGCGGAAGTGATCTCGGGCGACAAGTCGGCAGCCTTCGATCCGGTTGCCGTGCCGAACTGCGTCTACACGGATCCCGAGGTGGCTACCGTCGGCCTATCCGAAGAGGAGGCAAAGGCAGCCGGTCACGAGGTTCGCATCGGCAAGTTTCCGCTGGGCGCAAGCGGCCGCGCTAGAACGATGAACGAGTCCGAAGGCTTGATCAAGCTCGTCGGCGACGCAAAGAGCGACTTGCTGCTGGGAATGCACATCGTCGCACCGCAAGCCGAATCGATGATCGGCGAAGGCGTGATCGCGCTCGAGATGGGCGCAACGCTCGAGGATATCGGCCTCTCCGTCCATCCCCATCCCACGCTAACCGAAGGAATCATGGATGCTGCGGAAGCCTCGCACGGTAAGGCGATCCACATAATCAATCCAAAGCCAAAGGCTCCGGTGCGTGCTTGACCGCTAGCGCGCGGATTTTAGATCTGGGCGTGAGGCCGTATCGCGAAGTGTGGGAACTCCAGCGACGGCTCCATGCTGCCGTGCGCGAAGGGCGCGAGGCCGATACGTGGATCGTCGTCGAGCACGAACCGGTGATCACCCTCGGCCGGCAGGCCAAGCGCGAAAACCTATTGCTTTCGACCGAAGAGCTCGCGGGGCGCGGCGTCGACGTCGTCGAGATCGAGCGCGGCGGAGACGTCACCTATCACGGGCCCGGGCAGCTCGTCGTGTATCCAATTCGAAGGCTCGAGCGGTTCCGAGAGGTAGTGCCGCTCGTGAGATCTCTGGAAGGCGCGGTCATCGACTGCTGCGCGGGCTTCGGCGTCGCCGGCGAGCGCTGGAGCGATCACGCCGGAGTCTGGGTTGGCCGCAATCAAATCTGCGCCATCGGACTCGCGGTACAGCGCATGGTTTCGATGCACGGCATCGCCCTCAACGTTTCTACCAGCCTCGACTACGATCGCCTCATCAATCCGTGCGGACTGCGCGATCGCGGGATAACGTCACTTTCGGCGGAGATCGGGCGGCGCGTTGCGGTTTCGGAGGCGAAAAGCGTGCTTCTGGACGAACTGTCGCGCACGTTTGACGTCACGTTTGTAACGGAGCAGCAGGTCGCGTGATAGAGGTTGATCTCTTGTCGTCCTTCGTCCTTCGACAGGCTCAGGATGACATAACTCAGGATGACATAGCTCAGGATGACATAACTCAGCCCTTCGACACGCGCGCTTCGCGCGCTGCTCAGGGTGACACGGCTAGGAAGCCGCCGTGGTTGCGGGTTTCGTTGCCGAGCGGGCCGGAGTACGAGCGCGTTAAGGCGCGCGTCAATGCGCTCTCCCTGCATACGGTATGCAAAGAGGCGGCCTGTCCGAATATGGCGGAATGCTGGGGCGCGGGAACGGCGACGATCATGATCTTGGGCGGTCTCTGCACGCGCGGCTGCCGATTTTGTAACGTCAAGACCGGTAATCCGCGCGGAGCCGTCGACTGGCTCGAACCGCTGCGCGTTGCCGAAGCCGTGCGCGACTTGGGCTGGAAATATCTCGTCGTGACGGCCGTCGACCGCGACGACCTCCCCGACGGCGGCGCATTGATCTTCGCCAATACCGTGCGAGCGATTCACGAGCGCGTGCCCGGGGCACGAGTCGAGATTCTCAGTGGCGATTACCGCGGCGATCTCACCGCAGTCGACATCGTCGTAGACGCACGGCCCGATGTCTTCGCGCACAATCTAGAGACGGTACGGCGCTTGACGCCGCACGTGCGCGACAAGCGGGCAGGCTACGACCAGTCGCTCAAGGTCTTAGCGCACGCCAAAAGTCGCGCTCCGAATCGCTACACCAAGACGTCGCTGATGCTCGGATTGGGCGAGACCGCAGCCGAGATCGAGATGGCAATGGACGACGCGCGCTGCGCCGGCGTCGACATCTTCACGATGGGCCAATACTTGCAGCCCTCCAAGAAGCACCTGCCGGTCGTCGAGTTCATCACGCCCGAAACCTTCAAGAACCTCGGCGACGTAGCCGCACGCAAGGGCTTTCATCAGGTGGTCTCCAGTCCGCTCTCCCGCAGCTCCTATCACGCCGAACAAGCGTTCTAGCAACGCAGACCTCCCGCGCATCCTTCGACAGGCTCAGGATGACATTTCCTTCGACCCTTCGACAAGCTCAGGGCAGGCTAAACTCGGGATGACATGTCCTTCGACCCTTCGACAAGCTCAGGGCAGGCTAAACTCAGGACGACATGTCCTTCGAGCCTTCGCGAAGCTCGGGGCAGGCTTAGCTCAGGATGGCATCGGGAGGCGCAACCGCGGGTAACCTCGTTCGGTTGGAACGGCTAGCGTGACGAAGGTCTTTCTCACCAGGCCGGTCCTGGCAACGGTTTGTTCCTTAATCATCCTGATCGGCGGCCTGGTCGTTATGCCGACATTGCCGCTGGCTCAGTATCCCCAAATATCTCCGCCAGTTGTCACCATCACCGCTTCGTACGTCGGAGCGGCTCCCCAGGCCGTCGAGGCGCAAGTTACGACGCCGCTCGAAGAGGCGGTCAACACGGTTCAAGGCCTGCGCTACATCAGCTCGACCAGCTCGCAGGGCACGTCGACGATCACCTGCACGTTCACGCTGGAAACGAATCTCGACATTGCCGCTGCCGACGTGCAGAACTCCGTGCAGTCGGCGATTGGCCAGCTACCGGCGACGGTGCAGCAAGTCGGCGTGCAGGTGAGCAAAAACTCGGGATCCTTCGTGATGGGCGTCGCGCTTACGTCGGATACGAGCAAATATAACACGCTCTTTCTGAGCAACTACGCACAGCTCAATATCGTCAACGATCTTTCGCGCGTCCCCGGCGTCTCGCTCGTTCGCGTCTTCGGCCAACGCCAATACGCGATGCGGATCTGGATCAATCCCAACAAGCTGGCGCAACAGGGACTCGATGCCGGCGACGTGGTCACGGCCTTGCAAGAACAGAACGCCGAGATCGCCAGCGGAAGCATCGGCGCGGCCCCCGAGTCGGAAAAACAACCGTACACCTACACCGTCAATGCGCTGACGCAGCTTTCGAGCCCCCAGGAGTTCGGCAATATCATTCTCCGCGCCAACCCCAACGGCGGGTTCACGCGTTTGGCCGACGTCGCGCGCATCGAACTCGGCGCCGAAGACTACAGCACGGCTCTGCGTTTCAACGGCAATCCCGAAACCGTCGGTCTAGGCATCTTGCAGTATCCGACGGCTAACGCGCTGCAGGTCTCCCAGGGCGTGCTCAGTGAGATGGATACGCTCTCCAAGAACTTCCCGAAGGGCCTTCATTACACCGTCGCCTTCAACACGACAGATTTTGTTGCGGAGTCCGTTAAAGAAGTCATCATCACGCTGCTGCTATCGATCGTGCTGGTCGTGCTCGTGATCTACGTCTTCCTGCAGAATCCCCGCTCGACGTTGATTCCGGCGGTGACGATTCCCGTTTCGCTTATCGGAACGTTTTTCGTCATGAAGATCTTCGGCTTTACGATCAACACAATCACCCTCTTCGGCCTGACGCTGGCCACCGGTCTCGTCGTCGACGACGCGATCGTCGTCATCGAAAACATCGCCCGGCACATCGAGATGAACAAGGGGCGACAGAGCGGCATCGCGAGCGCGGCGGAGGCCATGCGCGAGATCCAGAGCGCGGTCGTGGCTTCGTCGCTCGTGTTGCTGGCCGTCTTTATTCCCGTCGGTTTCTTCCCGGGCACGACCGGGCAGCTTTACAAGCAGTTTGCCCTAACGATCGCCGCCGCGATCACGATCTCGCTCTTCCAAGCGTTGACGCTCGCGCCCGTCATGTCGGCGCGGCTGCTCACCGGCGATGTCGAGTCCCAGTTCTTCTTCTTCAAGTGGTTCAACGCGGGCCTCGCGCGTTTCCGCCATTGGTATGCGTCGGAGTTGCCGCGGCTCTTCCGGTTTCGCTGGATCGCGGTGGGCATCTTCGGCCTCGCGCTGCTGGCGACGCTGTTCATGTTCGTGAAAACTCCGACGTCGTTCATTCCGAGCGAAGATCAGGGGTATTTCATCGTCTTGGTCCAGGCGCCCGAAGGGACCTCGCTCTCCGCCGAGACGGCGATCGCGGAGAAGGCCGAGGCCATCATTCGAAGCCAGCCGCAAGTCCGCTACCTGTTCGACGTCGGCGGATTCAGTTTCACGGGAGCGGCGCCAAACCGCGGGCTGATGTTCTGCTTGCTCAAGCCTTGGGGCCAGCGCAAGGGTCCCGATGACGGCATCGATGCAGTCATTAATCGCGTCAACTACGGGTTCTTCAAGAGTATTCCGCAGGCTCAGATCTTCGCGCTCAACCCGCCAGCCATCAATGGCGTGGGAAGCTTTGGGGGCTTTCAGTTCGAGCTCGAAGATCGCGGCAATGCGGGCCTCCCCGTCTTGACGAAGACCGCCTACGCCATCATGGGAGCCGCCGCGCAGGATCCGCGGCTGATGAACGTCTTCACGCAGTTTCGCCTGAATTCGCCGCAGGTCCAGCTCAACATCGATCGCAGCAAAGCTAAGGCCGTGGGCATTTCGTTGAACGACATCTTCGACACCCTCGAGGTCGATCTCGCCTCGCTCTACGTCAACAACTTCACCTTTCTCAATCGCTCGTGGCAGGTAGACGTACAGGCTGACGAACCTTTCCGCAACCGCGTCTCCTCGCTGCAAGGCCTCTACGTAAGCTCCGGCTCCGCGGCGAACAATACCGCGGCCTCCATCAATCCCTTGGCGACCCCGGCGCCGTTTAGCCCCACTGGCGGCACGAACGCGACGAACACCGTGATGACGCCCATCAGCGCCCTCGTGCAGATGCAGCAAGTAGACACGGCGCCGATCATCACGCATTACAACCTCTATCGCAACGTCGAGCTCAACGGAAACAACGCACCGGGGCATGGCTCGGGCGAGGCGATTACCGCGATGGATCAGATCGCGCAAAAAGTGATGCCGGCGGGCATGAGCTACGAGTGGTCGGGTCTCCAGCTCGACGAGATCGCCGCCGGCAGCCTAAGCACGATCATTTTTGCGCTCGGACTCGTCTTCGTCTTCCTCGTGTTGTCGGCCCAATACGAAAGTTTCATCGATCCCCTCATCGTCTTGCTGGCGGTGCCCGCGGCGCTCTTCGGGGCGCTCGGTTTCATGAACCTGCGCCATTTGATCCCCATCCCGGGATTGTTCGATCCGAGTCTCGCGCAGGACGCGTACGCGCAGGTCGGATACGTCATGCTGATCGGCCTCGCGAGTAAGAGCGCGATTTTGATCGTGGAGTTCGCGAATCAGCAGCTGCGCGAAGGCGCGAGCGTCGTCCAGGCGGCAATGCGTGCCGCTCAGACTCGTCTGCGTCCGATTTTGATGACGTCTATTGCATTCATCATTGCGGTGATTCCGTTGGTCTTTGCCACCGGCGCCGGAAGCGCGGCGCGTCACTCGCTCGGCACCGTCGTCTTCGGCGGCATGCTCGTCTCGACGTTCCTGAATCTCGCTATCACGCCGGTGCTCTACGTCATCATTAAATCACTCGAACTGCGTGGAAAACCCGCGGGACGCGATGGTCAATCGAGTGGCGAACGTCGAGAAAAGGATTTGCAATCGTTAAGCCCAACCTCTGGATAAACGCCTGATCGATTTAATAACTGTCGTCACCGGCGATTTCAGGGAGTTGCTTGCATGCTCGGACGTTCATTTGGCGCGGTTCTCGCCGCTGTAGCGGCATTGACGATTTTTGTTTCGGCATTACCGGCGTTAGCCGACGGCACCGAGAACGTTTATCAACAATCAATTCTTCCCGGCGCGAATACCGCGATCAAGAACTTCCTCGATCAACAACAGGCAGCGCGCGAGAAGGCCAGGCGTCAAGCATCGGCAACGAGCCCCAGCGTCGCGCAGGCGCCGCCGGTACCGCAACAGCGGACCGGCCCCGTAATGGCGTTGCCAGGCGAGAGGTTCACGTACACGGCCGCGATTTCGGCGGCCAATCCATACGGCAACATCGGTTCGTACGGTAGGGGCTGGCTGATGGGCGGCACCGATCTCACCGCAGCTTACCACTTCAACTGGTCAACGCGTTTGATGGTGAGCATGTTCCAGCTGCAGCACTGGCCGGAGGGCTTCAACAGTGGTTTGGCGCCGGTCTATCTTGCCGGCTTTCGCAACCCGGTCGGCTGCGCCGACTTAAGCGACGGGACCGCATGCGGCCCCGGAACGGGGCGCAATATCAACGTGGCCACGAAGGACACGTTCGGGGTGTTCATGCTCAACAAGCTCTTCGTGATCAAATCGGACAAACTGCCCGGCCCGTTGCCGATCGTCATTACGCCAACGTACGTCGCTCGCGGCGGCATCATCGCATTTGCGCCGGGACACAACGACGTCGTTCCCTTCACGTATAATCTGCCGGACGGCCCGGTCGAGAACATCCCGGTGCGTACGGCGCAGTACTATGCCGTCGCAGTAACCCTACCGTTTTTGAAGACACCGAAGATGTTCGCCACCTTCACCGTCGCGCCGCAGTGGATCGTTCACACCGCCGGAGCCAACGTCGGCAACTCGATGCAGCTTCCACAGGTACTCTACTTCGAGTACACGCCGACGCGCACGACGACGCTCTTCTTCGAGCCCCAGAGCGCGCGCGACTATCTGCCGACCGATCCGTATCCCGAACATCTCTTTGCGTATTTCTTGGGCGTATCGCAGCGGTTGACCAAGTACTCCTTCGTTCAGGCCGTGCTCAATAGCGGCGGTGTGACGAATCTAGGACCGGACGGCATCGTTGGAATCAAGTGTTTGACGGCCCAGCAAGCGATCAACAACGCATGCGGGTTGGCCATCGGCGGTCTAAAAGCGACGCAACTGCAGCTGGAGTTGGGAATCGGCTCGCCCAGCGTCTTTCCACTATGAGTGCCAGAGGCTACACTATGAAAAACTCATCCACTCACTTAATTGCGTTGCTCGTGACCGCGGCGCTTACGGCCTGCGGGGGAGGAAGCGGCAGCCCCGGCCAGGTTCCGCCGCTGCACGCGTCGCGGGTGAGTCCGCAGGCCGCTATTCTCTCGAACATCGTCGGCGTCGGCGATAGCTTGACGGCCGGCTATCAGTCCAATGGATTCCTCGGAGCGACCGGCGTTCGAAATCCGAGCGGCTTTTTCGTCCCACAGGGCCAGGAGAACGGCTGGTGGGCGGACCTCTACGAGCAGGCCTCGGCTGAGCCGCTCGATTCGGCGATTTCCAAAATGTACGATGCGTCGACCAGCCCGTTGCCTTTGATCACAAAACCGGGACTCAACAATCAGATCATACCGGCTACCGCCGAGTTCCCAATTCAGGAACAGAAGTCCGGCGACATCTGCACGGACAATGATGGCTTTAACGAAGCCGGTTACCACTTAAAGGGCGTCTCACGGGTACGGATGGACCCCGACTCGACAGAAATTCGCGACGTCGGCATCCCCGGCCTGACGCTCCACGAGGCCAACGTACTCCACGCGCCCCAGACCGACACCTGTAAATTCATCCCTGGCGTACCTGGTCTTCTCAGCATGGTCGTCGCGGATGAGAGCGGCACGTTTTGGCCCGTGCTCGGAAACTTCACGAAGCTAGGGCCGAATCTCACGGACGTCAATGCCGCGGCATCGCGCCATCCGACGTTGGCCACGGTCTGGCTCGGTGCAAACGACGTGCTCAAGTACATGGGAAGCGGGGGCCGCTTTGTCGGCGGCGACCGCAACGCGGCGCAAGCCGAGGAGGATCTGCGGGCGACAATCTCCACGTTGGAACATGCCGGAGCTCATATAGTCGTCGCAAATCTGCCCAACATTCTCGAGGTGGGCTATTTTCAGCGCGTCACCAATCCGAAGAGCTTTAAGAAAGATTGCCCCCTAGCGACGTATGCATGGTGTCTTATAAATCTCGGGATAGGCGCAACGAAACAGGACGTGACGGCGGTGGCAAATCAGTACCATCTCTCGACCCCAAACGGGTGTGTGCCGGCTTCGGAGACGAAGCCCTGCGGTTATCTAACCCTTCAAGGAGCCATCGAAATCGTTCAGTACGCCGGAGCGAATCAGGGTAGCTACCCCAACCTCGATTGCGCCGTGCCCGCGCCGAAGTGCAAAGTCGTGCCGGGAAGCGGTTTGGGCAACTACTACATTACACCGGAGTTTGCAGGCAAGATTCAAGCGCTCAACGACGCGATCAATCAGGGAATCGACGATGCCGCCACCGCCTCGCACGTTCCGCTCGTCGACGTTCAGTCCATCTTCCATGGCCTCGCGAGCGGGAATCCGTCGGATCCATATTTCAAGCTGGCGGCATCCATCAACCCAGGCGTGTGCTGCACGCTGGGATACTTGTATGGAATCCTGAGCTTCGACGGGCTGCATCCGTCGAACACCGGCTACGCGCTGATCGCCTACGAGTTCATCGACACGATCAACAAGGCGTACGGCACGCATATCCCACAAATCGACGTCAAGGCTGCGTACGACGGCAAACGCTGTCAGAACTCGAACTACTGCTACCCCGATCCCTACGCGCCCCCTAACGACATCCAATACTAGAGCTCCGTGCTGACCTGGCTGCGCCAGCTCGCGGCGACGGCCGGCACCTTCGATCGTTCGGCGCTCGAGCCGGGCTACGCGCTCCGCTGCACGATCGGCGTCGCGATCCCACTCGTAATTGCGGCGATGCTCGGAAAGCCTTCGCTCGGCGTGGCCGCGGCCATCGGCGCCTTCATCACCGGATTCACGTCGCTGCAGGGAATCTATCGCACGCGCCTGCTCGCGATCCTGAGCGCCGCCTTCGGCATGGCCGCGACCAGCTTCATCGGCGCGTTGGCGGCACATTCCACTATTGGACTCATCGCGGCAACGGCGGTCGCCGGCTATGCATGCGGAACGATCGGTCAACTCGGCCCGGCCGCGGCGACGGTCGCGCTCAACTCATTGGTCGCCTTCGTGCTCTTCTCGAGCCAATCGTTGGCGCCGGGGGCCGCGCTGCTCCAATCGGCGCTCGTGCTGGGCGGCGGTCTCATTCAAGCAGTTCTCGTTCTGCTCGCGTCACCGACGGAACGGCTGACCGCCGAACGCAGCGCACTGGCGGAGGTCTATCAAAACCTCGCAGAGTATGCGCGCGGCATCGCCGTCGGTTCGCCAGCGATGCCGCCGATCACGCCGTTTGCAACCGCGCGTCAAGTTTTGGCCGATCCGCAGTTATTTGCGCGCGCGGCAGAACGCGCGCGTCTCGATCGTCTCCTCGAAGATTCGGAGATCATTCGCAAGCGTCTGGGCGCGCTCGCAACAACGCGCGAGGTTCCGAAGGGCGTCGGCGACGTACTCGACGCGATCACCCGCATCTTGCGCGGCACGCTAAAGCCCGAGTCGGTCGAGCTGCCGGATGTCTCCGGCGACTTGGGGGTTAACCTGCGCGATGCCATGCTGGCGGCATCGATGCTCTCGAGCGGGCGTCTTCCAAATCTGCATCTGCTCTCGAGGCCTAACCCGGGACCATACGTTGAAAATCACATCGAATGGCGCAGCCCCGACTCCTTGCGCTCGGCACTGGTGATGAGCGTTGCGATGCTCCTCGGACGGCATTTCGAGGCCGACCGCGGCTATTGGATTCCGATGACCGCAGCCATCGTACTGCGGCCGGATTTTCAAACCACGTTCGTGCGCGGTTTCGGCCGCATCGCCGGAACCTTGATCGGCGCGGTCGTCGCGACGTTGGTGCTGAGGCTGGTCCGAGGCCACGAGGCTCTCCAAGTGACTGGAGTTGTGCTAGCGGCCGCAGCCGCTTATCTCACCTTCAGCCCCAACTACGCGCTTTTTACGGTAGCGATCACGTCGTTCGTGGTGCTCGTGCTCAGCATGCGCGGTCTTCCGGGAACGACGACGATTGCCGCGCGAGTTCTCGATACGGTAGCCGGCGGCAGCCTCGCAATGATCGGCT
>DATMKR010000099.1:0-10782 GCA_035571115.1 Candidatus Acidiferrum sp. | reverse complement strand
CGCCTTACGCGTTGAAAAGAACGTGCGTCCCTTTGGGCGCACGTTCTTTTTCAAATCTATTTACTGACCGTCGAGCCGAAGGGTTCCGAAACGCTGATCGTCCTAGTCGGCGAACCGCCCGCAGGGTATTTGTAAATGCCGAGAACGCCGCCGTCCTGACTCGGAGCGACGACGCCGGCAGCCTTGTGTTTCTTCCTTCCGCTCGATGCAACGATCCAAAACTGGTTGACGTAGTCTGAACCGGTCAGCTGCGTCGAGCCCTTCACCGTTCCGGCAGCATTCGTTCGATAGATCGTCCCCGTGTCGGTATCGCCAACTGCGATGAATTTTCCATCCCACTGCACGCCGCCGGGCCATTCAATCTTCTGGGTGAAGTCGATGTTCGTAAACGAGCCGCTCCCCTTGGGAAGCTCGGCGAGCACAAAAGACGAGCTGTTGTTGACGCCGTCGACGAAAAGGTTGCCGCTCGAGTCGTAACCGCAGAAACGATAGTTCGTCATGCCGGGGTCCGAGTAGACTTGCGGGTTACCTCGAGCGTCGGCATAAACGGAGACACTGCCTGCTCCGGACGTGCTGTAGAAATTCGTGACCGCGAGGTTACCGGTTGTGGGATCCACGGAGCAGCCCTCCGGGTACTCGCCGGTATCGCTGAGCGTGGCGATCGGAGTAGTGCCGCCGTGGCCGTATTCGACGATCTGCGAAGCTCCGTCGTTAACGACCCAGACGTTCGCGGATTCGTCCACGCATAGCCCATAGGGCTGCGTGAATCCGGTAAGCGTCCCGAGCAGCTTCTGCGTTGCGTAGGAATAAACGTAAACGTCGCCGGTTAAGACGGACGAGACGTAGAGCAGGGCCTTGCTCTTCGCTTCTGGATCCATCCACGAACCCGCTCGAGCGGCGCCGACGCCGGCTGACGGCGCGTTTACGCTTACCCCTCCGGGTCCTGCGATCGGCGATTGCGGGCCGCCGCACGATGCGAGAAGCACGCCGAGAGTCCAGAAACCGAGAGCCCTGCCGAATCTTCTCACGAGTCCTCCTTCAAAGAATGCGTGTGGGTGGTCTTATTTTCTGGCCGAGATATTCAATTTATTGCCGGGCGAGCGCCGTTTTGCTGCCGGTTTTCGATGTCGGGAAGGAGCACGGACCTTCTAATGTAAGGGGCCACTATGCTTTATTTACGCCAGCTTACCGCTGCGGTCATCGCCGTGTCACTTGCGGCATGCGGCGGGTCTCAAGTTCTGAACGGAACGAGCGTCGCCAATTTCGCTGCGCCCGACAGAGCATCAATCCCGCCCTGCAAGGGGCAAAAAAACACTAAACAATATGCGAGCATCGGGGCGAAGCCGCTTTCCAGCAAGGGCGGCACTCTCTGCGTTCCGAGCTTTGGAGGTTGGGGCGGCACGATGGACTATCCCGGTCCTACCTCATCACATTCCTCGATGGGATTGATCAGCAGCACGACGGCATACAATCCCGGCGCGTTTCCGCCACCAGGCTCCGTGAACCCGATCTTCTATATACAGTTTAAGCTTAATACCTATGGCGTAATCTTCAGCGCGAAGCTCCCAGCTGCCGGCGGGCTGTCGAGCAAGTCGCTCGCAGTCGGGAAGTCGTATACGGCGCAGGGGGCGTCCGATGTAGGCAGCCTCTGGGACGCCCTTGGAGAGTGCTACACGACCGCGTTTTCGACCAAGTACGGCGCGACGATCCGCGGGATCGGATTCGTCCTCGAAAACGTGCACATGGGGGAGGCCTCGTCCGGAGTCATCAGCATTCTTCCAGGGAAACTCGCCACGAAGAAGTGCTGATCGATCGGGAATGGGCAGCGTGGTACCGTCGAGCGCTTCACCATTGGGCTGCGCGGCGGACATAGGGTTACCTCCTTTCCGCTATCGCGGCCGCGCCGTGAAGTTCGTGCTCCGATCGACGATCGTGAGATTCTTACTCTGTCCGTTCACCGTTGTGGTCGAGGCATAGCGCGTGCCGTCCGGCAGACTCGCGAAGCGCACCTGCATCGTTACGACATCGGATGGTTGAGTTAGATACGAGGAAATGTCGATCGAGGTGAGCGTTTTTGGGTTGTTGCGCAGGGTTAGCGCGATCGTATCGCCCTGCTTGAGGTAGTTCGAAATCAGGATGGTCGAATAGCCGGGGCTTCCCGCCGACTTAACGGTGACCGAACCCTGTGCGTACAGCTGCTGAATCTTCGCCGCGTTCAAAGGCGAGTAACTCTTCGCGAGCGCACCAACTTGCTGCGCGTACGCCTTAAAATCTTCCTTGACCCGGTGCATGATGCCGTGGGGCCGCCCGCCGCTCGACGGAGCGACGGGTTGCGCGATCGGCGTTCGTATCTGCTGACCGTCGGAGCCGAGCTGAACCTGATATACGTCCTGCTCCTTGACGCTGCCATTAACGCTAATGGTCTCTTGCGTCTGCCACGTGTAGCGCGAAAGCTGCTCTTTGTTGGTTGCCATCAGCTGCTTCACTTGCTGCACTTTTTGCTCAAGCGACGCATTTTGCGCCATGCTTGGCGCCGCGTAGACGAATAGCCCGCTAAGGACTAGGGCGACGGGAATGCCTGCCTTCACGATACTCCTCCAGTGATTTTCTAGATAAGGAGAAATCTAGCAGGCGGTTGGACAGTTCCTCCTTCAGACGTCGAAGAGCAGCTGGGCGCTGGGCGGAGGCCGCTTCTCGAATCGCAGCTTGGGTGCTAGGATAGTGTAACTAGCCCGCGAGAGCTTGGCATCCGTTGGGACGCAGGGTCTGGTTACGCACTCGAATCTGTTGCGTTCAACGAAAGGATTCAATCATGAAGCCACTCGGACTGATCGTCGTCGCGTTTATCCTCGGCCTCAGCGCGCCCGCGTTGGCGACCGGGAACGTCCGGATTCAGCAGAGAGACGGTTCCGTGCAAACGTATACCGGCGTAACCTTGAAAGTAACGAACAAGACGCTGACCTTGATATCGGCCGACAAGGTCTCGACGGTCGTCCTCAGCGGTGCTAACTGCGCTCACGACGGCGCCATCGTGCGCTGCGCGGGCGGACGGTTCTCGCTCCTCCGAGACGGGGAGAAGCACACCGTCGCGTTCAAGACGGCCACGTTCTACTTCAACCTAACCGATCAAGATCAAGCGTTGCCGCTTTCTACGACGAAGATCGCCTCCCACTCGGTGATCTTTGCCGTGCAGACGGCAAAAGGGACGTACATAACCGGAAACGGCAAGCTCGACCAGGAGTCCGCACAATGAGAAGCTTATCGATTTTACTCATCATCGCCCTCGCAGCCGCGCCATTGACGGCCTCGGCGCAGCGCGCGGGCCGTGGCGGCGGCGGCGCGTCCCGCTCGGCGCCGAACCAAGGTCGCGGTTTCAACATGAGCAACGACGTGCCGTCGAGGGGCGCCGCTACCGGGAAGAACGGATCCGCCGCCTATAATAAGAACACCGGAAACGCCGCGGCGTACAACAAGAACACCGGAACCGCAACGACGTACAATAAAAACACGAACACGACGACGCAATACAATCGGAACACGAACAACTCGAACACGTACAACAGGAATAACGGCAACTACAACAGCGGCGCCTACAACGGCAAGAACTCCGCGGGGGCGTACAATAAGAACACCGGTAACGCCGCGGTCTACAACAAAAATACCGGTAACATGGCGGTGTACAACAAGAACACCAAAACCTACAGCACGTACCATTACAATAACAACGGCAGAAATGCGTACTATTATAGCGGCCGCGTGGTCGTGAATCCCCGATACTACCCGGCCTGGGGGTGGAATCGCGGCGTCGCTTGGAGGCCATACGGAACGTATTGGGGCGGCGGATTTTGGGGGGCTTTTGCGATCGGCGCGGCGACGGCCGCGGCGATGGGGTACGTCTACTATTCAAATCAGCGGTACACGTCTTACTCGGTCAGTGCAGGCAGTCCAGGTGCCACGTTGCTGTCGAACTATGGTTTGCAACAGGTTCCCTGCGGTCCGCCCGGCCTGGTCGTGATCTACGGGCCCAACCTCGGCATCATTTGCGCCAATCCGAATAACCTAGTCGCTCCGGGCAACTACGCTGTCAACGTCGACAACTTGACGCTTCAATCGCAGTAGCGAAAGACGCCGGTCTCCTGCCCTTCGCCGAGATACGGCCTGGGTAACGGCGTAGCTCGAAAATGAGAGCTTGCGCTGCGCATCCCTAATTTCACCGATATGCTGCGGCTCTCCGATGCGCTAAAATAAGTAGTTGGCCGTCTTGACCAGGCCAGCCCCGCACTCCGATCCGGTCCAAATTGGCCCTCATCGAATGGCGGATCAAGGGGTGAACGACGTGCCTAGAACAGATCCTGAGGCGGCTCGCGAGATTGCCGTGAAACACCTTTTCCGCCACCTCCGCGACGATCAGCAGCTGCTTCGAAATCCGTTGGTGGGGCCGGATCTGCTCGGCGGCAAACTCACTCCGCAAGAACTTCGCGCTGGGGTGGCTCGGGCTGCCACCATCATTCGTGACGACGATGCGCGTCTAGGTCGATCTGAACGAGGGGAGCGTCAATCGGCCTGCCTGATGCAATGTGACCTCGGCTCCCAAAGCGTAGCTAGCCTCGCCGGCGAGTTCGAGATATCGCCTCGGCAGCTGGCGCGAGAGCGACATGAAGCCTGGATACGCGCACTACCGCACGTCTTAACGAAAACCGCGCATCTGACGTCGGCAACCATCCACGACCTCGTGCACAATCGAGCGCTGGCGCTTTTTCGCGTCGGCCGAGTGCGCGATGCTGTCGAGCTCGTTCGGGCGCACGTTGCAAAGTCGGCTCCGGAAGCGGCCACCTTCAGCCTCTGCAACCTGGCGCTGATGCAGCACGACTTTAAAAGAGGTCACGATGCCCAAGAGACCTTCAACGAGCTAAGCGCTCGCATTGCGTCGGCCACGTCCATACGCTCGCACTCGCGTCTGAATCTTGCGCTGTACCTCGTGACGATACTTCTTGGCCAGCCCGCCGCGACGCAGATCTGGAGCGTACGAGTCCGCGACCTCGTGCGGCGCGCAACGCTGGAAGCGCCGACCGGCCCATGGATGTCGCGGACGATATTGCGTCTCTTGCTCGCACTCGCACAGAAGTTCGTGTACGCGGACGACTTGCGGAGCATGCTTGCCGTTTCTCGTGCCATCGACGACATTTGTGCGGAGTTCAACGATCTGGATTGCTACGAGACGTTTGCGCTGCACACCGTAAAAGCAATTAGCGAGTGGAAGCAGAACGGGTTCACCGTCGACATGGAAGCGCACACGCTGAGGTTGCTGCATCTCGCGCTTTCAAATGGCTGGACGGGCATAGTGGCTGAAGGAGCGTCGCTGTTAGCGTCGGTGTACTATATGAGCGGCAATGTCGTGTTGGCACGAAGCTACCGCGATGTGGCGCTGAGCGGTGCTGCGCTGACGGACGACAAAAGCGTCGTCGCTCGGACGTATAACAACCTCGCAATTGCCGCGCTCGAGTCGGGCTGCATCGGTGCGGCCGCCGAGTTCGGGAGCCGATGCTTGTCCGCGAAAGGTGAGGAGCATCCGGTCCTGCAGCATCTTCCTCTAACGAGCGCTGAAATCCTGATCAGGCAGGGTCACGCTAAGCAGGGGGCAGTCGAAGCGCAGGAGGTGTTGCAAAGGGCGAATAGGTCTGGGAACCAACGACTCGTCGCCACCGCCGGAAGGGTCGTCGCTTTGGGTCTGGAGGCTGCCGGCGAACGCCGCGAGGCCGTTACCGTGATGCAGCAGTCGGTCGATCTCGCGAACGCGGGCTACTGTTCGAAGTTCGACGTGCATCGCATCGACAGCTCCTATCGGAATATCGCTCGCTTGAAGCAGCTCCCGGCCAGAAAACTGGACTACCTAGACTTCTGCGGCTGACGCCGTCGCCGGGATACCAAATGACACGGGTTTGACACGTTTGGCCAATGTGGCGCGGGCGTCAACCTGGAAGGCGCATCACATCAAGTTTCTTAGTTTGAAGGAGAACATCGAATGCGTCGTTACAATCTAGCCGGTCTCGCGACGACCACCATCGCAACGGCAATGCTTCTTGGCGGCTGTTCGGGAGCCTCGCAAGGCGGGAGTTCCGTCTCGCCCATGCCGGCTAATCCGCCGCGACAGCAAAGCATTTTCCGCCAAAGCCGGCCGACGAAGAGCTGGATGATCCGGCCCGACGCACGAACGCGTCTCGCATACATCTCCGACAACCTCGCGAACAACGTGAGCGTGTTCGACCTCAATGGAACTCTGCAAGGTCAAATCGGTGGCCTCAGCTATCCGGGAGGTCTCTTCGTTGACTCCAAACACAACCTTTGGGTCGCGAACGGCGGCGCTAACGATGTTCTCGGGTTCGCGCGTGGTGCGACTACGCCGTTCGCTACGCTCAACGACGCGGGCGCCGGACCGCTCGATGTAACGATGTGCCCGAACGGCACCCTCTATGTCGCCGGCGACGACTCCACCGCCATCGAGGTATACCCTCGAGGCAGCACCAACCCGACACGCTCGCTAACCTATCCGGGAGCACAGCAGAGCGACGCCCTGACATGCGACGCGTCGGGCAACGTGTTCGCGACGATCGTCATAAGTTTCCACGGCGGCGTCGTCGAGTTCCCGCGCGGGAAGCAGTCCGGAGCCACCCAACTCCCGATCACCCTCGGAGGGCCGGGCGGCGTCAAGCCGGACAACGCCGGCAACCTTCTGGTCGACGATCAGTCCGCCCAGACGATCACCGAGTACACCGAAGCGGGCTCGCCGACCGGTAACTCGATCTCCACGGCGTTTGACTGCATCAACTTTGGCGTTCTGAGGAACAGCAAAGTCGTCGGATGTCCGGTCTATGTTGCGTACAAGACGTCCTATGGTCAGTCGTATACCTTCCCGGGCGGCACGAGTGTCCAGACGTATTCTGGTTCGTTCATGCTACCGTACGGCTTCGCGTTCGATCCCGGCCAAAAGGGCCTTTAGCGGTGCCCACATCTTCGTACCTTGGCTTCCTTCTTCGTAGCGTAGCAGCGGTCGCATTGCTCGCCGGGTGCTCCGGCGGCGGCTCGCAGCCCCCGGTGGCGGACGCGCCGAGTTCAGCGCCGACTCAAATCGGCATGACGTCCCCCGCTACGAATACGAACTCAACGGGCGCCGATCAGGTCATCGTTTCCGACAGCTTCTCCAACGCCGTTAGTGTCTTCGACTCCAAAGGGCGCTTGCAAACGCGCCTCGAGAAAGGCATCAACGGCCCCATGGGCCTCACTACGGATTCGGCAGGGAACCTGTACGTCGCAAACGCCCAGGATGCAAACGTGCTCGTTTACGCGCAACCGTACAAGTCGGTTAGCCTAACGCTGAAGGAACCCGGCCTGTATCCCTTGGACGTTGCGGTGAGTAAGGCCGGGCTCGTCGGTGTGATGACCGAGACATCGCCGTCCGGGCCCGGCAACGTAACCTTCTACAAGAAAGGCTCCACGTCGGCGTGCACAAGTGTGAGCGATCCAAGCTGGAACGAGGTCTTCTCTGGGGCATTCGACGCTTCCGGGAATCTCTTCGTTGACGGTATCGACCGCGACGGGAACCCGCTCGTCGGCGAAGTCTCCGGTGGTTGCGCGGCCACGTCGCTCACGACGCTTAGCGTCGGTAATACGCTGTCCGGCGCTGCTGGAGTGCAGGTCGTGCACGGCAACATCCTGATCTTGAATCAAAACTATGGCAGTTTCAGTCCGGAGATCTATACCTACGCGCCGCCATCCGGTGGTTCGCTTGGCTCCCCGATTGCGACGACAAAGCTGTCGGGCGGAATTGAAATGGAGAGTTTCGCGATGACCAGGGACGATCGCCACCTCTGGATTGCACACTCGGACGTCGCTTTCGGACGAATAGAGTACACGTATCCCGGGGGCCGGTTCGTCAAGTCGTTTAACGAGCCTCGTTTGGTAACTGCTTTTGGCATCGCGGTCAACCCGGCTGCGAGCCCGTAACATGAAAAAGACACTTAGGAGCGCTCATCCCATGCACAGATTATATTGTACGACCGCCGTTGCGTTGCTCGCGGGCTGTTCGGGCGGCGGATCGCCGCCGGTCGCAGTTGCGCCTGCGGGGCTGAGCCAAACCGCGTGGCCCCGCGTCGCGCCCAGTTACGTGAAGCCGTTCGTCAATGTGGCCGGAATAAAAGCGTCGCGTGGCAACCAGACCTTCGTTACCGACGCCGGGACTGCAACGGTTACGATATGGGGCGCAAACGGACAGCTCAATGCAATTCTTTTCGACGGCATAAATGCGAATCCTCAAGGCCTGGCCACGGATGCGGCGCAGAACCTGTATGTTGCGAACCTAGGCCTAAGCAACGTCATCGTCTATGCAAAGCCCTACACATCGATAAAATCGACGTTGAACGATGCGGGGGAGAGCGCGGAAGACGTCGCCGTCGACAAGACGGGCCTCGTCGGCGTCACGAATTACTTGACGACCGCACTTTCGCCCGGGAGCGTGAGCTTTTTCGCGAAGAATGCGACGCAGCCATGCACCACCGTTAGCGATCCCAACTGGATATATTTCTTCAACGATGCGTTCGACGCGTCGGGGAATCTATTCATTGATGGGCGAACTGCGGCCGGCGCGACACTCGTCGGCGAAGTCTCCGGCGGCTGCAAGGCGACCTCGATTACGACGCTGAGCGTCGGAAACACGATCTCAACTCCGGGCGGTGTGCAGGTCTCCGATGGGAGCATCCTCATCGGAGACGTGAGCAAGCAGGCAATCTACACGTACGCGCCGCCTTCGGGTGGTTCCCTCGGTTCTCCAACCGTCGTCACGACGCTCTCCGGCGCCGAGACTCCGGTGACCTTCGCGATCGAGGAGAATGCTAAACACGTGCGCACCGCGGATGCTGCTGCGGATACGCTGTATGCCGCGCTGTACACGTACCCGAAAGGCGGCTACGTCAGCAAGCTCGCGGATCACCTTTGGGCAGTTGCCGTTGCGGTCTATCCGCCGGCGCGGCCATAGTATCTAAGAAGGCTATGACGGCCCTCTCGTCCGAGACTTGTCGGCACGGAGGCCCTACGCTCGGCCGTCAAACGAGCGTATTGCTTCGACGAAGACGGTGCCATAGCGCTCCAGTTTGACGTCACCGACGCCACCGATCTGGCGGAACGCCTGCAGCGTGACCGGTTGATGCGTGCACAACTCACGTAAGGTCGCGTCGGAGAAAACGACATAGGGCGGAACGCCTTGATCGTCCGCGAGACGCTTGCGCAACCCGCGCAGGCTCTCGAATAGTGCATCATCGTAGACGGTAGGCAGCGCGCGAAGCCGGCGATTGCGCCGTTTCTCGGGCTTCGCGACGAAGCGGGGCATCGCAAAAGCGAACGCGCGGTGCTCCTTGAGCGCGCGCAATCCTTCCTCGGTTACGAATAAGGTTCGATGTTCGTAGCCCTGTTCGATGCAACCCGTTCGCACGAGCTCCGAGATCCCGGCCATCCAATCGCCTTTACTGTGTTCGGTACCGATTCCGAAGGTCGATAGACGATCGTGCCCCCACGCGATGACCTTCTCACTACGCTTTCCGAGCAGCACGTCGACGATGTGGTGCGCGCCGGTTGAGAATCCGCTGTGCTCGCGAACGCGATAGATGCATGAGAGCAGCTTTCGAGCGATCTGCGTGCCGTCGACTCGCTCCGGCGGTTGCAGACAGTTATCGCAGTTGCCGCACCGGTCGGCGAGTGCGTCCTCGCCGAAATAACGCAATAGGTGACTCCGACGGCAATGCGTCGTAGCCGCGAAATCGAGCATCTGTCGCAGAAGGCGCTCGGCCTTTTCGCGTTCCTGCGGATTCTCTATCTGACGAATGAAGTGGCGCTGTTTCGCCGCATCGCCTCCACTGAAAAAGAGCGCACAGTCGCTGGCGAGGCCGTCGCGACCGGCCCTCCCGGTCTCCTGGTAATAGCCTTCGACATTCTTGGGCAGATCGTAGTGTACGACGTAGCGGACGTTCGGTTTGTCGATGCCCATGCCGAAGGCGATCGTCGCACACATCACGCGGATCTCGTCGCGAATGAATAGCTCTTGGTTGCGAGCGCGCTGTTGTGGCAGGAGGCCCGCGTGGTACGGGAGAGACGAGATGCCCGCCGCGGAAAGCCTTGTCGCCAGTACTTCTGCCGAGTTGCGGCTCTGCACGTAGACGATACCGCTCTCGTTGGCACGGGCCGCACACCAAGACAGCAGTTGTTTAACCGCGTCGGTTTTTTCGAAGACGGCATAACGCAGATTCGGCCGGTTGAAGCTCGCAACGAAGCGGCGCGGCTGGCGCAACTCGAGAAAGCGCTCGATGTCGTCGCGTACGCGTGCGGTCGCCGTCGCGGTGAGCGCCAACATCGGAATGTCGGGGTGGCGCGAACGCAGCGATGCGATCTGGCGGTATTCGGGCCGAAAGTCGTGCCCCCATTCGCTGACGCAGTGCGCTTCGTCGACCGCTATGCGGCGCAAGTTCCAGCGTGTCAAGCCGGCGAGAAATCCCGCGATCACGGTGCGCTCCGGAGCGACATACAGCAGGCGGTACGCACCGCGTTCGAGCGCTGCCAACCGATGCGCGGTTGCCGCCGAATCGAGCGAACTGTTGAGGAACGTCGCCGGAATGCCATTCGCTTCGAGCGCGTCGACTTGGTCCTTCATCAGGGCGATGAGCGGCGAGATAACGAGCGTGAGCCCCGGCTCGAGCAGTGCGGGCAATTGATAGCAGAGCGATTTCCCGCCGCCGGTCG
>DATMKR010000098.1:0-31566 GCA_035571115.1 Candidatus Acidiferrum sp. | reverse complement strand
TGACCGGCGTTGGCATACGAGATCGCACGAGTGCGGGTATCGAAGATGGCGGCGAAGGCCGTCGCGACGGAACCCGGATAGCGCCGGGAGAGAATTCCTTCGGCTGCATCGAGAATGCGAGCGGGATTGCTTTCGTATAACGCAACGACATTGATGGCGTGGCGCAGTTTACCCATCACGATCGACGACTCGAGGCCATGCCCGGTAACGTCGCCGACGGTAAGCAAGACGCGATGATCGTCGATATCGAACGCGTCGTACCAGTCGCCTCCGACCTGCACTTCCGAGGCGGCGGGACGGTAGATCGCGCTGAGACTCGCACCGTCGACGCGGGCGAGATGCGCGGGAAGCGTCGCTTCCTGGATCGTTTGAATGAGGCGTCGTTCGCGGACCAAACCGTCGGCGTGCGCGACGGCAAGCGACGCGCGCCGCCCGATCTCTTCGAGCATTTCGAGATCGCTGGAATCGTACTGACGGGTGTTCGAACAGCAGACGATCGCGCCATAGATCGAATCGCCCGATAGCAGCGGCACCATTATCCACGAACGCGGTCGAGCCGGTTCGTCGAGCGGGCCGGATTTGAGCCGGCGGCCACGCACGGCCTCGAACGTGGCGCCGCTCAGAATCGAGCGCCGATCGAGGAGGGAGGCAACCATCTCGCGCTCGCTCTCGGGGCGCAAGCCGGCCTTCGTTCCGGTCTCCGCAATCGTGCGGAGGCGCCCGTCGGTCAGCTTAGCGGCGAGCGCATAATCGGCAAACCGCTCGGTGAGTCCATCGAGCAGCAGCGCGAGCGTCTTCTTGGAGTCGAGTGTCGCAAAAAGCCGTTCGGTGATTCGCGCCAGGAACCGGAACCGCTCGGTGATCTTCTGTTCCCGTTCGAACGTCCGGATGTTTTCGAGGGCCATCGCCAGTTGACGAGCGACCACGAGAGCCACGTCAAGTTCACGCGCCGCAAAGCTCGAACGCCGCTCCGATTCCAAGAAGCTCAACGTGCCGATGCAGGTCGCACCGACGAACAGCGGCACGATGATCCCCGAGCGCATCTTGGAGATGCTGGCGAACTCTCGAAGCTTTTCGTCGGTAGGCTCGCGCAACGTTCCGGAGAGCAACAGGACGGGCTGACGCGTGCGCAAGGCGTCGCCGACTGGCTGGTCGAGCGCTTCGTGCGCGAGCTTGACGCCGTGTCGGCCGTCGGCGAAGCCTTCCAGGGTGACCGTGCCGTCGTTCTCGACCGTGTGGACGGCACAAAGATCGCAAAACTCCTCGATCGAGGCCGCAACGAGCCGGTTGACGATCGTGGAACGGCTGAGCGACGAAGAAAGCACGGTCGTCGCTTCCGAGATGAACCGCGTCCCAGCATCGGCGAACCGATCGACCTCCGTAGCGTGCCCCGACCAATGGAGCACTTCGTCGTCGCTGGAAAAGATCGGGATCGCCTGGATGAGGAAGTTACGTAGCGTCGGGTTCCCTGGCGTGCGAACGTGATAGACCGCGCTGAACCGCTTCGCGCACAGGACGGCCTTATGCCAGAGAATCTCGATTTGAGCGACTTCCGCTTCGTCGAGCTCGCCGCCACGCTCGGGCAGCGCCGGCCGGCAAACGGTGATTCCGGTGACCGCTCCCGAGGTATCCGCTTGCCAGAGCACGTCGGCGGTCCGCGAAATGACGACGCGAACGGACTGCAAGTCACGCTCCGCAGCGGCCGCGGTGGGTCCGAGCTCGGCTTTGTCTAGTCGTTTCAATATTGCGTCAAGATCGCCGGTTTGACAGACGGCGTCACGTCATCTTTAGCCGGGTTGTCCGGGAAGCCCCTGCAGCGTTTTCCCAGACTTCGAGCGCGTCGGCGCGCTGTACCTGGGGAGGCTTCGGTTGGCCCGGATTGGGGAAAGAGACTCCCAACGCGCACACCGATGGAGGAGAATACATGATAGGTTTGCTCTGGACGATCATCGTCATTTTGTTCTTGCTTTGGATTGTCGGATTCTTCGTGGTTCACATCGGCGGCGGTTTGATCCACATCCTCCTGCTCGTCGTCCTGGTACTGATCGTGTTCAACCTGATCACCGGGAGGGGAGCCAAGGTCTGATATGGTCGCCGGTAAGAAGAAGACGACCGCTACTCGGAAAAAGACGTCGACGCGGAAAAAGACGTCCGCCCGGAAAAAGAGCGGAGCGCGAAAGAAGTCGACCCGCAAATACGGGGCTAAGGCCGGTAAGAAGGTCGAGCGCGCGCTGCACGAATTGAAGCGTGGCGAGCTTAAATCCGGCCGGTCGGGGAAGAAGGTTACCAGCCGTAAGCAAGCCATCGCGATCGGGCTGAGCGAGGCTCGCGCTGCCGGTGGAAAGGTCCCTTCACGCAAGCGATCGGGAAGTAAGAAGAAGTAAGCGGGCGGCTGCGGACGCCGCGGATGTAAGAGAGGGCCCCGTGGCTGACGCCGGGGCCCTGGGGGCGCTCGTTCCTGGCTCGTAAGGTGGAAGTGCTAAGTGTGCGAGGAACGCTCGAAGGGCCGCCGCTCTAAGCGGCTGCTCGCCCTACTACATGTATCGGCCAGCTCGGCAGGTGACAAGAGGGGGCCGCCGTGATAAAATCGCCGTCTGTGCCCCGAGCCAGCAGCGACGGTGGGAGCCCCTACGTGACGACGTGGGGCGTGCCTTCCCTGCGTAAGCGGCGGCGAGGTGGGCCGGGCGGAGTCCCATCCTTTGAACCTCATCGACGTCAACAACTTCGACGCAATGCGCATCGGCCTCGCGTCCCCGGAGCAAATTCGGGCGTGGTCGTTCGGCGAAGTCAAAAAACCCGAGACGATTAACTACCGCACGCTCAAGCCCGAGCGCGACGGACTTTTCTGCGAGAAGATCTTCGGCCCGACCAAAGACTGGGAGTGCCACTGCGGTAAGTATAAGCGCATTCGTTTCAAAGGAATGATCTGCGACCGTTGCGGCGTCGAGATCACGCGCGCAAAGGTGCGCCGCGAGCGGATGGGACACATCGAGCTGGCGACACCGGTCAGCCACATCTGGTATCTCAAAGGCGTTCCCAGCCGCATCGGCATCCTGCTCGACATGTCGCCGCGCCAGCTCGAGAAGGTAATCTACTTCGCGGCCTACGTCGTCATCGATCCGGGCGACACAACGCTGACCAAGCGTGAGGTGCTCTCCGAGCAAAAGTATCGCGAGGCGCGCGAGAAGTTTGGCAACCGGTTCAAAGCCGGCATGGGCGCCGAAGCGATCCGCGAACTGCTGCGCGATCTCAACCTGCGCAAGATTCAAGAAGACCTTCGTAAGGAGTTCAAGGAGACCACCGGACAGAAGCGGCTCAAGGCCATCAAACGCCTGGAAGTCGTCGAGGCATTCTTGAACAGCGGCAACCGTCCCGAGTGGATGGTGCTCGCGGCCGTTCCGGTGATCGCGCCCGAGTTGCGCCCGATGGTGCAACTCGACGGCGGCCGTTTCGCCACTTCGGATCTCAACGATCTCTACCGTCGCGTGATCAACCGGAACAACCGCTTGAAGCGGCTGCTCGAGCTCAACGCGCCCGAGATCATCATCAAGAATGAAAAGCGCATGCTGCAGGAAGCGGTCGATGCGCTGATCGACAACGGCCGCCGCGGGCGTCCGGTCACTGGGCCTAACAATCGGCCGCTCAAGTCGCTTTCGGATATTCTCAAAGGTAAGCAGGGGCGATTCCGCCAGAATCTGCTCGGCAAGCGCGTCGACTACTCGGGACGCTCCGTCATCGTCGTCGGTCCGACGCTCAAGCTGCATCAGTGTGGCCTTCCTAAAGAGATGGCGCTGGAACTCTTCAAGCCCTTCGTAATGAAGAAGCTGGTCGATCGCGGACTCGCGCATAATATCAAGAGCGCGAAACGCATGGTCGAGCGCGTGCGGCCGGAAGTGTGGGACGTGCTCGAAGAGGTCATCAAAGAGCATCCGGTGCTCTTGAACCGCGCGCCGACGCTGCATCGCCTGGGCATTCAGGCCTTCGAGCCGGTGCTCGTTGAGGGTAAGGCGATCCACCTGCATCCGCTGGTTTGCACGCCATATAACGCCGACTTCGACGGCGACCAGATGGCCGTGCATCTCCCGCTCTCTGCCGGAGCTCAAGCCGAGGCGCGCATTTTGATGCTCTCCTCGAACAACATCCTGCTGCCCGCATACGGCAATCCGGTTTCGATCCCGACCCAAGACATGGTGCTGGGTCTCTACTACCTCACCTTCCAGGGCGACGAGTACAGCGGCCCCGCCAAAGCTCCGGTAACCGAAGAGTACGAGCGTATCGAACACGATCGGAAGAAGCATGCACCGTCGGCCGATGCCGCCGGAGCGATTCCGACGTTCTACGACGGCAAAGAGGCCGTCATGGCGTACGAGACCAAGCAGATCGAGCTGCAAGAGTGGATCTACGTTCGCTGGAACGGCACGCTGATCAAGACCACCGTCGGGCGCGTGATCTTCAATCTCGCATTTCCAGAGCATTGGAATCATGAGTTCGTCAACCGCATCGTCGACAAGGGCAGCCTGAAGAAGACGATTACCGACTGCTACCGCAAATACGGTAACGCCGAAACGGCTCGCTTCTTGGACGCGATCAAAGACATCGGCTTCCATTACGCGACGCTTTCAGGTACGACCGTCTCGATCAGCGACGTCATCGTCCCGCAGAGCAAGCACGAGATCATCGGCAAGGCGCAGGACGAAGTGGACGAACTGCACCGGCTCTACGAGCAGGGCTTCATTTCGGAAGACGAGCGCTACAACAAGACGATCGAGATTTGGTCGAAGTCCTCAGACGAGGTCACGACCGCCATGCAGGCGGCGCAGAATCCGCTCAACCCGGTCTTCATGATGGCGACTTCCGGCGCTCGCGGCTCGATCGCACAAGTGAAACAGCTCGGCGGCATGCGCGGTTTGATGTCGGACCCGTCGGGCCGTATTCTCGAAATCCCGGTCAAGGCGTCGCTCAAAGAAGGCCTCACCGTTCTCGAGTACTTCATCTCGACGCACGGCGCGCGCAAGGGTCTGGCCGACACGGCGCTGCGCACGGCGGACTCGGGCTACCTGACGCGTCGCTTAGTCGACGTCGCGCAGGACGTCATCATTCGCGAGGAAGATTGCGGCACGGCCAACGGCATCACGGTCAGCGACATTCGCGTCGGCAAAGAGGTCATCGAACCGCTCATCGACCGCATTATCGGACGCCGGGCGGCCGAGGAGATCCGTCTCGATCCCAAACGCCCGACGACGGCGATCATCACCCGCGACAAAGAGATCGACGAAGAGAAGGCCAAGGCGCTCATGGACGCGGGAGTCACCGAGGTGAAGATTCGCTCGGTGCTCACCTGTCAATCCAAGTACGGCGTCTGCTCGATGTGTTACGGACGTGACTTGGCTGCGGGAAACCGCGCCGACATTGGCACGGCCGTAGGAATCATCGCGGCGCAGTCCATCGGCGAGCCGGGCACGCAGCTCACGCTGCGGACCTTTCACACCGGCGGCGTCGCGACGGAAGACATCATCACGGGTCTCCCGCGTGTCGAGGAAATCTTCGAAGCCCGCAAACCCAAAGGTCAAGCGACGATCGTGGAGGCCACGGGAACGGTTCGGTTAGGCGACGAGCGCAACAAGCGCATCGTCTATATCACCGACGCTCATGGCGAAGAGCGCGAGTACGAGATTCCGCCGGGCACCCATCTCTTGGTGCAGGACGGCCAGCAAATCGAGATGGGCGACCAGCTCAACGAAGGCTCGCTCAACCCGCACGACATTCTGCGCGTGAAAGGCGAGACGGCTCTGCAGAACTATCTGGTCCAAGAAGTGCAGAAGGTCTATCGCTCGCAGGGCGTCGACATCAATGACAAGCACATCGAAGTCATCGTGCGGTCAATGCTGCGCAAGGTGAAGATCGTCGAGGGCGGCGATACGACGATGCTGCCGGGGCAGCTGATCGAAGCGGCGCAGTTCCACGAAGCCAACGAACGGATGAAGGCTGCCGGCAAGGAGCTTGCGACCGCCAATCCGGTACTGCTCGGAGTCACGAAGGCATCGCTCGCGACCGAGTCGTTCCTCTCGGCGGCGAGCTTCCAAGAGACGACGCGCGTGCTCACCGATGCGGCGATCAAGGGCAAGTACGATCCGCTGCTCGGCCTCAAAGAGAACGTGATCATCGGCAAACTGATTCCGGCCGGTACGGGTATGTCACGGTATCGCAACGTGCAGATCATTCCGGAGGGTCAGGACGTCGACGATGACGGGCGCCCGCGGCACGAATACGAAATACCGTTCGCCGCTGCCGCGATGACCGCCGACGATGCGGCGCTCGCGGAGGTCATGGGCGCCAACGGCGACGGAATGAGTCGTCTGGTTACCGCATACGAGCGCAACCGGGAACCGCTCACCGTGCAGTACGAGGGCGAGTACGAGCCGGCCGCAAACCCGCACGCCTCACCGACGAAGACGCAGTACGATCGTCTAAAGGGCATCAATCCCGAAGACCTCTAGCCTCCCTCTGTCAGGCTGAGCCGGATGCCGCTGAGCCAAAAGAAAGGCCCCGCTTCTATGAAGCGGGGCCTTTTTTATTCGTGTATCGTTAGGATGAATTTGATCGACGCCGGCTGGACGAAGAGTGCATCGGTCGGGAGGTTGGCGAGATACGCGCTGTTGTTGGGGCCGGGATAGAGTCCGCGGTAGGGGACGCCTGCGTCGTAGCGGGTGAAGGGGCCCGAAGCGGCGTTGAAGATGTTCGTAGCCGCCAGCGTGAGATCGAGGTGACCGAAGTTTTTGCCGAATGCGGCGTCCACCATGGTATACGGCTGCTGGTTGAGCGTGTTGTTTCTGCCGGCAAAGGTCAGTGCCGTCGAGGCGTGCCAGCCGCTCTGCGCCCAGATGAAGACGGCCGAGCCCTGCTGCTGTGGAACGCCGAGAAACTGCTCGTCGTCGACTAGCGTACCGCCCGACGTCGGGTTGGAAACGTTCGGCCCGAGTGCGTATGGGTAAGCGACGTTGAGGCCATACGAGAGCGTGGCCGTCACGTTCAATCGCGGGAAGAACTGCTTATAGCGGGCCTCCGCGCCTTCGTAGACCGCGTTGCCGATGTTGATCGGGATCTCGTACGCGTATCCCAGCGGCGTGTCGCAGAAACTCTTCGCGCCGCCGCCCGGATAGTAGTTTTCGATCGTGTCCCGGAGGTTCGAGCGGTAAAGCGCGACGTCGAGGTTCGACGTATTCGAAAAGAGATGCGAGAAGCCGAGCTCGTACTCTGTCGCGTGCTCCGGCCTTTCGTTTGGATTGCCGTTAAAAATGACGCAGTTTTGATCCGGCGGCGTCTGACCGCCCGGTTGGAAGTAGCGCTCGTAAAGCAACGGCGCCCGGAAGCCGGTCCCCACCGAAAACCGAACGTCGCTCGACGATCCAATGTCTTGGCTGAGGCCCAGGCGCCAGTTCAAGTCGTTCCCGAAGGACGAATACTGTGCGTCGTAGAGGCCGCCCGAGAGCCTTAGACGGCCGAACTGTTGAGATCCTCGGAAGAAATACGAGTCGATGCTTTGCGAGAGCGTGATCGGCTGGTTCGCGAAACCGACGATGCTGGGCCCGGCGAGTGACTCCTGACGCGCGTAGCCGCCGAAGGAAAAGTCGCTTTCGTCGAACGTTCGGCCCCATTGGAGGCCCTCGCTGTAGCGCGTGTCGACGTGCTCGACGTCGTAGGGTGAGACGGAGCCGCCTTGGAAATCGATGTTATCGTCGTCGGCGAAGAAACTTGCGGAGAGCGTTCCCGCTCCCAGCGGCGTACGCGAATATGCGTCGTACGCCCGGATGCTTTGCGAGAACGTCGCGCTGCCGGCGCCGACGTTGTAACCATACACCGGATTGGCAACTTCGTTCGGCTCGCCTTTCGTCTGCGAAAAGTCGCAACCTGCGCCGGGGCCGCTGAACACGCAGGTCGGGTTTCCTGCGATTCCGTTGACGGCACTCGACTCATCTCGATTGTTGCCGAGCGTGAAAATGCGGAAGCCGACGTCCGAGCGCTGCGAGAAACTATAATCGAGATTTATCAGCCCCAGCATTGCCGCGATCGACGACCCGAGATGCACGAGTGTAGGACAGTTCGGAGTAGGGCCGCTGCTGGAATACGGCCCGCAGAAGATCGGTGTATTGTTAACCGGCACGACCAAAGCGGTCTGGTTGACTTGACCGCCTTGCTGGAAATCATCACCGGCCAGTGCGTACCCGAGTTTACCGATCGTGCCGGTCGCGTTGAGCCAGGTCTGGGTCGTGCCGAACGAGCCGATCGAGCCCGAAAGGGCGAAGTGTTCGTCTTGCGTTGGCCGGAGCGAAACGAAGTTGACTGCACCGCCGAACGTGTTGCTGCCTTCCAAGTCGGTCGGGCCCAAACCCTCGGTTACGTTGATGCTGTTGAAGGCCGGCACGGCAAACTCGGAGATATCGACGTCGCCGGTGTTGCCGTCGTTAAGCTGCTGACCGTCGAGCGTGACCATCGCTTCCGACGGATCCGGCCCTCGCAGCGAAACGACCATCGGTGCCGTCGGGGCGCCCGCGTCGGGATGCTGAAGCACCACCGACGGAACCTCTTCGAGCGCCTCGTACGCTTGCGAGTATCCAAGCGCATCCATTTGGGCGCGCGAGACGTCCATTTCAGGGATGACGCTGCGATCGAGTGTAAAGCCGCCGTTGACCGTTACCTCGCCGATCGTTCGCAGCTTGGGTGTGTCGCTCGGCTCCAGAACTACCGAGATTCGGGCCCCATCGTTGAGTTCGCCGGTATTGACGGTGACGTTCGCATAGCCTTTAGCAACGACCGTGAGATCGTATCTCCCGGCCGGAAGCAGGACCGAGAAGGTACCTTTCGCATCGGTCGACGCCGTTGTCGACTTCGGACCGTGAAAGGTCAGTTGCGCCTGCGCAATCGGAGCGCCGGACGGGGTGTGGACGTTGCCGCCGAAGAGGCAGCACGCCGCGACGAGTATTGGAAGCATGGATGCCCTCGCAATGCGTGAGTGACGTTTTGGGATGGCGAAGGGCATCGGAGGGAGGGGCGCGCTTGCCGCGCCGCAACGCGGAGAGCCTGCGCGGGCAGATGGGGGCGCCGGTAAAGCTTCGCGACCGCCGCGGGCCCGCATACGCTTGCGAGCGGAAACGGATGATCCCGACGATCGCGGCGATGATACGATCGCGATGCGAGAGAATCCAGCGCGCGAAGGCGAACACCGCGATCGCGACGGCGGCAGCGCACACCAGCGTGGTGCTGAGCCCGAGGAGCACCGACCCGCCGAATGCGTCGTCGAGGCCCGCGAGCGTGGTTCCGGCCAGTCGCGAGTCGAGCAGTTCCATCGCCGGAACGGCTAGCGACGCGAGCAACATCGTAGCGCCGACAAAAAGCGGCGCGCTCCGCCAACTCGGTGCCGGCGACGACGCAAGCGTTCGATGGGCCGCCGCGTCGCAGCAGAGCCGCAGGCCGTGCAGCGCGACCGCACCGGCGATCATGGCGGCGATCGCGACGACCAGCCCGCGGGAGTCGTGACTGGAAACGTCGTCGTAGCTCGCGTGCGCGACCAGGTAGTCGGCGATGATGTCAATCGTGCCGTGCGCGACTACGGCACCGGTGGCGGCAGCGGCGATGACCAATGCGACGAGCGAGCGGGAGACGACGGGCATTGCTGCGCGCATTCGGGCCCTTTGTCCCTTCCGCCTCGCTGCGCTAATGGTGGAAGAACCGGGATGTGAGAAGCGGCCAAATCCGTTGACCGATAAACATCCCCACCAGTCCGATAAGGCCGAGGAATGGAGGCGCAGGCGACGGCAGTTTTACTAGGCTAAAGACAACACCGACGGCAAGGCCAGTACCGAATGCAAGCAGGAGGGCCCGAACGGTAACCATCCAGATCACCGCTGCAGAAACGACAGCAACTCGGCAAGGAATGCCCGGGGAAGCTCGAGATGCGGCACCTGCCCACAATCGGGTATCACGCCGAGCGTTTTGTCACGGAGAAGCTCCGTTGGGTCGGACGCTGATCGCGGCACCGAACGGCTGGGAGACGTTGTGCGAGTTGGTAGAGTGCGGCTTTCCGCCGTCGGGATATGACCACACGTACGTCGCGCTCGGACCGGATCCGCAGAAATCGAAGTCCGATCCGACGATCGACTTTTTCCAGAGGGCGCCCTGAATCATGTCGCAGACTTGGCCGCCGCCAGCGTTCTCGAGTTTCGTCTGCCCGACGATGGTCGCGCCGTTCTCCACAATCGTCATACCGTAGACGCAGCTGGCCGTCACGTTCTCGCAGTTCTGATCGCCGACGACGAGGTCGTTCGCCGACGAGTTCCACTGCACCATTCCCGGGGTATAGAGCTTGCCGCCCGAAACCTTTACGGTCTTCGCCTCGGCCGAGTTGGCCGCCAGTTCGGAAAGCATAAACTTGCCGACACTGCTGAGCCCGTCGAAGAACAGGTCGCCGGCGCCGTCGTACCCGCCGAACTCGTAATTGAACTGCTTCGGATTGTAATAGAGGTTGGGCCGACCGGTCGCGTGATGGTACACGAGGACGGCGCCACCTTGGCTATTGCTTCCAAGGAAGTTCATGACGGCGAGATTTCCGGTTCTAGGATCCCACGCGCAGCCGATAGGCGAGCCGGTGGTGTCGCTCAACTGCTGCACGATCTTCCCGGAATGTTCCAGCTCGTAGATCGTCTTCGCGGCGCCGTCGGTCACCCAGACGTCGCCCTTGGAGTCGGAGCACTCGCCCTGCGGCTGTTTGAAGCCCGTGGCAATTTCGACGAGCTTGAGCCGCGGAAGCGTGTAGATGAAGACTTGCGCGCTTCCTGGATCGGAGACGAAGACCCAGACGTTCGTTATTTTTATCGCCGGCTTTGCGTTCGTAGGCGCTATCGTTTGGGCCGTCGGATTGGTCTGGGGGCTGCCGCATCCGACCGCCATCAGGCAAAGGGCGAGGATCGTTGCGCCGTTCTTGCGGCTGCGCCTCCGGAGTCGAGTCGCTCCCGGGTACATTCTGCTGCCTCCCCTCCACGCAAGTGGTAACGATCGTTATTGCTGGCTACATCGCTGCCTGTGGGTTTCGAGTGCCGTCGAAGTTGTCATGCTCGCCGAGTGATGAATCGCCTGGTCGAGGACGCGGCAACACGCTATCGAAACGCCCTCAGCCTTGATGAGGCCGTCCGATGTCAAGATCGGCCCACAGCCGTTCGGGCGCTTCGTCCGTCACCTTATCCGAGCGTTACAATGGCGTCCCGATTCTTGGGTATTTCAGAGTTTGTTCAGATTTTTCCGAGAGGATAATCTCGGGCATCATACCATTCGTGGTTACCGAACCGAGGTCCAGTTTTCACATGTCGCACCGCCGTTATTACCGTGCGCCCCAGGGTCGTCGCGTCCGGTGCTATGGGGATGGCGTATCCGCGCGGCGCAAAGGTGCCTCACGCGAGGCACGGGAAAGCTCGTAGGCCGCTTCGCGTTTGCTATCGGCGTCGCCGCAATTTGTGCGGCACTCGTGTCTACAGAGGAGAACCGTAGTTGAAAACGACTGGCTTCATGAAATGCGCCGCTGCTCTCGTTGCACTCGCGACAGTATCAGCTTGTGGCGCCCTTCCCCTGAGCCTGTCGAAGGGTCAGGATGACGTGGCGGTCGCGCCGCCAGCCGCTGCGCTCAACGTCACGTACGTCGGTAGGACGCTCTCAGTGAACGGAAGGCTGGTAACGGCCGCGCGCCTGAGCCCAGTGCCCCGTTTCGCCACGATTCTTCCTGACCGGCACGAGAAGTCGAACAGCTTTGAGTACGTCTTCAACCAGTACGGCACCTACGCCAGCATCTTCGACTATCCGAAGAGCAATCAGCAGATCGGTAAGATCAAAGGTCTCGGGGGCCAAGGCTGCACGAACGTCCTCTACGGCTACGGGAAGAAGACGTTCTGGAACGTCGGAGGCCAGAACCAGATCGAGGAGTTCAAGGTCCCCCAGACGCTGATCAAGACACTTTCGGTCGCCTATTCTTTTCCATCCAGCTGCGCCATGAATACCAGCGGCGACCTTGCCGTCGGGATCTTGTATGCGTCGGGGGCCGGTGGTGGCGACGTCGTCATCTTCAAGAACGCGAGCGGCTCGGGTACCGCTTACACCACGCCGTTGGATGAAGAGTTCTTCGATGGCTACGACAACCAGGGTAACCTCTTCGCCGACGGCTTTACCGGCGACCGCCAAGGCTTCGCGCTCGTCGAACTCTCGAAGGGGAGCAGCAAATTCGTAAAGATCAAAACGAGCAACTCTCCGGAGTTTCCTGGCTCGGTGCAGTGGGACGGCACCTACCTCACCGTCTTCGATCAGGACGCGAGTAAGATGTATCAGTACACCGTCAGCGGAAGGAAGGCGACGTTGAAGGGCACCGTATCGTTCTCGGGTTCCGGCGACTGCGCGCAGACCTGGATCGTTCAAGGCCTCGTTTATTGCGGAGATGCGGGTAACGGCGACGGTTCGGTTTTCAACTATCCAGCCGGAGGTTCACCGATTGCGGTCTTTACGGGCAAATTCGATACACCGCTCGGCGTGGTGGCAGCTCAGAAATAATCTGCGCTTCTTTGCGCGATACAGGTAGTCGAGGGCCCATACGGCGGCCAGCGAAGTCATCGTTATGTCGAGCGAGGCCCTATTTTCTGAACTTCTCCGTCAGCAACGGCGAGCCGCGGGATACTCGCAGGAAGACCTAGCGGAGCGCGCCGGCCTGAGTGCCGCTGCAATTGGGTCTCTCGAACAGGGCCTGCGTCGCGCACCGCACCGCGATACGGTCAAGTCCCTCGCGGATGCTCTGGGCGTGTCCGAGTCCGAACGCCGAGAGCTCGAAGAGGCGGCGGCGCGTGCCCGCGGTCGTCAGCCACGCGGCGACTCTGGCCTTCCGATATCGCTAACGTCATTCATCGAGCGCCGCGAGCTTGATGAACTCAAAGCACTACTTCGTGAACGCCGGTTGTTGACGATCACCGGCTCACCAGGAATAGGTAAGACCCGAATCGCGATCGAGCTGGCACGACGCACCGAGGACCGGTACGACGAAACGTGGTTTGTCGATCTACTCCCGGTCCGAGGCAGCCATTTGGTCGCCGAACAAGTTGCTCTCCGTCTCGACGTAGGGGCCAACGGCGACGACCCTCTGCCTAAGATCATTCATCGCATACGGTCGCGTCATGCGCTGCTGGTGATCGACAACTGCGAGCACGTCGTTGCGGACGCAGCATCGGTGGTCGAGACGCTCCTTCGGAGCTGCCCGCTGCTCACGGTGCTCACGACAAGTCGTGAAGCCCTCACGCTCTCCGCGGAACTTGCCTATCGTCTACCATCAATGGACGCGACCGTCGCTTCGGATCTATTCGTTGCGCGCGTGCACCAGCGCGATCCGACGTGGTCCGCGGATATGGAGCGTCTTGCTGTTGTGGCTGACATCTGCAAGAATCTTGATGGCATCCCGCTCGCAATCGAGCTCGTGGCTTCGCGTGTTTCGACACTTGGACTTGAGGCGCTCCGCGGCCGGCTCAAAGGCGGGGTTACTATGACGGCAGGCCGCGACCTCCCGGCTCGCCACCAAACGATGACCGCAACCATCGCTTGGAGCTACGATCTATTGACCGAGGCCGAAGCGCTGCTCTTTCGGCGTTTGAGCGCCTTTACTGGAAGCTTCACGCTTGAGGTCGCAGAATTTCTGGGTTCTGACGAATCATTACCGGTTGAAGCGATTGCTAACGCATTATCGAGCGTCATTCAAAAATCACTTATCAACGTCGATCACGTTGGCACGTCGACGCGTTATCATTTCCTTGAATCGATACGAACATTCGCCTTGGAGCGCCTGACCGGCGCAGGTGAGCTCGACAATACGATGCAGCGCCTTATGGACTTTCTCCAACAGAAAGCACCGACGCTTTACTCTGCGCCGCCGCCTGAGGCGATGGTCGAGGATTCCCTAAAGCTAGACAACGTGCGCGGCGTCGTTAGTTGGGCTGTATCGAGTGCAAGTTATGCCACAATCGCGTCTGCGGCAAACCTGGTAATTAGCTTTACGCCCACCTGGTATTGGCACTTTCGCCAGACCGATGCTCACACACTCGGTCTGGCCCTACTGGAATATCTCGACGACCGCGAAAGCCCGGAAATCGTGGGGCGGCTCATTATCTGCTTTGCTCCCGCCGCTACAGGTGTGGAGCTCCTGGCGCTCGGACCTAGAGCGATACCGCTTTTGGAGAAAACTGGACACCCGGGTAATGCGGCGTATTTCCATGTGCGGATTGCCGAAATTGAGTGCAGGCGCGGGAATACCGCAACTGCCGAAGAGCATCTTGCTATCGCAGCAGATCTGTTGGGTACTCGTGAGCTCAGGCGCGACAGCCTTTATGTGGCCGCGACGAGCGCCTACGTGCACTGTCTGCTGAACGACTTGCCGGGGGCGCGCGCTTGTCTGGAGCAGATGGAGGTTCCTCCGGGAAGTGTGTGGGAAGTGGACGCTCGTATCGTCCTTGCAGAGATTGAGTTTCGCGAGGGAAACATGGAGAAGGCCATCGACCTCTTGGACCGGTCGCTGTCGGACGCGGCCCGCTATCCCAACGCCAGTCACCTTGAAGTCTTGATTTTTGGGAATCTTGCGAGATATCTGCTTTTTGTTGGGGACGAGTACAGCTCTGAGGATGCACTCCGCACTTCGCTGCGTCTTCTCGTCGGCGCGCGGCATTTCGGATTTCTTTACATGGCGCTGGGGTATGCGCGCTATGCAGCGGCCTTTTCTGCGCAATCGGGCCGTGCAGATCTTGCGGTGCGTCTGCTGGCGTCGTGTGATGCGGCCGACGAGCGTGACGGTGTTGTTTCGGGACACGACGCGCTCCCGTACCAGATGGCTGTTAGCGCGATCGCCGAGCAGTTATCACGCGAACAGGCGAAACACTTGCGCGTTCAAGGTGCCGACGAAGACGTGTATGCGCTGCTCGAAGAGTTTCTCGCTCAGCCGGCTGCGGCAGACAACGCGCGAGCAAGCGCGACATCGAGCCCTCGGGCAACCTCCGTGACGCGATCGTCACCAAACTGACCGAACAACGACGACGGGAGATCGTACTCGATACACGAACCGCCGTCGGCTTTCTCGTAAATAATCACGCGTAAGGGCGCGTACAAACCAGCAGCGAGTTGGTAACGGGTCATCCTCGAAGCAGTCAGCGGGTTCCCAATTTCATACTGTACGGCGTCCCGAACTTTGCCATACAGCCCGACCAACATGCCATGGTCGCGCTTCAGAAAGATAGAGAGTTTGGGAGCGCCCTCAAGGCGCTGCTTTAGCCTGTCCGTGACTCCATCGCTCAGAAGCTCTGGGATCTCTTCGTCGATCGGAGGGATCAGGCTTTCCAGAGACTCCCGGACTTCGGCGGCCGCCTTTTGCGATTCTATGACGACGTGCGTGACCTCTATCGCTCTTTGTGACATCGATGGCGACACAGTGCCCTCCAGAGTTCTACAGGTATACGATAACGATATGGAGCGGGGGTCGAGGGTACCACCTACAACCCCTACAAAACCTCCGACAAATAGGGGTGTCGCTGGTCGGGGGCGTCAGCTGGGTGCAGACTTGGCGCATCATGAGTACACCGTGCAGCGCCACCGGGTCAGGATCTCCGTCGACGCTCGGCATTGCTCGGTGCCTCGTTCTTAGCTAGACGTTCCGGCTGTTGAAGCCGGGGAGGTTTCGAAGGTGAGTAGTACAGGAAAACCGAGCATCGTCTTCTGCCACGGAATCTGGGCAGACGGCTCGTGCTTCAGCAAAGTTATTCAGCCTCTTCAAGCCGCTGGATACGAATGCATTTCGGCGCAGTACCCGCTTAACACGACTGCCGACGACATCGCCATTGTCAAGAAGACACTGAGCCGCGTCAGCAGTCCCTCCATCCTCGTCGGACATTCGTACGGTGGCCAAGTCATCACCGGGGCCGGCACCGACGATCGCGTTTGCGGGCTCGTGTATATCTGCGCACTCGGCCCCGACGAAGGCGAGACCGCGCAAGAGCAGCTCGGTAAGTTTCCGACGACCCCCGTCTTCAAGGAAATCGAGGTGGCCGACGGTCGCATCTGGATGAAGGCCGCAGGCATCGCGGACTTCTGTGGCGATCTTCCCGAAGCCGATCAGAAAGTCGTCTGGGCGACGAACTATCCGCCCGCGGCGGACTTGTTCGACACCCCTATGGGTACCCCGGCATGGAAGACGAAGCCGAGTTGGTACATCGTCGGCAAAAACGATAGGGCCGTGCCTCCGGATCTCGAGCGATTCGTGTCAAAGCGCATGGGCGCGCACACGATCGAGCTGGACTCGAGCCACTGCCCGATGCTCTCGCAGCCTACCGTTGTCTTCGACTTCATCATGAAGGCGGCGAACGCGAAATGAGCGATTCAGCAAGACCGCTAACGTAATTCCACCGTTGCAAGCGGCCGGATACGACAGGCGAATGAGGTTCGAGTCTTGTCGAGCTCGCGCGCATCCTGAGATATGAGCGGCGCCATGCGGGACCCAAGGAGGCGGTCACTTTGTAGCGGAAGCCGAAGCCTGATACATGATCTTCTGGGAGGCTCTGACAGCCATAGCGACCGCGGTTACTGCAATCGTTATTGCCGCAACGGTCGCGGTCGGCTACCGGCAGATTCGGCTTACCGGCGACCAGCTCGAACACCTGAGGCGTTCAACTCAGCTCGACGGCACGATGAAGGCGTTCGCGGATTTGGAAACCCCAGAGTTTCGGTCGGCACGCATGTTCGTTGAAAATGAGCTTGAGGCGCGAATGCAGGATGCGCACTTTCGCGATGATCTTCTACTGCCGTTTCAGGCGCTCGACGAGGGCGAGCACAAGGAGATTCTCGTAGCGCAAACGTTCGAGAAGATTGGAACGTACGCTCGGCACGGTTTGCTTGACACCACGTTGATGGCCGACTATTGCGGCCCGCTGATTCGCGAGATGTGGCAACAACTAGAGAAGTGCGGATACTTCGAGATGCGCCGAAGAAACAATCCCTATTCGCTTGAGAACTTTGAGTTTCTCTATGACGGAGCAATGGATTGGTACGACAACGACGATCCACCATTTCGGACGAGCCGACGCGGTAGCTAATGAAGCCGCTCGCGATCTTCGGAGTTAACGTACTCGCGAGCTTCGTGAGTTCGGTCGCGGCCGCGGTGCTTTTCGCAATACCGTGGCTGCAAGCTCAGGACGCTCATGTAGCCTTACTCTGGCTTGTGGTTCCTCAGATGTTTCTTCGCTTCATCGGCCTGAGCTTTCTGGTGCCCGGTGTCGTTTCCCGGTCGTTGCCGAGGAGTTGGGCTGCGCCGGCCGCTTACGGCGACCTCGTCGCTGGGATTCTCGCCATCATCGCGGCGGCCGCGCTAATACACAACCTATCTTGGGCGATTGCGGCCGTCTGGACTTTCAATGTTTGGGGTGCGGTCGATCTCTTGTACGGCTTTTACAAAGGGCTGCGTGTCAATCTCGCCCTCGACCCCGGTCTATTGGGCGCTGGGTATTACCTCGTAACGGCAATTGTACCGCCGCTGTTAGTATCGCACGCGTTGATCTTCTTGCTGCTCGTCCGGGCTATTGGGCTACGCTGACCGCCGCGCGGCAGGGGCGAGCTAGGGCCGGTCGAAGCCAAGTTCGTGCGAGTTCTCGTGCTACCGTACGTAGCACTCATGCTCGGCGCCGTCGGTCTGGCGCCAACTGCTTCCCCCGTGCCAACGCTCGACGCCGGAAACATCTTGCAACGCAGCGAGAGTCGATGGCAAGGCCTCACCTCCTACCAGGTTCCCGTCACGATCAGCGGCAGCGTCAGAGTGGCGTTCGTCTCGGTGCCATTCAAGATGGCCGGAACGCAGTATTATCAGGCCCCGGACGAACAAGCGCTTCACCTCGACAATCCGCCCAGCTATGCGCGCGGACTGGGCAACACGCTCTCGACGATCGGGACGCCGCAAACGTGGTTGCGTGATTATTCGATCGCACAGCCGGTTTCGCAGCCGCATGGCCACCACACGGCCTACGTCTTGACCGGCACGCCAAAGCGCGAGAGCCGCGTCAAAACCATGACGATGTGGATCAGCGCCACCACCTACGGCATCGAGTCGATTATCTTCTCGTATACCAACGGGGCGTCGCTGACGATAACGTTCCAGCGCCGCCACGGTGTCACGCAATATCATCTGCCACGCAGCGCGACCGTAGTCGCAAAGTTTCCGAGCTACAGCGGTAACGCGCAGATTGTGTATGGCGACTACCGCTTGAATCAACCGATACCCGCGACCGTTTTTGCGTCGCATTAGGGAGGTGGAGACATGAAGGCTGCAATGCTTGTTGCCGCTGCGCTCGCTTTCACGACGCTGCTTCCTGGGAACGCGGGTGCGTTTCCGGTCGACTTCGGCCAAGGGTTTGTGACCCATCGCATCAACGTCGCCGGCGACGTCGTCAGTGTCACCGTCGGCGGGCACGGGCCGGTGGTGGTCTTGCTGCACGGCTATGCGGAAGATTCCCGGATGTGGAGGCCGCTCGCGATTGCGTTGGCCCCGCGATTCACCGTTGTCGCGCCCGACCTACCCGGCATCGGAAACTCGTCGATCCCCTCAACGGGCTCAGACATGAAGACCGCGGCGCGCCGCGTGCGCGATGCGGTACACGCGATGGGTTTTCGGCGCGTGTACGTCGTTGGGCACGACATTGGGCTTATGGTTGCCTACGCGTATGCGGCGATGTACCCGCACGAAGTCGGCCGGCTCGCATTGATGGATGCATTCTTGCCGGGCATAGCCGGCTGGGAGCCGATCTATAACAATCCCAACCTCTGGCACTTTCGCTTTCACGGGTCAACGCCGCTGGAGCTCGTTGCCGGCCGCGAGCGAACCTACTTCGACTACTACTGGAACGAGTTCGCCGCCGATGCGAACCGTTCGCTCTCTCAAACCGACCGGAACGAATACGTCGCGGCGTATTCCCGTCCTGGACGAATGGCCGCCGGGTGGGCCTACTTCGAGTCCTTCCCCAGCACCGCCGTTGATTTCCAAAGGCTGGCCGCCAAGAAGCTCAACATGCCCGTGCTTTCGATCGGCGGCGATAAATCGCTGGGGGCCGCGCTCGGGGCGCAGGCCCATTTGATTTCAAACGACGTTACCGTCGTCGTGCTCAAAAACACCGGCCATTGGCTGATGGAGGAAAGTCCGCGCGAAACGATGGCGGCCGTCACAAAATTCCTCGAGCGGCCCTAGCTTCACATCGCGGACTCGTTACAAGGACGCGAAAAGGAGCCCGGCGGATGCCGGACCCCTTTTTCTGACGTTGGCTGTTTTCGGCAGTTATGGGGAGAGCGCGATCCCCAGGTGTAAGATGGTGCCGCTGCCTTCCGCGCAACCGGTTGACGAGAACGAAATGCAGTAGACGTCGGTGAACTTTACGGGACCAGCCGTCTTGGGGGCCTTGCCCTTATAGTCGATGTACTGGTAGGTCGGATCGCCGGGATCTGGATAGAAGTAGTCCTTGAACTTCTTGTCGAGCTTGCCGTTCTTGTTTTTGTCGATGTACCCCACGTTGTAGAGCGGCGAGGTGTCGTCTGAAGTTGAGACGTAGGGTCCGTCGTTGCCCTTTTCGACGTAGAAGCAGAAGTTGTACTCGGTGCCGCACGATGGCCCCGTCAGCACTTTGACTCCGGGCATCGGGCTAATCACCAATTTGTGCCCATGACTCATCACCAGGAGCTGCGCGCCCGATGACGGCACGGCCGACGACGAGCTGGTTCCGCCGGAGCACGCTGAGAGTGCCAGGCTAGCGGCGAGTGCGGCGCCAGCACCGAGAAGGCTTAAACGCATGGTTGGAACTCCTTCCGTAGCGAGTTCTTGTGAAGCGCGCCCGCCAGACACGGGTCGCCCCTTCGCGATGCGAGCCCATGCTTGCATTTCCCTCCCGGATAAAGGAAAATTAACGCTGCAATGTCCGCTCTTTGCCGCGGGCGCGCGACCTATAAACTACTTCCCATGGTAAATGCTGGTCCCGACCATCGCTAAACACAAGATGACGTTACTCGCCCAGCACAGTATCGAGACTTGACGCTGAGCACCGACGTCGGCAGACGTCGAAATCGCTGCGTTTCGAGGTGCCTCAGGGCGACGCGCAGAACGATTTGCGCCTTCGAAACCACGTGATTCAAGGGAGCGTCACCGTGAGCAATTCAGGTTTTAGCCGTCACGCGCTAAGCATCTTCGTCGTCGCAGTACTGCTCGCAGGGTGCGGGGGGTCGCAGCCGCCGGTCGGAGCGCCGGGCGCGACGCCGGCGAGCACCGCAAGCTATGCAGGTCCAGCAACCGGCTCCGGTTGTACCTCCAACTGCTGCCCAGAGCTAGCCGGAGGCACCGGCATTCTGCCCGACGGCGACTTCTCCCAAGCAACGAACCCGGGAGACCAATACCCACTGTACGGCAAGGGCCAAGTATTCGCGCCGTACTGGGAAGTCTCAAAGAAGAACGTTAACCTAAACGGCAGTACGTGGGCAAACGTAGATGGTCTTTGCAATGTTGATCTCGACGGGAACGTGCCAGGCGTCATAAAATCGAGCGCCATTTCTACGAAGCCCGGCGCATCGTATACACTGTCTTTCGTTCTCTCGGGGAATGGCTATGGGCCGCCGACGATAAAGACGATGAAGGTGACCATCGACAAACAGTTCAAGGAATTTACGTGGAATACTTATGGGGGTAACGACGCAGAAAATGGCGACTGGAAGACCGTAACCTGGACATTTCGTGTGACCGGGCACCTTTCAGTTTTAAACTTTGCGAGCGAGGACCCCAAAGGCAGCGGTTTTGGCGCCGTGATCGCGGGAATCGCGTTAACGAAGAAATAGTCCCCGCCGCCAAGTAGAGCCGACGTAGTGGCGGTCGAAAAACGCTCGGCCAGGGCATCGCCGCTCGAGGCGTTCCGATATCGGGTGTTCGCGATGCTCTGGATCGCTACGATCGTTTCAAACGTCGGCGGCTGGATGTACAGTGCGGCCGCGGGTTGGCTCATGACGAGGCTGACGACGGATGCATTCCTCGTTTCGCTCGTTCAAGTGGCGAACAGCGCACCGTTGTTTCTTCTGGCGATGGCCGCCGGCGCACTTTCCGACATCGTCGACAAGCGTCGCCTCCTGATCTGGGGTGAGAGTGCGACTGCCGTGCTTTCCGGCGTCTTTGCTGCGTACGTGTGGTTCAACTGGGTTACGGCGGTCTCGCTCCTGTGGTTCATGTTCTTCGTCAGCGTGTGCGGAGCGCTGACTTCGCCGGCCTGGCAGGCGGTCGTTCCCAGTCTCGTGCCCAAAGAGGAGCTTCCCAGTGCCGTATCTGCGAACAGCGTCGGTTTCAATTTAAGTCGAGCGGTTGGACCGGCGCTCGCGGGAGCGATCATCGGTCCCCTCGGAATAGCCGCGCCGTTTGTCATCAATGCCGTCAGCAACTTTGGCGTCATCGGAGTGTTGCTCGGGTGGCGCGAACCTAAGGTAACGGCGGACACCTTTCCTCCCGAGCGCTTTGGCAGCGCAGTCGGAGTTGGCCTGCGATATGCGATCAACAACACGGCCTTGCGAAAGACATTCGTTAGAACGATCGCGTTTTTTCTGTTTGCGAGTTCCTACTGGGCATTGCTCCCGCTCGTTGCTCGGCTGCGCGTGAGCGGAGGACCCGCGATATACGGCTTCTTGCTCGGCGCGATCGGCCTAGGGGCGGTGGGTGCCGCGTTCGTGATGCCCGGTTGGAAGAGGCGATTTGGTGCGGATGGATTGGTTGCCGCAGCGAGCGTCGGCACGGCGATCGCGCTCGTGATTTTCGCGATCGCACGCGAGCCGATCGCCGCCTTGATTGCGAGCCTCGTGGCGGGGGCGGCGTGGATCTCGGGCGTGGCGACGCTAAACGTATCGGCTCAACTTGCGCTCCCGGACTGGGTACGCGGTCGGGGGCTTGCGATGTATATGACGGTCATGTTCGGATCTCTGACGCTCGGCAGTGCGCTCTGGGGACAAGTCGCGACCGTCACGAGCCTTCAGACGGCGCTCTTTATCGCGGCGGCCGGAATGCTCGTTGCAATCCCCCTTACATGGCACTGGAAACTTCAAACCGGGGAACGGCTCGACCTTACCCCGTCGACGCAGTGGCCGGCGCCGGTTGTGTCGCACTCGATCGAAGGAGCGGACGGACCGGTGCTCGTGACGATCGAATATCTTCTCGCCCGTGCTGACGACCGTCAATCGTTTCTATCAGCTCTCGACAAGCTTCAGCACGAACGGTTGCGGGACGGCGCCAGCTCCTGGGGCATCTTCGAAGATACGTCGCGATCGGGCCGGTTCTTGGAGACGTTCCTCGTGGCCTCGTGGACGGAGCATCTGCGCCAGCATCAGCGTGTGACAAATGCCGACTACGTGTTGCAAGAGAGCGTAATGCAACTGCTTCAAGGGGAGCCGCAAATAACTCATTTCATCGCTCCCAAAGCATAGCCAGCTGCGCGATCATCGGCCTCGCCGGCCGGCAGGTGTCGGAACTTTTCGTCAACAAAAGGGCTAGGGAGCACGATATGACGCAGCATCTCGAACTCGGCTTGGATACATTCGGCGACGTCACGGCCGATGCGACCGGGCAGTTGTTGCCGCATGCCCAGGTAATACGGAATGTCGTTGAAGAGGCGGTGCTTGCCGACGGGCTGGGCGTAGACTTTATCGGCGTTGGCGAACATCACCGCGGCGACTTTGCGATATCGTCGCCGGAAGTCGTGCTCGCGGGGATCGCCGGTCGTACGCGTCGCATTCGCCTCGGCTCTGCCGTCACCGTCCTGAGCTCGGACGACCCGGTTCGGGTCTTCCAACGTTTCGCGACGCTCGACGCTATTTCGAGCGGACGAGCCGAGGTTATTCTCGGACGAGGTTCGTTTACGGAGTCGTTCCCTTTGTTCGGATACGATCTCAGCCAGTACGAGGAGCTCTTTGCGGAGAAGCTCGATCTCTTCGCAGCCTTGATCACGCAGGAACCAGTGACGTGGCACGGCAGAACGCGTGCCGCCTTGACGACGCAACGTGTCTTTCCGACGATCGAGTCCGGCTCCCTCAAGACTTGGATCGGGGTAGGGGGCAGTCCCGAGTCGGTCGTCCGTGCGGCTCGCTACGGAATGCCCATGATGCTAGCCATTATCGGTGGCGATCCAAAGCGATTCACGCCGTACGTCGAGCTCTACCACCGGACGCTCGAGCAACTCGGCAAACCGTCGTTGCCGATTGGTGTCCACTCGCCGGGTCACATCGCCGAGACCGACGCGCAGGCGAAGGACGAGCTCTGGCCCGCCTTCAAGATCATGCGAGATCGGATCGGAGCCGAACGCGGCTGGGGCCCCATCAGCCGCGCTGAGTTCGATCACGAAGCCGATCGAGGCTCGCTCTATTGCGGCTCACCCGAAACGGTGGCTCGGCGAATCGTCGCAACCGCGAAGGCGTTAGGTATCGCCCGTTTCGACCTCAAGTATAGCGCGGGTCCGTTGTCGCACGACAGGCTCATGCACAGCATCGAACTCTACGGCAGCAAAGTGATTCCACTCGTGCGTGCGATGCTGGCCTAGCCTATAAGCGGAATGCGGCTGCTAACCCTCTGAGTCGCGAGCGGGCGCGGCATAGTATAAGTGCGAGGACGTGTCGTCGTTGCTAACCACGTCGCCCAAGTTAGAGACGCACTGGAAAACTTGTTCGAGCTTGAGGATGCCGAAGATTCTTCGCAGATTGGGGTTCTGAAATACGATGGCCTCGCGCTCGAGACCCTTCGCGGTGCGGTAATGATGTAAGTTGACGAGCTCGTGGATCGCTTTCGAATCGACAAAGGTTACGTCGGTAAAATCCAAAACGATCCTTCGAATATCGCGGATGCGATTCAGATCGGCTCGCAACCGCTCGGCGCCGGCGATGTCGTACTCGCCACTGAAAATCATGACGGCCACGTGGGGAACGCTCGGTTCGGGATCGCGGCGAAACGGGATCGTCGAAACGGATCGAGGCGCTTTGGAGATCGGTTGGATGATTGTCGTCCTTTCACGGAGCTTTCTATAATGGTAAGCTGCGCGCTCCGGACATACAAGAAGTGTTTGAAGGCGGTCCTAGGGGCAAGTTATTCCCTTGCCTGCGTGGCGTGATTTACGGCGTTACGAACTATTCGTTGCGCGAGGCAAACGATCGAACCGCGGCCATCAACCGGACTTGAATCGACTCCAGGGGTTGGTCGCGCAGGAGGACGATCGGAATCTGGTCGTCCAGGTGCGGATTCGCGCCATGAAACCACGCGCCCGCCATGTGACGCGAGGTCACTGTAGATATCATCATGGCCAACTGCAAAGCGAAGCGCAGTACGTGGGAACGTTGAGGCTCGCGCTCACCCGCCGCCCACTGCTGCACGGCGCGCGTCTCCTTGACGCCGGCGATCTCCGCCACCGTCGTGGCACCCAAAAGGCCCACGAGGCTTTCGACGACGGTCGGGATCGGTAGCGACATGGCTTCGTTGTGCGCTTCTGCCGCCGTAAGTATCCGCGTCTCGAGTCCCTGCGCTAACTCCATTCCTACGATTCCCTCCTCGGAATACGGGGAGTATAACAGGCTAAATCACAGGAAGCAACACCGGGAATTTATACGCCGCTCCGGCTCGGCTGGAGCCGGCGTAGACAGAGGGAGACGACGATCAGGACGGCCACATTCGCAGCCAGGCCCACGAATCCAGGGTTAACGCCCCAAGGCGCGACGTTGAGGGCGGCTAACGGAATCGCCACGGCGAGCCCGGCGGCGATCCCGGAACCGACGCCGAGCGCGGTGGCGCGCCGCCACAGGAACGAGGCCACGACGCCGGGCGCAAACTGCGTGATCCCGTTGTAATAGAGTAAGAGCAGCTCGACGACGGTCCGCTGTGAGGTCAACCAAAAGCCGAGGGCCAGCAACGCGACGACGATCACGAGAACGCGCGTCAGCCGAGTGCGCGCCGCGTCGCCCGTTGCGATGCCGAATGCATCGCCGGCGACGTTCTTGGTGATGACGGCCGAGGCGGCTAGCAGCAGCGCCGAGGCGGGGATGAGCGCGGCGAGAGCGCCCGCCGCCGCGACCAGCCCCAATATCCACGGCGGATAGTAGTGTTGAACGACCAGCAGGAACGATTGGTCGACGGCGGTCCCTTTGAGTCCCGGAACGATCATACCCGCGGAGAGACCGGCGAAGATCATCAGCGACACGAAGACTTGATAGAAGGGCAAGAGCACGGCGTTTCGACGGAGACTCTCCTCGCTGCGCGCGCTGTAAACGGCGCTAATCGTCTGAGGACCCATGAAGAAGCCGATCGCCGACAAGAGAACCGTCGAGGCAAACCAGACCGTCCCATGAACGGCGCCGCCCGCGGGAAGCACGAGCATTTGGGGATGCTGCGCGAGGACCCGATCGAACATCGCGCTCGGCGATCCGAAGAAACGCACCGGAATCGCGATGCCCGCAAAGAGCACGGCGCCGAGAACGAGGACGTCTTTGACGATGCTTGCCCATGCCGTGCCGCGCAGGCCCGCGGTAAACACGAAGAGGGCCAGCACCAGAAAGGCGACGCAAACCGAGACGGTAGCATCGTACGCGCCATAGCCCGCGATGCGGAGCAGAATCTGCAACCCGCTGAGTTGGAGCGCGACGTACGGAACCACCATGAGAAAGTACAGGATCGCGGTCGCAACGCCCAGGGCGCGGCTGTTGTAACGGGTCTCGAAAAAATCGGGCCCGGTGAGAAGATTGAACTCTTTGGCGACGCGCCAGATCGCCGGAGTGAGGAAGTAGCCGATCGCATAGGCAGCCGCGCCATACGCGATCACGTAAAAGGCCGGTGCGCCCGCCGAGTACGAGAGACCGGCGATGCCGAGAAACGTGAACGTCGTGTAGATCTCGCCGGCGAGCAGCACCCAGAGAAAGACCGTGCCGAAGGAACGGCCACCCACGATATACTGCGCCGGATCCATCTTGATGCGGCGTACGGCCAGTAGCGCAAAGACGATCGTGCTAAAAACGATCGTCGCGACCATGACGAGCGCGATCGGCGAGCCGCTCACCAGCGCCGCTCCAAACGGCCGATCGTCCAGAGAAAGGCGGGCGTCAGCAGCGCCCAGCCGACGATCCAGCAGAGGAGAAAGGGAAGTCCGAAAAGCCGTGGCTCGACTCGATTCACGAGCGGCACGGCAATGCTGAGCGCCGCGATCGGGATTGCGGCCAGGAGTAGGCGCAGCATCGGGCGCATTTGCTTCGCCAAGCAACAACGTCCTTTTTACGGAGCGTCGTATCCTCCACCTTAGCCCGTCGCAAAAAACAAACCCTGCGCCGGCCGCCGCGCTCGGGCTCTGCAGCTCTTTCGATACAATCGCGAAGGCCAGCCCTTCGTGGAGCAGCACTGAGAGGATCTTTATCGCGTTTTGGTCTTTTGCACTTCCCAAAAAGGACTTGATAAGATCATGACGCTCTATTTACGCTTCGGCGACACCTCGAACGCTGCACCGTAGTTGTAAATGCCGATGAGCGAGGTGGCGTACAGATTGCCCGCAGGATCGCGCACGACGCCCGCGACGGGAGTCTCTCCATCGTTGCCGTCGGTCAAGCTATAGAGAATAGTTTCGCGATTGTGACGATCGAGTTTGAAGACTACGCCGCAGCCGACATCGAAACCGGACTGACAGCTTTGGTCGCCTCCGAAGACCGTCGTCCCAAAGAGATTCCCTGCGTTGTCACGCGTCAGCCCCGCGATGGGCTCTCCGCCGCTCGGACCCTCCTGAAACGTAATGAAAACGTGCGCGCTCCATTGCCCGGCCCGATGCACCGACGACGATGGCGCCACCGGTGCTGCCGGAGTCACCGAAGACTCGTGCGTGGAACAGGCCGCGAGAAGCGCGATCGCGATGACTGCAAACGATGCTATGGCAACCGGACGACGGGATCCCCACCTCATCAAGCCTTCCTCCAGTGCACGACATGCTATCTCCGCGCCATGAAGAGTCTCTGAACGGACGGCGAGAATAACGCGGCGCCGGCGCAAGTAGGGGGAGTCGACCTCCTAAGGCCGTAGATCACGTTATGCAACAACGTCCTTCCTATGCTGTGCCGGTCGTGATCGGCGTCATCGTAATCATCATCGCGGTGATGGTCGGCACCGCCTACAACTCCCTCGTGACGCTGAGCCAAGCCGTCGACGCACAATGGGGGCAGGTGCAGAACGTCTACCAGCGGCGAGCCGACCTCGTTCCCAATCTCGTCGCGACCGTCAAGGGCGCGGCGAACTTTGAGTCGAGCACCTACGAGGCGGTAGCGAAAGCGCGCGCGAGCGTCGGACAGATTTCACCCGAGGTCGCGCAAAACGCGATCAACAATCCGCAAGACTTCGCTAAATATGCGGCCGCGCAGGATCAGCTCGGCTCGGCGCTCTCGCGACTATTGGCGGTCGTCGAGAACTATCCGCAGCTCAAAGCGACTGAAAACTTCGCGACGCTGCAGGCGCAGCTCGAGGGTACCGAAAACCGCATCGCGTTCGAGCGCCGGAAGTATAATGAAGTCGCCCAGGCATTCAACACTCGGCGCGACACGATTCCGACGGTGTTCTTCGCCGGACTCTTCGGCAGCCGTTTCAACGAAAAGCCCTACTTCAAATCGCAGCCCGGCGCGGAGCAGGCACCGGTCGTGAACTTCAGCCCGTGACCAAGGCGCAGCGGGCAACGATCTCGGCGGCGATTGCGGCGGCCGAAGACGGAACGACCGGGCGGATTGCGGTTCGCGAGATTCCCGATCGCAGCGTCGACGCGTTCGAACGCGCCAAAGGGGAGTTTGGGCGCATCGGTTTGCAGCGCCACGAACACGCCAACGCAGCGTTGATCCTAGTCGCTCCCAAAGCCCGGAGGTTCGCGATCGTCGGCGATCGCGCGCTGCACGAGCGAGTCGGCGATGCGTTCTGGAACGACGTGGTGGAGAAGAGCACGCCGTTTTTCGCGCGTGGCGAGACCGAAGCCGGCATCCTGTATGCCGTCGCGCGCCTAGGCGAGGTGCTGCACGCGCATTTTTCGGAGGCCAACGCGAGCCCCGCGTGAGAGCGCAGCGAGCGCTCTGGACGCTCGTACGCCGCCGCTGGCCTTTTCGTTCGCGGATTTATGTGCTCGTTTTGCCGAGTACGTAGAGCTAGACTGGGTACAAGAACAGTCGGCCGGCAGAAGGGGAATGAATACGACGAAAGCATCGAACGCACGGAACTGATTTTCGGAGGAAACCTCACATGAATACGCCCCCGATCGTGTCGCCCCAAGAGTGGGACGAAGCGCGGCAAAAGCTGCTTGTGAAGGAGAAAGCCCTGCTTCGTTCTCGCGATGCGCTAGCTGCTGAACGTCGCCGGATGCCGTGGATGGCCGTAGAGAAGAACTATGTGTTCGAGGGACCAAAAGGCAACGCGAGCTTGCTCGACTTATTCGAGGGTCGTCGCCAGCTCATTCTCTACCGCGCCTTTTTCGAGCCCGGCGTTTTTGGCTGGCCGGAGCATGCCTGCCGCGGCTGTTCGATGGGCGCCGATCAGGTGAGCCACATCGCGCACTTGAACGCGCGCGACACCACGCTTGCATACGCGTCGCGGGCGCCTCAACCGGACATCCAGCGCCTGAAGGAACGCATGGATTGGAAGTGGCCGTGGTACACCATGACCGACACCTTCGATGCCGACTTCGGCGTCGACGAATGGCACGGACACAACGTGTTTTTCCGCGACGGCGAGCTCGTGTACCGCACGTACCTTGTCAACAGCCGCGGCGACGAGCAGATGGGCAGCATTTGGAGCTATCTCGACATTACGCCGCTCGGTCGACAGGAGCTGTGGGAGGATTCACCTGAGGGCTACCCCCAGACCGAGCCATACACGTGGTGGAATTGGCACGACAATTATCCTGCTGACGCCTCGCTCGACCCAAACTGGGTCAAGCACCTAAACGAACTTAGTTCCAACTAAGCGTCACCAGCCCGTCGCTCGTCGCGCTTTTCCAGCCCTGCCACATGTGAACGTTGGTGGCACTCGACTCGACGTACGACGATCCACCGCCACCACCGCCACCGGAAACAACACCCGAGGAGGGCCAGCCGCCGCCGCCACCACCACCGCCACCGCCGTAGTAGCCTCCGCCACCACCACCACCGCCGGCGACGTAGCCGTACGAGGTGCCTTTGCCGCCGGCCCCGCCGTCGGCCGCAGTCCCGTCTTTGCCCGACTCTCCTTTGTCGCGTTTATAGATGCCGGAACCACCGGCACCGCCGGGCCCCCCTGTAGACTGGGTTCCCCCGCCGCCGCCGCCCGTGCCGAACTCGCCCTTACTGCCCGTGCCGCCGACCTGGCGGCCACCACGGCCGCCCAGGGGACCCGAGCCACAGCTTCCGGAGTTGTACTTGCAATCATCGCCGCCGGCGCCGCCGCCACCGCCGGCAACAAGAACTCGGTCGTGGAGCGCGTCGCCGTCACGCCTTAAGTCCGACGCCCCGCCGCCACCGCCTCCGGCACAATCGTCCGGACAGGACTTAGGATACCAGTTTGACGGTCCACCCTCGGCGCCGCCGTTAAAACCGCCTTTGGCTCCCGAAGCCGTACCGCCGACGAAGACAAAGAGCTTTCCGCCCGGCGTAACCGGAATGCTCGCGGAGACGCGACCACCGTTACCGCCGCCGACGTCGGACTCGCCTCCCGCCGCGCCCCAAGCCATGACATTGATTTTGTGCACGCCGGCCGGCACTTGGAACTGTTGCTCTTTGCCGGTGTAGTGAAACGTTTGAGTATCCGCATTGTTCAGCCGCGGTGTACTGTCGGGAGATACTCCTGAAGGCAGTTGCGATCGGCCGCATCCCGCGAGCAACGCGATAGCCACGCAGCTGTTTAGCGCGTAGCGGCCAAAACTAAGATTCTTCATTACTGCCCCCTCGGTCCACATAGCGGATCGACCGTTGAGACGTTCGGGGCGCCGGCCGGCGTTCCATCGCACCAAGCCGCTCAGATCCGCCTCCAGCGGGATTTTCGGTGGCGGCGGGGCATGGGCGGATGGTGAGGATGCGTCCAAGCCTTTGGGCCGGCTTGTTTATCGCTTGCGTGCTTACGGTGCCGGCGGCCGCGGCAGATTTCACCATACCGCCGGCGCCGACTCATTACGTTACCGATAACGCGGGTGCGCTTTCGAGCGCGACGCAAGCGTCGGTTGACGCCGAGCTCAAAACCTACGAAAAGTCGACCGGACATCAGGTGATCGTCTGGATCGGTGACACGACCGGCGACGTTCCGCTCGAGACGTGGACCGGCGAGACCGCACATCAATGGCATGTCGGGCGGCGCGGTAAGGATGACGGCGCGATTCTGTTCTTGTTCATGAGCGATCACAAGGTGCGCATCGAGGTCGGTTATGGGCTCGAAGGCTCGCTGACCGATGCCGATGCGTCGCGGATCATCCGCGACGACATCGTGCCGCGGATGAAGGCCGACGATCCCAACGGCGCCGTGTCGAGCGGCGTCGCCGCGATGCTGACGACAATTACGCCCTCCTACGCGGGCGTCACGCCGCCGCCAGTGCAGGCGGTCACCGCGCCGGCGAGCGCTTCGGGATTCGTCATCGCGCTGATTGGCTTCTTCGGCCTTCTCGTGCTGTTCTTCGCGTTCGTGATCTTCATGCTCGTCTCGCGCAAGGGCGCGCCGGCCGCGAAGAAGGAGGAGAAAGGTTCTACGTTCTGGAGCAGCAGCGATAGTAGATCGTCATCATCGGGAGGCAACGACGATTCCAGCAGCAGCGACGACGACTTCTCGTCGGGCGGCGGCGATTTCGGCGGCGGCGGCGCTTCGGGGAGCTGGTAGGATGCTCCGCATGAGCGTTGGGCGATTGGCGTTGGCGCTCGTGGCGCTGCTCTACGCGGTGCCGGCGGTCGCGGCGGGCGCGGGGTTCACGATTCCGCCGACGCCCGCACGTTACGTTACCGACAATGCGAACGCGCTTTCGGAGAGCGCGCGCGCGTCGATCGAGAACGAGTTGCACGCGTACGAGAGCGCGACGGGCCATCAGATCGTCGTGTGGATCGGGCAGACGACCGGCGACGTTCCGCTAGAGACGTGGACCGGCGAGACCGCCGACCATTGGAAGATCGGACGACGCGGCAAAGACGACGGCGCCGTACTCTTTCTCTTCATGCAAGACCACAAGGCCCGCATCGAAGTCGGGTACGGTCTGGAGAGCGCGCTGACCGATGCCGACTCGTTCCGGATCATCACGAACGTCATCCGTCCGCGCATGCGGGCGAACGACGTGGACGGTGCCGTGAGCGGCGGCGTCGCGGCGATGCTGAAAACGATTACGCCGTCGTACAGCGGGGTTTCGGCTCAACCGGAGGAGACGCAGGCGCAACCGCTGACGGGCAAAGACGCGGCGGTGTTCGTCATCCTTGGGCTGCTCTTTCTCTTCGCGATTTTCGCCGTCGTGTTGAAAGGCGGCC
>DATMKR010000097.1:0-4643 GCA_035571115.1 Candidatus Acidiferrum sp. | reverse complement strand
CAACGGCATCGTCTTCCGTAAAGGCAAGCCGTACCTGCGAATATCCGCAAAGCACGTTCAGCTCAACGTCCAAACGCTCGATTTCACGGCGGTGGGGGCCGTTCACATCGAGCGCATTAACGATCCTGAGCGCCGTGCATTCGACACGGATCTCGTTACGTGGACGAACGATGCGAAATTAATGCGAATGGCCCATCCGAGTTACGTACACTCCGGCAGTCAAACGCTGAGGATAGACGGCATCACCGTCAATTTCGACGACAACACAGTCCATTTCGGGAAGGTAAGTGGGGGAATCGACGTTCACCACTGAGGGCGAAGCCCTCAGCGGTTTTCGTCGCCCAGTTTCTTCTTAGCCTCGGCGATCAGTTTCTTTACTTTCTGACCGCCCTTGTGCCCGATCTCCTCGTAGAAATCCGAGCCGTATTTTTCTTTAACGACTTTTCCGCCTTTTTGACCGATCGACTCGTAGAACTCGACGCCATGGCGATCCCGCGTCGCTTTTCCGCCCTTGCGGCCGATGTCCTCATAGAACGTCGAGCCATAGCGGTCACGCACGGTATCGCCGCCTTTTTTGCCTGCCTCTCGCACCGACATCTCACGCTTGGACGGGTGGTCGGGCTTCTCTGCCATCGATCGTTATAACGTACGACGGATGGCTACTGTGCCGTCGCTTTGCGCTTCGGGCGCTGACCGCCCTTTTGGCCGATGACTTCGTAAAAGGAAGGACCGTACTTGCTCTTCGTCGCTTCCCCGCCTTTGCGGCCGATCTCCTCGTAAAATTCCGAACCGTACTTTGCCTTGACTCTCTCTCCGCCGCGCCGCCCTGCTTCACGCACGCTCATGCCGCCGGATTGTCCGGGCTCTTGTGCCATGTCGAATCTCCTCTCTGGTCAAAGGGTACCGAACTACTCTATTCCCATACAAGCGCTCGGTAAACTCAGGATTTGCTGAGATTTTCCGTCAGGCACCTTAAAATTTGAGATCAGAGTCGCCTCCCAGCGTGCCGGTTGGGACTTTTATCGCAGTGCTTCGTAAATCTCACGCGTACGTTCGCGCAGGCGATCGAGATTGCCGTCATTTTCAATTGTGAAATCTGCATTAAGGCGCGCCCGCTCCGGCGCGATTTGCGCGGCCATTCGCGCGCGCACGCGCGGTTCGTCGAGCTTATCCCGCTCAACGATCCGCGCCACGCGCGCATTGAGCGGCGCCACGACGAGCACCGATTTGTCGACCATCCGGTCGTACCCGGTCTCGAAGAGCAGCGGCACGACGTGCACGACGAGCTGTCCGGGCTTGGCATAGGTTTCACGCTCCATTGCCACGCGCCGGATATGCGGGTGAAGTAAGCCGTTGAGCCGCTCGCGGGCCGAGGCATCGCTGAAGATGATCTCGGCGAGCGCGGCGCGGTCCAGAGCGCCACTCCGTATCGCTTGCGGCCAGACCCGCGCGATCTCCATCAGTCCGTCGCTGTTGGGGGCAACGACTTCCCGCGCGATCGCGTCGGTGTCGATGACGAACGCGCCGAGGTTCGCGAAGATCGTGGCCACGGCACTCTTTCCCGCACCGATGCCGCCGGTTAGCCCCACGCGCACGACTTACAAGGCGGGAGGCGGCTCCGTTGGGGGCGCCGGAACAGTCGCGACGGTCCCGATCTCTTCCTCGACGGCGTATAGTTCGATCTCCTCGGGCGGCACGTCGGCCACGTGCTGGATCGAGGCGGTGATACGGCGCGTGGCGTGGTTGATCGTCAAGAGCGTTACCTCTACCTCTTGACCGGCGACGAAGGTCGCCGAGGCATCGAACTCGCCCTTGGGCACCATTGCGAGAATGCCGGGAATCACTTCGACGAGCAGATAGTTCGGAGTCACCTTTACGATTTGGGCGGTCAGTTTGTTCGTCTCGTAGAGACGGTCGGCGTACTGATCCCAGGGATCCGGCAACGCGTGTTTGAGCGAGAGGCTCACCTTCTTCGCCTCAGGGTCGAACTTCATGATTTCGACCTGCACGACGTCACCGATCTTTACGACCTCCGACGGGTGCTTGATACGCGCGTAGGCAAGCTCGCTGTTGTGAATCAGCCCGTCAATGCCGCCGAGGTCGACGAAAGCACCAAAATCGGCTAACCGCACGACGACGCCTTCCCGGATTTGGCCAACTTCCAGCGTGTCGAGCAGCTCCTGTTTCTTTGCTTGAAGTTCTTCCTCCAATACCAGGCGCTGCGAGAGCACGACGCGATGACGCTTATGGTCGAGATCGATGACCTTTAAGCGCAGGTGCTGTCCGACGAGCTCGTCGAGATTGCCGACGGGCTGACGACGGATCTGCGATGCGGGAACGAAACCGCGCATTCCCAGATCGACGAGCACACCGCCTTTGACGACCTGCGTGACCGTAGCTTCGATGACCTCATCGCGTTCATGAGCTTGGATAACTTTCTCCCACGTCTTGAGCGCGCGCGCACGTCGCTCGGAGAGAAAGAGCGTGCCGTCGAGCTCGTCGATGCGATGAACCATCACTTCGACGGTATCGCCGACGCGCAGCAACTTTGGATCGATCGCTAGGGAGAGTTCGCGAAACGGGAGGACGCCTTCGGATTTGCCGCCGACGTCGACGAGCACTTCGTCCTTGTCTTTTTGAACGATCGTCCCGCTAAGCACTTGGCCTTCGTCGAGGACTTTGAGCGATTCTTCGTACAGGCGCTGCTCGAGCGCGAGTTGATCCTCTTCGTGGTGAACCGGGGCTACTTCAGTTGTAGAGATAAAACTTTCCCACTTTCATTTGTTATTGTTTACCGCTGACAGCGCCGGCACCACCACGTGCCGCGCTGCGCCAGGACAGTTCGGACGATCCGACTCGTGCCGCAGCGGCGGCAAAGCCGGCCGTTTCTGCCGTAGACCGAGAGGTCGTTCTGGAAACCACCTTGCAGTCCGTCGGCGTCTACGTAGTCGTCGACACTCGTCCCGCGCATTTGGATCGCGCGCTGGAGAACGTCGACGATCGCCCGACGTAAGCGGCGCGTCGCCGGTTTCGTCAGGCTCCCGGCGGGCCGACCCGGACGAATCCGAGCCTCCCAGAGCGCCTCGCACGCATAGATGTTGCCGATGCCTGCGATGCGCCGCTGATCGAGGAGTAGAGCCTTGATCGGCGTCGTCCGCCCCGACAGCATACCGATAAAGCTCTCTTGTGTAAAGCCTGGAGAGAGCGGCTCAACACCAAGCTCGCGGTCCCACGCTTCCCCGGGGCGGACGAGCCGCATCCGCCCGAAGGTTCGGACGTCGGAGAATCGCAGGCGAGCCCCGTCGGTAAAGTTGAGGACGACGTGCGTGCTCGGCCATTCAGGTGCGCCGTTTGCGGCCACCACGAGCCGGCCGGTCATCCGCAGACTCGTCACCAACGACGCGCCCGAGGCGAGCTCGATAATGGCGTACTTTCCGCGCCGGGCAACCGCGCTGATGTGCTCGCCGGCGAGTGCGCGATCGAAGGCAACCCCCGGCGGGGTAATGACCGTTCTCGCGAGCCGGACTTCGACGCGTCCGATCGTCTTGCCAACGATCGCGCGCCGCAGACCCCGCACGATCGTTTCAATCTCCGGCAACTCCGGCATTAACCGCCGGTAGGCCCCACTAGGGCAAGCCCCGCAGATCGAGCTTGACTCCGGTCGCGATACCGTCGGATGCGGCTTCGCCCGCATGCAACTCGATCACGTACTTCGCTTTGGCGCCTTCGCGTGGAATCGCTTCGTCTGCCAGCGTAGGCGAAACGACCGGAACGTTGGCAAAGACGCGCCGCACGGTGCCGTCGGCAGCAACGAAGATCATGTCTAACGGCACCAGCGTGTCTTTCATCCAGAACTCGACGCTGTCGTCGCGATCGAAGACGAAGATCATGCCGGTCTGCGGCGCCACCGTCTTACGATTCATCAGGCCCTGTTCGCGCTGGGCTTCGGTGCGCGCGACTTCCAGTGTAAGCGTCGCGCGCGGCGCGTGCACGACCACCGTTGAAAGCGCGGCGGCGAGAAGGGCGGTAAAAACTGCCCTATACACGCTCGAGGCTTTCTTCAAGCGGTTCGACGTCGTACCAGCTTCGGCCGGACTTGAGCGTTACGACGAGCGGAACCGATAACGCAATCGCGCTCTCCATGTGGCTGCGCACGAGACTTGCGGTCTCGCTCAACTGCGCTTTGTGGACTTCGAAGATGAGCTCGTCGTGGATCTGAAGCAACATGGTCGCATCGAGACCGGCATCGGCGAGCGCACGATCGATTCGCACCATCGCCAGCTTCATGAGATCGGCCGCGCTCCCTTGCAGCGGCGCGTTGGTAGCCTCGCGCTCGGCCGCGGCACGCAACATGTAATTTCCCGAGACCAAGCCCGGCATGTAGCGCCGGCGTCCCAGGATCGTCGCGACGTGTCCGGTGCGGCGTCCTTCCTCGACCGTCCGCTCGATATAGCTGCGGACGTCGGGAAAGCGGGCGAAGTAGGCCGTCGTTATCTCTTTGGCTTCGGCGCGGCTAATTTCGAGACGCTGTGCCAGACCGAAGTCCGACATGCCATAAAAGAGCCCGAAGTTGACACTCTTGGCCATCCGGCGCTGATTCGCATCGACTTGACGGTCGGGAGATACGCCGAAAATCTGGCGCG
>DATMKR010000096.1:0-6079 GCA_035571115.1 Candidatus Acidiferrum sp. | reverse complement strand
CTCCTTGATGGTGTCGTTGCCAAACTCAGCGGCGTAGATGTGGCCTTTGGAATCCCCCATGACGCCCGCCGGATAGCTAACCGACGTGATCCACGAAACCGGCGCGACGTCGCCGATGGCCCCCTTGGAGAAGACCAGGATGCCCGAGTTCTCGTCGGCGACCAGGAGGCGGCCGCGATCGTCGAACGCGAGGGCGAATGGTTTGGACAGGTCGGTAGAGCCTCCGCCGATTACGCCCAGGGGTGTGGCGTTGCCGCTGGCGCCCTTGGCGAAAACGACGATCGTGCTCGCGTCGCCGTTCGCCACAAAGAGCTCGCCCTTGGCGTTCATGGCCATCCCGAGCGGCTCGGTGAGCTGCGTATTGCCGCCCGCGATCGTGTCGATGGGCGAGACGTTGCCGGAGGCGCCGGCCGCGTACTCGGTGACATCGTCATTGCCGTAACTGCTCGCCCAGAGATCGCCGGAGGGGTCGACCAGGATGCCCTCGGTGGGACCGAGGTTCGAGTTGGAGCCGCCGATGATTCTCGCCGGCTTGACGTTGCCGTTCGCATGAGGGCCGAAGACGGCGACTTGAGTCCCGCCGTCGTTTGCGACGTAGATCTTTCCAGACACATCCATGGTCAGCGCGTCGGGTTGGCTCAAAGTCGTCTTCGACCCGGCGATGGTAACGACGGGCGCGACGTTACCGTTCGCCGTCGACTCGAACGCCACAACGCTCGCACCGTCGCGATTTGCGGCAAACATTCGGAATCCGCCGTGCAGCGGCAGTGCCTGGGGCCGCGATTGGGCGGCGGCACCCGGGACGAACGGGCCCGTGGCGGTCGCGCCGGCGCAGCCGCCGAGCCCGACCGCGATCGCGAGGGCCGGAATGCAACGGCGGCAGAGGGTGGACGTGGACATGATTGCTCCTCAAAGAAAGAAAGGGTTTGAGTGACTAGGCCCTATCGTAGCGGTTCCGGCGTACGGAAACGTCCGGCCGGCCGGGGAGGCGGCCGCCCAGTGCGAGAAGGCAAAATCGGGAGGGCAAAGCCGTCGCCAAGGTGAGCGAGCTCCGAGCACCGGCACCCAACTCGCGCGGACGTTTGGAGTTCCGGCTATTCGGCCATCTGGAGGTCGCGCTCGACGGCGACCGTTTTATGCTTGCCACGCCGCGGAAATCGCTGCAGGTCCTCACCTACCTCTTGCTACACCGCGCGACCCCGGTATCGCGTGAGTACCTCGCCTTTCTCCTTTATCCCGACGACGAAGAAGGCGCGGCGCGAGCGAAACTGCGCGCGACGCTCAGCGAGCTTCCGAAAATCTTGCCCCAGCCCTCGGATCGGTACGTCACGATCGAGGGCGACAAGGTCGGGTGGAATCCCGATGCCGATCTCTGGCTCGACATCGACGCCTTCGTCGCGGCGTCGGGCGATCGCAGCCGTCTCGGCGAGGCGATCGAGCTGTATCGCGGCGACGTGTTGCCCGAGATCTACGACGAATGGCTCGACGTCATTCGTGACCGTCATCGCGACACGTATCTGCGCTGCCTTACCGAATGCGTCTCCGACGCTCGCAGAAACGCCAATCTCGCGCTCGCCATCGAGATGGCTCGGCGAGTGCTGGCGGTCGATCCTTGGCGTGAAGACATGGTGCGACGCATCATCGCGATGCGCTACGAGAGCGGCGATCGAGCCGGCGCGCTCAGCGAGTACGCGGCATTCGGCAAACGCTTACGCACGGAGATGGGTGCCGACCCAATGCCGGAAACCGCGGCGATTGCGGAACGCATCGCGCGGGGCGAAGATGTAGCCGAAGATGGCGTTGAGGACCGGCCCACGATCGAAGGCGGTTCGGCCGTTCTACCGTTCGTCGGCCGGCGCGACGAAATGGAACGTCTCCTGGAAGCGTGGAGCCGCGTGGCTCGCGGCCGCGGCGCGTGCGCGTTCATCGGCGGCGAGCCCGGCATCGGGAAGTCGCGGATGGTTTCGGAGCTGGCTCATGCCGTGGAAGATCGGGGCGGCCGGGTCCTCCTCGGCGCGACGAGTTCGCCGGAGAGCGTTCCGTATGAAAGCGTCGTCGATTCGCTGCGTTCGGCGCTTGCGCTGGTCGCATCGTTGAAGCCCAGTATTGCCCTCGCCTGCGTGGCAACGCTCTTGCCCGAGATTCACGCGCGCGTCGCACTCCCCGCCGTACCGCGCCTGGATGCCGAGAGCGAACGCATCCGGCTGTTTGAATCGCTCTTCCGATGCATCGCCGATCTCGCGAAGCCTCGCCCGTTGCTGCTGATCCTCGAAGACCTTCATTGGGCGCAGCCGGCATCGATCGAGTTGCTGCAGTTCTTGCTGCGACGCATCGCCGGCGTGCGCGTCATGATCGTCGTTACCTATCGCGACGAGGAATCGCAGCGTCTGTACGCCTTTCATCGTTTGCGGCGGGAGGCGCGCGCCGTCGCCGGCGCGCAGAGCATGTGGCTGAGTCCTCTTTCGGTCGCCGATGTTGAAGAACTGCGCGCGACGTTGCCCGACATGCGCGATCGCGCCGCCGAAACGTTGATCGCAGCGTCTCAGGGAAACCCGCTCTTCCTCACACAACTCGTTGCCGAGGTTCGCGAAGGCGAGCGCGACCGCGAGCCGATTTCGCTGCAAGCGGTCGTCGCGCGACGTATCGAACGGCTTTCGGAGAACGCGCGTACCGCCGCCGAGATTGCCGCATGCATCGGCGATCGCTTTTCGCGCGACGCCGTGCGCGAGGTCAGCGCGTGGGACGAAGCCGCTCTTACGGACTCGCTCGACGAGCTGCTCGATCGGCGCATCATCCGCGAAGCTCCCGGACGGGGCTTCCTCGAATACGCCTTCACGCACCATCTCGTGCAGGATACGATTGCCGGAGCGGTGCCCCCCGAAGCGGCCGCCATTCGGCGCCGGCGCGTTGCGCGCGTGCTCGAGCGGCTCTACCCCGACCGGGTGCCGGAGCTTTCGGCGTCGCTGGCCGCGCACTACGAGTTCGCAGCCGACGTTGCAAACGCCACGCGCTGCTATCTCGAGGCGGCGCGGCGCTCGATCTCGATCGGAGCGCTGCACGAAGCCCGGACGCAATGTGCGCGGGGGCTCGCGATTGCGACCGAGCCGAGCATGCGAGCCGACCTGCTTCTGGAAAGCGTCACGATTGAGACCCGCTACGGCGATCTCGAATCGCGCAACGCCGCGCTGCTGGCCTTGGAACGCGTCGACGCGGAGCTGAACGACCCCGCGATCCACCGCGCCACGCTGTTGCATCGCATGGAGGTTGCCTCGACCACGGGCGATCGCGCTATGCACGAGCAAGCCGCTCGTGCGCTCCGGGCATGCGTCCCCGAAGATGACGCGCTCTGGAACGCCGAGCTGCACCTGGCCGAGTCACAAATGGCCTTTACGCTGGGCCGCTTGGCGGAATCGTTCGATCTAGGAAAAGCGGCGCTCGCCGATAGTCGGGCGGCGAAGGATGACGCGGGCGCGACGCGTGCGCTCTGTTTCTTAGCCCAAGTAGAGGCGCATCGCGGCCATCTTTCGGCTGCCGAAGCACTACTCGACGAAGCCGCGACGGACGCCGCGCGTGCCGCCGATCCGATGCTGGAACAACTCGCACTGAGCAGCGCCTACACCGTTGCCTATCAGCGGCGCGACATCCGACGATGCCATGCGTTGAGCTCGCGTTGCCTGGAGCTGGCGGTGAAGCTGGGGGATCGTCTGGCCGAGGCTCAGGCGCACGGTCGTCTGGGCACGACGCTCGCCGACACGGGCGCCAAGTTCGCGGAGGCGCGCGAGCACTATGCGACCGCGAGCCGCATTTACCGCGAAAGCGGATACCTGGCCGGGAGCGCGGGCCAGCTGCTCAATCAAGCAATTCTCGAAATGAAGCTAGGATTTTTCGAACGGGCCTGCGCCGCCACCGAGAAGGCGGTCGCGCTCTTCGAGCGCGCGAACGACGCGCGTGGACGAGTCGGAGGACTCTCCAACCTCATCTTTATGCGGGCCTACACGGGACAGATCTCCGGTGCGCGTCAAGCGGCCGAGTCGGCGCTCGACCTTGCGCGCGAACTCGGCTTCGGGTTGATCGAGGCCTCGGTTCTCGAGAACCTCGCCTTTGCGGAGGCCAAGGGCGGCGATTTCGCGCGAGCGATCGAGCTGACCGAGGCGTCGTTCGAGCTGCGTTCGCAGTCCGAATCACAAGTCTGGTCGAGCACGACCCTTGCCAACTTCGCGATTTGGCACGCGGCGCTCGGCAATCTGCCCGCTGCACGCGACGCGGTGCGACGGCTGCTCGCCGCCGACGAAGCGATTATGCGCGCCACCGACTGGCCCACGCATTGCTACTGGGCGGCGGCGCAGATCTTCCACGCCGCCGGGGAGTCCGTCGAGGCGCGCCGCGCGCTCGGGGAAGCGAAGCGCATGATGCTTGCGGCGGCCGAGGGCCTCGAGCCCGAAGATCGAGAGAGCTTCTTGGCGCTTCCGTGGCACGTGGATTTGGTAAACGCAGTCAAAGCGGGCGTATGGCCCGATCCGCCCAGATAAGCCGCGTCGGGGCTAGACGAGCGCGAAGACCCGGTCGAGGCCGGTAACCGAAAGTGTTCGGAGAATCGCGTCGCGGCTCGACCGAAGCGCGATCTGGGCGCCCTTGAGGCGCGCGCGGCGCAGCAGCGCGATCAAATCACGCAGGGCCTCCGTATCGAGGACGACGAGGGTGTCGAGATCCAGAACGACCTGCTCCGCCCCATGTTCCAGCTTCGCGTCGACGGCGGCTTCGATCGCGGGATAGTTCCCCGGAAGATAATCGATCGAGGCATCTTCGCCGCTTCGCTCCGGCGGGCGCACGTAGCACGGGAATCGCACGTAGCGCGGGAACAGGGTGAACGCGGACATCTGGCGGCTCCTTCGCGGTGTAGGTGATTCGCGCTCATCCTACCGGACGGGCCGTACGAGAACGTACCGCTCAAGGCGCAGGCCTGGTCTAAATCTTGCTACGCTCCAAAAAAGCGCAAAACGATCAGGAATCCGGCGCCGAATATCAGCGCCCCCAGGAAGACGGTGACCGGGACGGTCAGCACCCAGGCGATGACGATGTTCCGTAGCGTCCGCGCCTGCAGTCCCGAGCCGTTGGCGGCCATCGTGCCCGCGACGCCCGAAGAGAGAATGTGCGTCGTGCTCACCGGCAGCCCAAGCATGTCGGCGCCCTGGATCGTTGCCATGGTGACCAGCTCAGCGGAGGCGCCCTGGGCGTACGTCAGGTGCGACTTTCCAATTCTCTCGCCGATCGTCACCACGATGCGCTTCCAGCCGATCATCGTTCCGATGCCCAAACACAAGGCGACCATGAACTTCACCCAGACGGGGATGAACTTGGTCATTCCGTCGAGCTCTTTTTTGTAGTCGCCTAGCTCTTTGGCGTCGCCGGGAGCGGTGAACGCTTTGTTGGGCTTCGTCAGTTTGCCGATCGATTCGCCCACCAAGTAGCTCTTGGTCCGCAAATCTTTGCGTTGACCGTCGGTGAGCTTATCGAAGGTCGGTTCGGTACCAACGATCTGCGCGATCGCTCGATTCTCATACGCGAGAGCGACGAACGTGCTTTGCGCGGCTTTCGCACCGTATTTCAGGAAATCGGAAAGCACCGTCTCGGCGTCTTGCGCGGTAATGGCTGCGCCCGAACCCGCCTTGGCATCGAGAATCGGCTGCACGGCTTTATTATCCGAGACGAGCCGTGCCACGCCGGCCGTCGTCACCGTGGGGTTGATCGCGTAGACGCCCGGCAAGATCCCGATAAGGATCAGCATGATGAGGCCCATGCCTTTTTGGCCGTCGTTGGATCCGTGCGCGAAGCTGACGCCGGTACAGGTGATCACGAGCAGCAACCGGATCCACCACACCGGCGGCTTCGTCCCTTCGGGAGCTTCGTAGAGCTGCTTCTGGCGGACGATCGCCTTCATCAGCAGCAGCAGCAGCGCCGCGCAAATGAAGCCAATGATCGGCGAGAGGAAGAGGGCCATGAACGTATCGTGCAGAGCTCTATAGCGACGGAACCTTCGACGAGGTCGAGCTGTAGGGTCTGACGGTCGAAACGGCAAAAA
>DATMKR010000095.1:0-11130 GCA_035571115.1 Candidatus Acidiferrum sp. | reverse complement strand
GCCGAGACGACATTCCCGAAAAACGACCACCGCCGCCACCGTCCTCGCGAGTGGCTGCTTCACGGTGTCGAGAAGGTTGCGCAGCTCCGTTTCCTCGAGCGCCCAAACCGGACGCTCGGTCAAGCGGCAATCCAGTGGCTCCTGGCCGAACCGCGCGTCATGACCGTTCTGCCGAACATCTACGATTCCCAACAGCTGCGCGAGTTTGCCGCCGCGCCGGAGACGCCGGCCTTAACCGCAGCGGAGCTCGACCAAATCGAAGAGCTCTATAAGAAAAACTTCGGTATTGAGGAACCGCCCATGGCTTTCAAAGGAACGATGACCCTTCCTGAAGTTTCGCTATCGTCCGTGTCATCCTGAGCTTGTCGAAGCATGTCATCCTGAGCTTGCCGAAGGACGAATGATGAAACCCGAGCAGATTCTTACGCAACACGCACCCGCGCCGATCGGACCCTATAGCCAAGCGATCCAAGCCGGGCACGAGCTCTACTGCAGCGGCCAGATCCCGCTGGACCCGGTGACGGGCGAACTGGTCGGCGACGATGCGGGCTCGCAGGCCGAGCGGGTCATCGAAAATATCGGTGCCATCCTCTGCGCCGCCGGCTATCTGTATGCCGACGTCGTTAAGACGACGATCTTCCTGATCGACATGAACGATTTCGCTGCAGTCAACGCCGTTTACGAAAAGTTCTTCGGGGCGACCAAACCCGCACGCTCGACGGTCGCCGTAGCAGCCCTCCCGCGCGGCGCCCGCATCGAGATCGACTGCATCGCCCGAACCTAAGAAGCAACGGGCCGTTACTGCGGGGCGCTGTCCGAAGAGGTCATAAGGCGAGCCGTCTCTTCTTTGGCGATCTGCGCGACGTCGGGATCGAGCGAATTCGCTGCCGCCTTGAGTTGTTGCAACGCGAGTTCTCTTTGCCCCTGAGCCGCGTAGGCCCGCGCGAGCAAGTAATGCACGCGGCCGTCGTAGGGCGCGGCGGCGATGCCTTTGAGCAGCGATGCTTGAGCCAGCGGATAGAGGCCGTTCTTTTCGTAATCGATCCCTAAGTTCACGTACGATTCGGGAACGTACGGATCGACGGCGATCGCTTGCACGTAATACGCAACGGCGCGCTTCCAGTCGCCGCGAAGGTCGGCCAGGTAACCAAAGTTCACGAGGGCTTCGGGACGTTCGGGCTCCAACCGGCGCGCGCGCATAAAAACGCCGATTGCGTCGCCATAGAGGCCGGCCTGAATCTTTGCCACCCCGACATTGTCGAGGCAGGCATAGTTCGTTGGATCGGCGTTGAGGCAGTTATTCAAATAGCCGAGTGCGGTGACGTGATCGTGGATGTCCAGGTACGCCATGCCGGCCCCGTTGAGCGCGGCGATCGACGTCGGGTCGGTGTCGAGCGCTCGCCGAAAATAGATGATTGCGTCGCTCGGCCGATGGACTGCCTCATACACTTCGCCGAGTTCTTCCTGGAGGTCTGAATCGGATGGTTCGGACTTCGCAGCACGTTCCATCTCCGCCTGATATTGCGCCAGATCGCCTTTGCGCAAATGAAGCAGCACTAAATCTCGAATAGAATCGGTCCCCGGCAGCGCGCTTTGGAACTGGAATATCGCGTCATCCACGCGATTCTCGGTGGCATAGACGACGCCGAGGCGATTGTGGGTCTCTTTATCGTGCGAGTTGCGAGCGAGAAGCTCCTGGTAGATCGCTTCGGCGCGATCGAAGCGTCCCTGCCGGTAATAGAGGTCGCCGAGAAAACGCGCTGCCTCGACGCCTTTCGGGTGAGTCGCGACAAAACTCGCGAGTGCATCGACTGCTCGATCGAACTCCCCCGCAGCGATCAACTGACGTGAATAGAGGATCGCTGCCTGTTGGTCCACCGTGGCGTGGGCGTCGGTCGTAATAATGTCCGCGTCCTGCGCCCTAAGAGAGCCCGCGAACGTCGCGGTCAACGGCAGAACCGCAAAAACCAAGGCAGCGAATGCGCGTCGAATCATTATAGGCACCCCTTCGAGAGGTATAGCGCACGGCCGCCGGGCGGCGTGACGCGCTGCTATCGCACGAGGGGCAGCACGTTGCTGGGCGTGAGCGGATAGAACGTCATCGCGATGACGACGGCGGCGCAGAGTGCCGCGCTCGCCCAGGCCAGCGGGACGAAGGGGCGCAGATCCGGCTGAGGCGCCTCCTGCGGGGCATACATCGCCCGGATCACCTTGGCATAGGCATAGAGCGAGATCGCCGTGCCGACGATCAGCGCGGCGGCCAGCCAGATGTAGCCGTTTGCCACCGTCACGGCAAGGATTAATATCTTTCCTAGGAAACCAGCGGTCGGCGGCAAGCCCGACAGTGCCAGCAGAAAGATCGTCATCGCTGCCGCAAGCCACGGCCGCCGCCGCCCCAGACCGCGATAACTGCTCAGCCGCGACCCATCTTCGTCGGAACCCGATATTGAAGCGGCGACCGCAAACGCGCCCAAGTTCATGAACGCATACGCGGTCAAGTAGTAGATCGCGTAACGCAGGCCAAGCGGGGTTCCTCCCGCCAGCGCGACGACGATATATCCGATCTGCGCGATACCCGAATATGCCAGCAGCCGCTTTAGGTCGAGCTGCGCGAGCATGCCGACGTTCCCCACGATCATCGAGATGGCCGCCACAATCCATACCGGCAGCAAAAGCCTTCCGGCGACCCCCGGCGGCAACGCGTCGTACGTGAAGCGGGCGAAGACGGCGAGCGCTCCGGCCTTCGTTACCACGCTCATGAAAGCGGTTACCGGCAATGGCGCCCCCTCGAAGACGTCCGGCGTCCAAATGTGGAACGGCACGAGGCTCAGTTTAAAAACCAAGCCGATGAGAAACATGCCGGCGCCCATCCAGAAGAGCGGGCTCGACGCAAGCGACGGATTGACGAAGTCGGCCAGGATGACGCTTCCCGTCGCGCCGAAAAGCAGCGCCGCGCCGAAAAGTAAGAAGGCCGTCGCGGTCGAGCTCAGGATCAAATACTTGAGCGCCGACTCTCGCGCCGTCTTTCGATCCACGGCAGCACAGAGCGCATACAGGCCCAGCGAAAGCAGCTCGAGACCCAGAAAGATCGCGATCAAGTTCGCCGCGCCCGCCATCAGCATCGCTCCGCACGCACTCCACAGCATGATCGCCGTCGTGCCGGCTATGCGCCCGGCGGGCCCGATGGTGCCGTAGAGCAGCAACGAACCGGCCGTCCCAATCAGTACGATCTCCTCGAAAACGGTGGCGAATCCACCGGTCATAAAACCCCCGAAGAACGCGTCGTACTCATGGCCGAACTGCCGTCCGGCGACGATGCCCGCAGCCCCCACCCCCAGCAGCCCGATGACGATTGAAACATAACGCCACTGCTTGCGACCGGAAAAGAGATCGGCGAGGAGTATTGCAAGGCCCGCCGCGGCGACGATCTCGACGGGAAGAATCGCGCTCCAGTCGGCGTTCGTGAAAGAAAGCGTCACGGAAGAGTTCCGCTCTGCGCCGAGGTGATTGCAGCATTGTTCAATAGCGGCTTGGGAAAGACGCCGACCAGCAGCAGCGCGGCCAGCAGCGGTGCGACGGCAAGACCTTCAAGCCACGTGAGATCGGGACGAATCGGCAAGTCCTCCCGCTGAGGACCGTTCATGATGTCCTGATAAAGGCGCAGCATGTACGCCGACGCCAACACGATCGCAACGAGCGCGACGATAACCGGCCAGACATATCCGGCTTGATAGACGCCGATCAAGATCAGCAGTTCGCCGGCAAAACCCGCCAAACCGGGCAGACCCAAAGCCGCGAGCGCCGCAATGCAGAGCGCGCCGCCGAGGCGGGGATTCATCCAAGCCAAGCCGCCGAGTCGAGGCAGACCTCGCGTCCCTTCGCGCTCCTCGACGTAGCCCAGCAACAGAAATAATGCGGCGGAGAAGAGCCCGTGAGCGACGATGTAGACCAGTGCGCCGTCGAGGGCAAGCGAATTCGCCGACGCAATGGCGATCACGATGAGCCCAAGGTGCGAGAGCGAGGAATAGGCGACGATCCGCTTCGCGTCGTTCTGCGTCAATGCGACGACGGCTCCGTAGATGAGCGAGATTCCGCCCAGAACCATAAGCGGCGTGGCGTACTGATGCACGTACACCGGCAACAACGCCGTGGCGATGACAAGAAATCCGTAGAGTCCCGCCTTCGATTGCACGCCGGAGACCACCGCAACCATCGGCGAGGGAAGCCCACTGTAGGTCGGCGGCATCCATGTATGGAGCGGCCACACCGGCGTCTTCACGAGAAATGCGAAGGCAAACCCGGCGTAGATCCAGGGAGCCCACCCGCCGGCCAGCGGAGCGGCTCCACGACCGATCACGTCGGTGGAACCGTAGATAACGCCGAACGCGGCCGTCGCGAGCAGCAACGTCAAGCCGCCCGCGAAATTATAGATGAAATAGCGCCACGCCGTCGCCGAATGCTCGCCCCAACCGATAAGCGCAAAGAACACGGGAACGAGCATCAGATCCCAAAAGAGAGCGAAGACGAGCAGGTCGCGCGCCAGGAAGAGGCCCAACATCGTCCCCTCGAGCGCGAGCAGAAGCGCAACGAAGTCTCGCGTCCGCTCGATCCGGCAGGCGGCGATCGCGCAAGCCGTGCAGAGCGCTAACAGCAAAGCAATCCAGTACGAAATCGGCGTCGCACCGAAGTGGAACGCGGACTCGAAGGGCCGCGCGAGCCAACGCACGCTCCAATCGCTGGTACCGGCCGCCAAAACCGTCCCAAACGTAATCGCCGCCACCACGGTCCCAATAGCTCGCGAGAGCACGCGATCGCTGCGCGGCAGCAACACGAGCAGTGCGCCGGCAACGATCGGAAGCAGAATGCTGACGAGAACGAGCGGCATTAGTGCGCGGCTCCGGCGATGGCATAGTACGCGATGAAACAGGCCGCTCCAAAAACCAGAATCAAGGCATACGCGCGCAAAAGACCGGTCTGCAGCGAGCGCACGAGCGTTCCGAGCCAGTCGGCGGTGTCGACGATCTCGCGAACGGCGCCGTCGAGTACGCGGGGGTCGAACACCTGGCCAAAAAATCGTCCCAATGCTTGCGACGGGCGTACGAAGATCGCATCGATCGCGGCGTCAAAATAAAAGAGGTTCGTCAGAACCGCCGGCATCTTCTCGGTCTCGACGCGAAGTCGATCGACTGCATCGCGTTGCGCGGTTGCCGTGGCGTAGCGCTGCCAGGCGATGAGAAAGCCGATCGCCACCACGACTACCACGATCGCGGAGGTGAGGTTCTCGGAGATCGCCGGTGCCGGAGTTTGGGCCGCTGCGAGATGCGCCTGCGCCGCGAAGAGCGGCGCAAAAAAGTGCGCCCACGGCGATGCGTCGCCGCCAAACAGCAATGCGCCGCCGATCGCGACGCTCGGAACGACCAGGATCGCCACCGGCACATTCATGATCCAGGACCCGGCGCCGCCCGTGTGCACGGGCGTCTTACCGCGATACTCACCCAAGAACGCGACGAAGAGCAAGCGGAACATGTAGTACGCGGTGATGCCGGCCGTTACGATGCCGATTGCGTCGAGCCACGGGTGCCCGTGCTGCAGCGCACCGTAGATTACCTCATCCTTCGAAAAGAAACCGGAAAAGCCGGGAACTCCGCTTATCGAGAGCACGCCCGTCAGCATCACCCAAAAAGCAAACGGCATCTTCTTCCACAGCCCGCCCATGCGGCGAATATCTTGCTCGTCGGAGAGCGCGTGGATCACCAGTCCCGCACCCAAGAAAAGCTGGGCTTTGAAGAACGCATGGGTAAAGAACTGCGCGACCCCGGCCTCGTAGGCACCCACGCCGACGCCCATGATCATGTAGCCGATTTGCGACATCGTCGAGTAGGCGAGGATGCGTTTGATGTCCCACTGCGCCGTGCCGAGAATCGCTCCGAGCAACGCCGTCAGGCCGCCGACCGTTCCGACCAGCAGCTGCGCCTCGCGGCTCGCATTCCACAGCGGCGCGCAGCGAGCGATCAGATAGACGCCGGCCGTCACCATCGTCGCGGCGTGAATCAAGGCCGACACCGGCGTCGGTCCCTCCATTGCATCGGGCAGCCAGGTATGCAGCGGGACCTGTGCCGACTTGGCGGCCGCACCGATAAAGAGTGCAATGCAAATCGTAAGAACGACCGCCGTACCCAACGTTCCGGCGGCCGCAAAGGTGTCGCCGAAACCGCTCGAGTGCACGTGGGCGATGATAACGAAGATCGCAAACATCACGCCGACGTCGCCGACGACGTTGATGACGAACGCTTTTCGCGCCGCGGCAACGGCGGAGGGCCGCTCGAACCAGAAGCCGATGAGAAAATATGACGCCAAACCGACGAGGCCCCAGCCGACGAGCAGGCCGATGAAGTTGTCGGAGAGCACGAGCGTCAACATCGCAAAAACGAAGAAACTCATGTAGGCGAAGAATCGCGCGAACGCGCGATCGCCGTGCATGTAGCCGATCGAGTAGAAGACGATCAAGAACCCGACGCCGGTGATGACGAAGGTCCACAGCAGCGAGAGCGGATCGAGCAAGAGTCCAAAATCGAATCCCGGCATCCAGGAAAAGAGCGGCTGATTCGCGCCCGCAGCTCCCGCGGCGTTCTGCGTCCCATCGTGCCACGAAAGAAGCGCCAGCACGAAGGAAGCCGCGACCAGCGCCGAGACAAGCCATCCGGCCATCGCACGCAACTGCGGCCCAAACGTCCAACAAATCACCGCACCCGCCAGCGGCAGCAGCCACAACGCCAGCAACATCGGATACGACCCGGCGACGCCGAGCAGGTGGTGCGTCACACCGACATCACCCATGCAGCGTCCGAATATCGTCGACGTCGACGTACTTTTCGGGCCGGAAGGTCGTGACGACGATCGCGAGACCAATCGCTGCCTCCGCGGCGGCGACGGTAATCACGATGAACGCAAAGATGTGGCCGACGTTATGCAGCCAGAGGCGGGCGTAGGCGATCAGCAACAGGTTCGCTGCGTTGAACATCAGTTCGACGCTCATTAGCATAATGAGCGGGTTGCGCCGAACGATCACGCCGATGACGCCGATAAAAAACACGACGGTAGCGAGGGTGACGTAGTCATTGATCGGAACGGTCATCAGCCGTTGCCCTCGCGCAGGATCGCCTCGCGCGCCGCGCGATCCGCCCGCATGCGGCTCTGCTGCGCTTCGGCGTCGCTCATCTGTTCGCCGCCCAGGGTTATGACGCCGATTACGGCCACCATCAAGACCAGCGCCGTTGCTTCGAAGGGAAGCAGTTGCACCGTAAACAGCGCTTTACCAAAGTCGGCGACGCTGCCGAAAACGCCGGCATTCCCGACCGCTCCGGTCGCCGGCGCCGCGACCATCTTGACGTTGGAGACGGCGTAGATGAGGAATCCGAACGCCGCGAGCGTGAAGATCCCGGCGGGCAGCCAGATCTTCGGCAAGCGATTCGGTCCCGTGGGGAAGGGGGCGACTCCGCTGCCCAAGAGCGCGATGACGAAGACGAACAGCACGAGGATCGCGCCAGAGTAGACGATGATTTGGATGACCGCCAAGAACTCGGCCGAGAGCGTGACGTAGAGCACCGCGAGCGTGGCAAAGTTGAGCAACAGCGCGACGACGCTATAGACCGGCTTCTTCGCCGCAATCGTCCATACGGCGCTGGCAATTAGGATCGCGGCAAGCACCCAAAATGCGATCATTTGTCTGCCTCGGGTTTCTTGAGGATCGCCAGCCCCTCGTGCTGGTTCTTTAGGATCTCTCCTCGCCAGGTTGCGTTATAGCCGGTATCGACGTCGGTCGTCGACTTGATTTCGGCGACGCGGCCGAGATCGCCGGGGATTCCACCCGGACGGTCGTCGGGAGCCGCACCGACGCCGGCCTCGGGCGGCACGAGCAGCCGGTCCTTATCGTAGATAAACGATCCCCGGCGATAATCGGCCATTTCAAAGCGCGGCGTGAGCACGATCGCATCGGTCGGGCACGCCTCTTCACACATTCCGCAAAAGATGCAGCGAAGCTCGTCGATCTCATAGCGCGCGGCGTAACGCTCACCCGGCGAGCGGCGATCGTCCGGCGAGTTTTCCGCCCCGATCACGGTGATGGCATTGGCCGGGCAAACGCTCGAGCAGAGCTCGCAGCCGATGCACCGCTCTTTGCCGTCGGCGTAGCGGCGCAACTCGTGCAGGCCGTGAAAACGTGGCGAGTGCTGCTTCTTGACCGACGGATACGGGATCGTCGGGCGCTTCCGAAACATGAACCCGAAGGTAATCGATAAGCCTTTCAGGAGTGCGCCGGGGTTGTAGAGGTGCTTGCGTGAAGCCATGAATGGCCTAACCCGTATACGCCACGACGACTGCCGTAACCACGAGGTTCAACGTCGCCAGCGGCAGCAGAACCTTCCAGCCGAAGGCCATCAGGCGATCGTATCGAAGCCGCGGCAGCGTCGCACGCAACCACATATAAAAGAACATAAAGCACGCAACCTTGATGACGAACCAGGCGACGCCGGGAATGACCGTCAGGTGCAACGGCGCGTTCCATCCGCCGAAGAAGAGCAGCGTTGCGATGCACGACACCGTGAGCATGTTGACGTACTCGGCGATGAAAAACAGACCAAAACGCAAGCCCGAGTACTCGGTGTGGAAGCCTGCCACGAGCTCCGTCTCGGCTTCGACCAGATCGAAGGGCGCCCGATTCGTCTCCGCGACGGCCGTGATCACGTAGATGATACAGCCGACGAACTGCGGGAGCACGAACCACCAGCGCGCCTGCGCGTTGACGATGCCGTCGAGCGACGTCGTGCCGGCCAGAACGAGGACACCCACGAACGACAGCGACATGGCGAGCTCGTAACTGATCATCTGCGCCGTGGAACGCACACTCCCCAGCAGCGGATACTTCGATCCCGATGCCCAGCCGCCTAAGCAAATTCCGTACACGCCCAACGAACCGATTGCTAGAATCAGCAGAATTCCGGCGTTGACGTTGCCGATCGCCCAGGTTTGCCCCGATGCCGACGCGCCGAACGGAATGATTGCATAAACGCCAAATGCCGTCAGCAGCGAAATGAAGGGCGCCAGCTTATAAAGGAGCGGATCGGCCGTTTCCGGCGTTAAGTCTTCCTTGAGTATGAGCTTGGCGGCGTCGGCGGCAGGCTGCAAGAGACCCCAAGGACCGACGCGATTCGGCCCGGGACGCAGCTGCATCCATCCCAGAATCTTGCGTTCGGCCAGCATCGCGTACGCAAACGAAGTCACGACGACGAAGAGCAGGATCACCGATTTAATGAGGACCTCGAGCCACCACGGCATCTATGAAGCCCTCATCCCTGCAAGCGACGGATCGTGCAGCCACGTCCCGCCCCCCGAAAGTATGGACGTGTTCGGAAGGCTGTCATCCTGAGCAGCGCGCGAAGCGCGCGTGTCGAGGGACTGTCGAAGCACGAAACGTTCGTCGCCAAGTGTAAAATCGCGCGGCTCGCTCGTAGCCGCGAGGATCACCGACCGCTCGAGCTCGGGCGTCGGAGGGAGTAAGACGCCAAGCGCGCCGGCCAGGTCGGCGAGAATCTCGAAATCGGAGCGTACGAAATCGGGCGCCGCCAGAGAGGCGCTCACCGGAAGCAGATCGCCGGCGAGATTCACGATCGTACCGCTCTTTTCGAAGGCGCCGGCGGCGGGCAGAACGAGAGTAGCTCGTTGCGCGGTCTCCGTCATGAAGAGTTCGCTGACCACCACGAAGGGCGTTGCGTCGAGCGCCGCGCAGACGGCTGCCGGATCCGCTGCGTTTCGCGCTGGGTTCGCGCCGAAAATAGAGAGTACGGCGAGGCGCCTGTCGCGCGCCGCTTCGAGCATCTCAGAGGTGTCGTATCCTCGTTCGACCGGCGCATACCCGACGCCGCTGCCCGGCAGCATCCCCATCGCTTCCGCGCCCCGCGCGTTGGCTTGCTCGCTGGTGATGTAGGTCGCCAACTCGGAGAGATCGGCAAAGGCTTGCGCGTAATCGCTTCCCGCCTTCGGATCGACGCCGTCCCAAATCAGCGCAACGCGGGTCGTATCCCCGACTGCCGCGCGAGCCTTCACAGCGGATTCGTCCGAGACGACCGTGGCGCCGTTGCGCGCGGCTTTTTGGATGCGCAGCCATAGTACGGGGGCGCGTTGCTCCGGAGACTCTCCCACAATCACGATCGCTTGCGCGCGATCGATATCCTCGAGCGAACCGCGGCGCGCGCCCGGCGTCGCCTGACGCTGACGCCCCGCGCGCCAATCCAGATTTCGCACGCCTGCGCTGCGAAAAACGTGGGCCAGCGCAAATGCTTCTTCGTTGGTCAGCCGTCCGCCGCCGATTGCGCCGACGCTCTCGGCGCCGCGTTGGGCGATCGCATCGGTAATCGCCTTGGACCAGAGGAAGAACGCATCTTCCCAGCCGAGCTGCGTCCAACTTCCGTGCTTGCGATAGAGCGGCTGCTTTAGACGGTCGGGCGACTCATAGAAGCCGATGTTGTAGCGGCCGCGGTCGCAGAGCCAACCATCCGAGATTCGGTCTTCCTCGACGAGCATCGTTCGCAAGAGCCGGCCGTAGCGCACGTCGGCGTACTGCCGGCAACCCACCGCACATTGCGTACAGCTCGTTTGCGTACGCTCCAAGTCCCACGGGCGGGACTTAAAACGATAGGTTTTCGACGTCAAGGCACCGACCGGACAGAGCTCCGTCACGTTTCCTGTGAAGTTGTGGCGATAAGGACGGCCGCTCGCGGTCGCGATGATGTCTCGGGCTCCGCGGTCCTTGACGACGAGTTGCCGTTCGCCTGCGATGATGTCGTCGAAGCGGACGCACCGCTGACAGACGACGCAGCGCTCCTCATCGAGAACGATCGTCGGGCCGAGATCGACCGCCTTCGGCTTGGCTAGCTTCCGATCGGCGACGTCGGAGTTGCCGCGCGCATAGGCCATCGCGTAGTCTTGCAGATCGCATTCGCCGCCTTTGTCGCAGATCGGGCAGTCCAACGGATGGTTGACCAAAAAGAGCTCGAGGACCATCGCGCGAGCCGCTTCGACACGCTCGCCGCGCGTGCGAACCACCATGCCCTCGGCCACGACGGTGTTGCACGC
>DATMKR010000094.1:0-6436 GCA_035571115.1 Candidatus Acidiferrum sp. | reverse complement strand
GATTCACGGGCACCGCATCGGCGGCAAAGCTCGCATAGACCGCCGGCCGATTGTTGTTGACCGTCGCACCGGCATCGGGCGCAAAATCGGCGATGCCCGGCGGCGTGCTCGACGCAGAGATCGTCTGCGGCGCGGCCGCGTGTGCGATGTCGTTGCCCGCCGCAAGCCGGCCGATCAATGCGTCGTCGTCAAAGTTCGCACCTCGCGGAATCACGTAACTTCCATCGTACACTCCGGGCGCTCGCTGTTGCATCGCTTGATTCGCCACGTCGGAGCCGATGTCGAACGTCGCGGCCGCGCCCGGCGTTCCGTGCATCGTCACCGCAATGGTATCTCCCGCGCGCAACGGACGAGTCACGTCGGTCTCGATGCTGTCGATCGTGACGCGCTGTGCGACCGTGGCTATTCGCCGACTGGCGAGTATCTCTCGCACTTCGTTGGTCTCCACGTTGTAGCGAACGCTTACTTCATCATTCGGTTGCAGATCGCCGAAGCCGGCGGCGTTTCCGTTGAGCGAGATCTCCACCGTGCGGCCGGGTGAGATCACCTGACCGTCGTCGAGCACGAACTGATTGCCGGCAATTGCCACGATGCGACCGTTTCTCGAACCAAACTCGTCGACGACGCGCTCGACACGGCCGTCCTTGCGCATCTCGACTCGCGCGAAGTCGCCCGGGCGCACGTCGCCGAGCTCACCGGGCGAGGTCACATCTACGTTGACGTCTTCGACGTCGATGGCCGCATTGGGGCCGATTTTGATCGTCTTGATGCCGCCGTTATAGCCGAGCGACAGCGTTGGCGGATCCGAGAGCACGTCGACGGCCTCGACGGTGCCAAATCGTTCAAAGCCGCTTCCGACCGGAACCAAGCCGCGGCTAGACCGTCCTACGAGTTGGGCGACGATCGTGACCGTACTGGTGCGCCGGTCGAAATGTGCCTGGGCACCCAGAATGTCCGTGAAGAAGCGCAACGGAACGTAGAGTACGTCCTTGATCTCAAGCAGCGGGCCTTCCAGCGCGAGCTCGCCGGTATCTACCTGCGCGATTGGGCTGCCGATCGTGAGAACGACGGTCTTCGAACCGATCTGCGTCACGATGCGATTGCCGGAGCGATCGAAGGCCAGTCCGAGGGCCTCGATCGTGCGGCGCACGGGCACGTAAAGCAGATTGTGCTCGAAACGAGGTCCGGGATCGAGCGATAGTACGTTGCCATTAATGACGATCCCGATCGGGTGCCCTTCGACAGAACCTGTCTTGATTAGGGCAGGCTTTGCGGCAGCCAGTAGCAACAGCGGCAGCAATGCGAAAATCCATTTCACTTTCAGTGGCTTACTCCAGCACCTCTCGATAGACGTCGGCAGTGGCCCGCGCGCAGCGATCCCAAGACAGCCGGCCTGCGGCCTCGCGCCCTAAGTTGACCGACCGCTCGCGCGTACCCTGGTCGGTGAGTATCTGCTCGAGAAGGGTTCGCAGCCCGTCGACGTCTCGAGCTTTAAACGAGAGAGCGGCGGACTCGAGCACGTGCGGCAGGGAGTCTTCGCAGGCGAGGACCGGGCAGCCGGCGGCCATCGCCTCCAGCATCGGTAATCCGAAACCCTCTCGCAACGACGGGTGCACGAGCGCCCTCGCGCCCGCGTAATAGGACGCAAGCTCGTCACTGCCGATCTCTCCCAAAGCGACGATCCGGCGCCCCCGGTCGCTGCGGCGCTCGAGCTCGCCACCGAAGTCGTCGGGGCCCGTGACGTAGAGATCGACCTTCAAACCCAGCGGGAGCGCCGACCAGGCCGCAAAGAGCGTCGCCAAATCCTTATGGCGGCGATGGTTGCCGACATAGAGCAGGTACGGGCGCGGAGCGACGTGCGGCGCGACCGCGCGGGAAAACGTTTCCCCGACCCCAAGCGGAACGACCCGGATCTTCGAGCGCCGCGTGCCGAGAAAACTCACGAGATCCTCTACGGTACGCTCGTCGTCGGTGATCACACGAGCCGCCCGCGCGCATGCCCAGCGAACGAACGTCTCGTAGTACGGCCGCACTTTGGACTTGAAGTGCGTCGGAAAACGCAAGTGAATTAAATCGTGAATCGTCACGATGAAACGTGCCGGCACGATCGCCGGGACGTACTGTGAAAGGAAATGGACCAGTTCGACGCGCGAACGAGCAATCGCCAGCGGCAGCCGCACCTGCTCGTCCCATCCGAAGTTTCCTCCCCGAGCGAACGGCACGAAGGTGAACTCGGGAGCGGCGCGCGGCAAACGAGCGACGAGCTCGCGAGCGTACGTTTTCATTCCGACCGAGAGCTGACGAGTCAATCGCGCGTCGAGACCAACGCGCGCCGGCCTCACCGGAGTAATGCTTTCCCCATCGCAACCGCTGGATAGATCGCCGATTCGTACGCGACGTACCAGCCGCGCGGACCGTCGAGCAGCGCACCTTTGCCGAACAGCAGCCACGCCAGCCGCAGGACGCTCGTGGCGCACGCGACGATAAATCCGGGAACCGAGCCGTGCAGCCGCTGCGCTTCAAGGGAAGTATACCGATCGTATTTGGCTCGATACGATGCCACGTCGGGGTAGGAAAAGTGCAGCAGCGTTCCGCGCAGTTCGCCGACTGGACCCGCGCAGGACCACGCTTCGTGCACGAGCGCATCGGCCGATGCCGCCGGATTGGCCTTCAGGGTCACGCGGTCGGTGCGAAAGAGACGCAACAGCGGCTCGTTGCGCCACATGCGCAGCGGGTGGCCGCAAAAATAGGTCGTGCGACGCACGTTATATCCGTCGACGTCGTCGGCGGCTTCACCGATCGCATCGCAGAGCACGTCGTCGAGCGCTTCATCGGCATCGAGCATCAACGCCCAAGGCGTCCGTACCGAAGCGAGCGCGAAGCGGCGCGCATCGACGAAATCGGTCCATTCACGCTGAACGACGACGGCACCGGCCCCGCGCGCGAACTGCACGGTGTGATCTCGCGAGTACGCGTCGAGCACGAACACGTGGATTGCGCGAGGCAGGCTAGTGAGGGCACGTGGCAGATTGCGCTCTTCGTCGCGGGTGAGAACGACGGCGGTGATTAGGCCTGGGTCCAGGTCGCTGCCTCACGAAGGCTCGCTTTTCCATCGATCCGTTCTTGATGCGCCAGCGCCGCACCGATGAAGTCGCGATAGAGCGGTGCCGGCCGGTTGGGCCGAGATTTGAACTCCGGATGGGCCTGCGTCGCAACGAACCACGGGTGCATTTCGGGGGGCAGCTCGACCACTTCGACCAGACGCGTTTTGCCGATCGTGTGATGGCCGCTAAAGCGCATACCGTGCTCTTCGAAAATCGGCCGGTAGCGGTTGTTAAACTCATACCGGTGGCGGTGCCGTTCGCTGATCTCGAGCGTTCCGTAGGCTCGTGCAGCCTGGCTCCCTTCCTGCAGCGTGCAGGCGTAGGTGCCCAGCCGCATCGTTCCGCCGTACATCTCCAGGTTGCGCTGATCCGGCATGAAGTCGATGACCGGATCGACGGTTGTCTCGTCCACTTCGCTCGTCATGGCTTCGGGCAGCTCGCAGACGTTTCGCGCAAACTCGACGCAGGCGAGCTGCATCCCGTAGCAGATGCCCAAGAACGGAATCTTGTGCTCGCGCACGAAGTGTATGGCCCGCAGTTTTCCGTTGACGCCGCGCGCTCCGAAGCCGGGAGCCACGAGCACTCCATGCGCGCCACGCAACACGTCGGTGCCTTCCTTCTCGACCAGCTCCGAATCGATTCGCTTGATCTCGACCGATGCATGGTAGAAGACTCCCGCGTGCGCGAGCGCCTCGTTAATCGAGATGTAGGCGTCTTTGAGCTCGACGTACTTGCCGATCAACGCGATCGTGACGTGATGCTCCGGATGAAGCAGACGGTCCGCGATCGCAACCCAATCGTTGAGGGATGGTCGCGTTGCCGGAAGGTTCAGCTTGCGGATCGCGGCCTGTGCCAGACCCTCGGCCTCGAGATTGAGCGGAACCTGATAAATCGTGCGCGCGTCGCCGTTCTGAACGACCGCGCTCGGCGGAACGTCGCAAAAGAGCGCGATCTTCTCCTTCAGCTCCAGCGGCATCGGGAGCGCCGATTGCGTGCGGCAGACGATGGCGTCGGGTGAGATTCCGATTCCGCGCAACTCGCGCACCGAGTGTTGCGTCGGCTTAGTCTTTAGTTCGTCGGCCGCACCGAGATGCGGAACCAACGTCAGATGAACGTACATTACGTTCTCGTCGCCAACATCGTAGCGCATCTGGCGAATCGCTTCCAAGAACGGCAAGGACTCGATGTCGCCGACGGTCCCGCCGACCTCGACGATGAAGATGTCCGCGCGGCTGGCCTCGGCGACCCGTTTGATGTGCGCCTTGATCTCGTTGGTGATGTGGGGAATTACTTGAACGGTCGCGCCCAGATAGTCGCCGCGCCGCTCCTTTTCGATGACGGAGTTGTAGACCTGACCGGTCGTGACGTTGTTGTGGCGCTGCAGGTTCTCGTCGATGAAGCGCTCGTAGTGACCCAGATCGAGGTCAGTCTCGGCGCCATCTTCGGTCACGAAGACCTCGCCATGCTGGTACGGGTTCATCGTACCGGCATCGACGTTGATATATGGATCGAGTTTCTGAATGGAGACGCTGAAACCGCGGGCTTTGAGCAACCGTCCGAGGGAGGCGGCGGTGATGCCCTTGCCGAGCGAACTCACAACGCCCCCGGTGAAGAAAATAAACTTCGCCATCTCGGGCGGTTCTTATTCTACCCGACCACGCTCGACTCCTAGAGCTGCCGCTCGCCTTCCCGCCCGGGTTCTATTTCGCGATGCTGATCGCGTCGCCGCCGGAGTTGCTCGCAGCCCGGATTCGAAGGGCCGGCTCGTGACCGCCTTTTGGATAGTTCCACACGTCAGCGACGCCTTTACCGTATCTCGGGTTTGCAACCGTGGCGCTCGTGGCACGAATGGTGCTCGCCGCCGTGACGTTCTGCGCGCCGAAGAAGAACGGACTTCCCGGCATGAAGGAAGCATCGTCGAGCCGGGTCTCTGACCCGACCCCGGTGAGCGTCGTTCCCGAGAGTTTGGCCGCTTGCACGACGTCTCCGTTACCTCGCCAACCGGCTAGCGCGATGTATTTCCCATCCCACGCCGTGCCCTTCGGGCTGAAGTTAGGCTTTATCCCCGACGTAGAAAGCCTCTCCATCGTACTCTTACCGGCGGGGATCATGCATGCAATAATCCGAATGATCCGCCTGCCTTTGTTGATCGTGCCGACGCCGATGAGATTGCCATCGTGGTCGTAACCGAACGTCGACAGACCTGCGCAGCCAATGCTCTCGTCGCCGTCGATGCAGGTTGGACCGCCCGGGGCGAGGCCGCCTTTCCAGATGCAGACGTCGCCACTACCGGTGGCGGCCACGTCGCCGTTAGCGCTGACCGAGCAGCCGTGCAAGCTGCTACCCGGGCGCTCGTAGATATTAATCGCCTTGGTACCGCCGTGCGCGTACTCGAGCAGAAGCCCGAACCGAGGGTTGGTAATGTAGACATCACCCTTCTGATCGACGCACATGCCCTGCGGATCGTGGAAGCCCGTCAGCTTACCAACCAGCTTGCCGCTTGGGTACTCGTACACGTACGTGTCGTCCGTTGTGTCGTCGTCGTAGTAGAGCAGAGCTTTTGAAGCGCTCGGCTCCATCCACGACTTACTGCCAGCGGCACGAACCTCGCCCGGTTGGCCTGGCGGCATCACGCCCGAAACGGTGATCGGGCGCGCTGCATCGCAGCCCGTTAGCACCGCCGCACCGATGACGATGTTGAGAACAAAGCGGATAACGCGCGATGTTTTCATTATCGATCACTTACCAGAATATGATAACCGATCCGTAGCCACGAGACGTGGGGTTCCCACCCTCCGTCATCTTCACGTGCGTCGCGCGCGGCTCGACATAGGACGATCCGCCCCCACCGCCGCCCCCTGACCCGTATTCGTCGCTGTATGGACCGCCCGCACCGCCCCCGCCGCCGCCGTAGTAGCCGCCACCACCACCGCCGCCGGCTGCGCCGCAACTATCGCCGGCGCCGCCAACCCCACCGGCACCGAGCGATCCGGGCGACCCGTTGCAGCCGGTTTCGCCGGGGCTTGCACCGCCCTGGCCGCCGGCGACTCGCGTACCACCGCCTCCGCCGCCTCCGGCAAACTTGTCGGAGCCACCGTGCCCCGCTTGACCCTTGCGCGCGCCGCCTTTCCCTCCGGAACCGCCATCGCTCGTGCCGTCGCTAGACGGGCTGCCGTAGTAGCCGTCGCCTGCGCCACCGCCACCGCCACCGGCCACAACGACACGGTTGGACAATCCGTCACCGCCCTGCCGCACATCGGACGCGCCGCCGCCTCCGCTGTTGCAGTCGCAACTACCGTCGCTACCGCGCACATCGCCGCCCCCACCGTTGA
>DATMKR010000093.1:0-10037 GCA_035571115.1 Candidatus Acidiferrum sp. | reverse complement strand
GACTCATCGGAACATAGGAGCATATACACGTAGTACGTCTTCACTCAGCTCTTCTGTGCTGAAGCGCTTCCAGGGCAAGATGGTGAAGGTCACCGCTCGTTCATCCTTCGACCCTTCGGCAGGCTCAGGGCAGGCTGAGCTCAGGATGACAACGGGAGGCGTGGTCGATGGGTCATCCTTCGACCCTTCGACAGGCTCAGGGCAGGCTGAGCTCAGGATGACAACGGGAGGCGTGGTCGATGGGTCATCCTTCGACAGGCTCAGGATGACAATGCGGCTCAGGATGACAATCCGGGCTCAGGATGACAATGGGGGTGGGAGGACGCGGATGAAGCGGCGGGAGCCTACTGAGAGAACGGCGACTTCGTGTGCGGTCCATCGTTGGTTTGGATCTCGTACCGGCTCGCCGTCTATCTTGACCGCGTTTCCCGCGATCAGTCGCTCGGCTTCGCGCCGGCTCTGCGCAAAGCTGGCTTTGACGAGCACCTCCGCGACGCGCCTGCAATCGCCGAGCTCGATTTCGTCGAGATCCTCGGTGGGAATCTCTTTGCGCTGAACCGTCCGCTCGAAGAACTCGCGCGCAGCCGCGGCAGCCTCTTTGCCGTGATAACGCGCGACGATCTCGCAAGCGAGTCGCTTCTTCTCTTCCATCGGGTTGAGACGCCCCGCTGCCAACTCGTGCGCCAACTGCCGGGATTCGCGCTCGGGACGAAATGCCGCGAGCCGTGCGTAGACCGGAAGCAACTCATCGGAAATCTTCATCAGCTTCCCGAACTGCTCGGCCGGCGGCTCGTCGACGCCGACGTAGTTGCCGAGCGACTTGCTCATCTTCTTCTCTCCGTCGAGCCCGACGAGCAGCGGGACGGTCGCGCAAATCTGCGGCCGCTGCTCGAACTCGCGCTGAAACTGACGCCCGAGCAGCAGATTGAAGAGTTGATCGGTCCCTCCGAGTTCGACGTCGGCTTCGATCGCGACCGAATCGTACGCTTGAGCGACCGGATAAAGCAACTCGTGCAACGAGATTGGCGCACCCGCGTCGTAACGTTGCCGGAAATCGTTACGCTCGAGCATCTGCGCCACGGTCGTCTTCGCCAAGAGCTTCACCATATCGGTGAAGTTTAATTTGTCCAGCCATTCGGAGTTGTAGCGGATCTCGATTCGGTCGAGATCGATCACCTTACCGGCCTGCTCGGTATACGTTTGCATGTTCGCTTCGATCTCGTCTTGCGAAAGTTGCGGCCGGGTGACGTTGCGGCCGCTGGGGTCGCCGATGCGCGCCGTAAAATCACCGATAATCAACGTGACGCGATGCCCTGCCTGCGCGAAGCGCTGCAGCGGATGCAGCACGACCATGTGGCCAAGGTGCAGGTCGGCGCTCGTTGGATCGATTCCGAGCTTCACGCGCAACGGATGCCCGAGTGCAAGCCGTTGCGCGAACTCGGGTGCCGTTTCGACGTGATCGAACCCGTCGAGCAGATCTGCGACGCCTTCGTTCATGAACGCAGCTCGACGATCGTAACGCCGGTCGAGCCTTCTTCTTCGGTGCCGTAGCGAATGCTCGTCACGGCCGGGTGCGCCCGCAAGTGCTCCTGTAAGCCTCGCCCCAGCAAGCCGGTGCCTTTGCCGTGGATCAATCGTAGCGGCGAGTTTCCCGCGAGGAGCGCATCGTCGATCCAGCGCTCGACCAGCGGCTCCGCTTCGGCGTAGCGCTTCCCGCGCACGTCCAGCGCCGCCGCCGTGCGACCCGCGGCCGCCATGCGCGCGTCGGTTCCACCGGTTACGGTGCGAGGGGCTTTCGCTGCGCCGGCCTCGCGCCGAACGTCGCTCTTATCGACCATCATTTTCATCGAACCGATCGCAACGAGCAACCTCTCATCCCAATCCTCAGCAACGACGCCCTCCTGGTTTACGGAAAGAATACGAACTCGATCGCCGGGCGCGTACGTTCGCTCGTCGGACGCGCGCTCTTCTTCCGGCCGAATTCCAAGGTCGCGATGGATTGCCTCGATCGTTTGGCCGAGCAAAGCGGTCTGCGAGGGCGTTACTCGCGCCTTTCGAGTCCGCGTTCGCTCGGAGTCCGATTCTGCGGACCGCCGCGCGAGCTCCCGCGCGAAATCGCGCAGCGCCTGCTGCAAGCGTTCTTCGGCGCCGCTGCCGAACCGGCGGCGCTGCGCATCGAGGTCGGCGCGATCCCGCGCTACGAGGTCGCGTTCGCCGGCGAGCTCGCGGCGTTCGCGCTCGAATCCTAGCCGCTCCTCGCGCAACTCGCTGTTGCGCAGCGCAAGCTCGGCCAGCGCCGTTTCATAATCGCGTTCGCGGTCTTCCATCAGCGCCGTCGCTCGCTCTACGATCTCGCTCGAGATGCCAAGCCGTGCAGCGAGCGGAAAGGCCAGCGATTGCCCCGGCGCGCCGAGGTCGAGCTCGAAGGTTGGCTCGAATGTCGCCGGATCGAAGCGCACGCTGGCATTCGCAACGCCCGGCGTCGCGTGGGCGAAGAGTTTGAGTTCCGTGGAGTGCGTCGAAACGATCGCCCGCGCGCCGCTCGCGAGCAGCCACTCCAGCATCGCGATGGCAAGCGCGACGCCGGCCGTCGGCTCGGTGCCGCCGCCGATTTCATCGACGATCGCCAGCGTCCGCGAGTTCGCACCCTCCATCACTTCGCGCATCCGTTGCAGATGCGCCGAGAACGTCGAGGTATTGGCGACGAGCGATTGTTCGTCGCCGATGTCGACAACGACGCGCTCGAAGCGGCCGATGCAGGTGCCCGCGGCGGCCGGAACCTGCATGCCGCAATACACCATCACGACGAAGAGCCCGGTCATCTTTAGCGCGACGGTCTTGCCGCCCATGTTGGGCCCGCTAATGACCAGGAGACGAGTCTGCTCGCCGAGGGTCAACGACTGCGGGACGGCTCGCTCGTCGAGTAACGGATGCCGCCCGCCGGCGATCGCGACGGTCGGCTCGTCGCTCAACTCCGGCATGATGGCATGGCTCGCACCGGCGAGGTGTGCCTTCGCCGCGAGCAGATCGAGCGCGGCCAAGACCTCGACGTTGGCGTCAATCTCGAAGGCAGATCGGCCGACGTCCGCCGACAAGGCCTGCAGGACGCGTTGCACCTCGCGCTCTTCTTCGATTTGCAACGTGCGGACACGATTGTTGCTCTCGAGCGCGGCGAGCGGCTCGACGAAGAGCGTCTGTCCGCTCGAGCTGGTGTCGTGAACGATGCTCGGGAGCGCGCCCGCGAACTCCGCCTTGATCGGTATGACAAAGCGCCCGTCGCGAATCGTAACGACCCGATCTTGGATTATTTTAGCGTACTTCGCCCCGTTGAGGATCGCGCTAATGCGGTCGCGCGCCTCCGATTGTGCCTGGACGAGACTGCGCCGAATGCGACGCAACGCGGGCGAGGCTCGATCGAGCACCGTGCCGCGTTCGTCGATGGCGTCGGTAAGCGAATGCTGCAGCTCGCGCAGCGGCGTATACGGCGCGACGACCGCCGTCAGGTCCGGATGCTCGCGCACCGCTTTATACGCCGCCGCAGCGGCCGCAAGCGTATCGCCGATCGCCCGTAGATCGCTGGGGCCCAGCGTCTGCCCCACCTTCGCAGCCTCGGTCGAGGGCGCGGTTTCGGCGGCCGGCATGATCGTAACGTCGGCGCCGGCGGCCAGCGAGCGCATCGCCTCCGTGCGAAGCTGCTCGCGGCGCACGACGTCGAAATCGGACTCCGGCAGCAGATCGTTTGCAAAGCCGCGGCCGCGCTGCGTGCGCGTCGCGCTGACAACTCGATCGCGCACGCTTGCAAAATCGAGCGCATCGAGCGTGCGGGAATCGGCGATGGTCATCGAGAGCGACGCGTTAGTGGCCCTAGGATGAGAGCTTCTTCTTTACCAGCTCGTTGGCCAGCGCGGGGTCGGCCTTCCCACGCGAAGCCTTCATCACTTGACCGACGAGAAAACCGAGCACGTTGATCTTGCCTGCCTTATAATCGGCGACGACCGGCTCGTTAGCGGCAAGCACTTCATCGACGAAACGTTCCACAGCGGAGGGATCGCTGGTCTGCGCGAGACCTTCGCGCTCCACGATCGCGCTGGGCGATCCGCCGTCGTCCCACATACGGGTCAGCAGCTCCTTAGCTATCTTGGAGTTAATCCGCTTGTTCTGCACCAACGCGATAAGCTCGGCGAGATGTTCGACCGCGACGTTCGAGTCGCCGACGGCAACGCCGGTATCGTTTGCCAGGCGGGAGAGCTCGCCAAGCACGAAGTTGCTGGACTGCTGCGGATTTCCGCTGCGCGCCACGACCGCGTCGAAATACTGCGCGAGCGCGATATTGTCGACGAGCTGCGCCGACGCATTGGGGCTCAGTCCGTACTCCCCGGTATAGCGTTCGAAGCGCTGCCACGGCAACGTGGGAAGCTCCGCTTGCCAGCGCTCGACGTCGCTGCGCGAGATCGCGAGCGGCACCAGATCGGGATCGGGGAAGTAGCGATAATCGTGCGCCTCTTCCTTGCTGCGCATCGAATGCGTGACGCCGTGCAGCTCGTCCCAGCCGCGCGTCTCTTGCACGACGCGCCCGCCCGACTCGAGGATCTCAATCTGCCGCTCGATTTCGCTGGCGATCGCGCGCTCGACGGAACGAAACGAGTTCATGTTCTTGATCTCGCTCTTCGTACCAAGCTGCGACGTGCCGGCCGGGCGCATCGAGACGTTTGCATCGCAGCGCAACGAGCCTTCCTCCATCTTGACGTCGCTGACCTCGAGGGCGAGCAACGTCCTGCGCAGCGATTCCAAATATGCGACGGCGTCGCGAGCGCTGTGCAGCTCCGGTTCGGAGACGCACTCCATCAGCGGAACTCCCGCGCGATTGAAGTCGAGGAGCGAATAGGAGCTTCCCGCGATGCGACCGTCGCCGGAACCCGCATGCGTGGATTTCCCCGTGTCCTCTTCCAAATGAATCCGCGTCAGGCGGCACTGCTTCATCGTGCCGTCCTCCAGCCAGTACTTCACGACGCCCCCGACGGTTAGCGGCATGTCGTACTGCGAGATCTGGTAATCTTTGGGCATGTCCGGATAGAAGTAGTTCTTGCGATCGAACTTCGAAAAGACCGGAATCTCGGCGCCAAAGGCGAGACCGGTTCGAACGATTTGCTCGATCGCTTTGGCGTTGGGCACCGGCAAGGCTCCGGGCATGCCCAAACAAACCGGGCAGGTCTTGGTGTTCGGCTCCCCGCCGAACTCATTGCGGCATCCGCAGAACATCTTGGTCGCCGTCTTGAGCTCGACGTGGCACTCGATCCCGATGACCGGCTCGTACTCGCGATTCACGCGCGAACCGGCCCGATCTGCGCGGGATGCGCGAGCGCGTGATTCGTCGCTCGTTCGTAGGCTGCGGCGGCGCCCAGCAGCAGCTTCTCGCCGAAGAGCGGGGCGCAGAGCTGCAGACCGATGGGCAGCGGGAGGCTTGCGCCTTCGGGCACCGTCCAGCCACACGGAACCGAGAGGGCCGGCAGGCCGGCCAGCGACATTGGAATCGTGTAGTAGTCCATCAAGTACATGCTATACGGATCGCTCTTCGCGGCGAACGTAAAAGCCGGACAGCTCGCCGCCGGACAAGCGATGAGATCGCACTGGGCAAAGGCGCGTTCGAAATCTCGCGCGATCAACGTGCGAGCCTTTTGGGCGCGGACGTAATAGGCATCGTAGTAGCCGCTCGACAGGGCGTGCGTCCCGATGAGGATACGCCGTTTTACTTCGGGGCCGAAGCCGGCGGCGCGCGTGTTGTCGTACATCGCTCGAACGTCGGCACCCTCGACTCGCAATCCATACCGGACGCCATCGAAACGTGCGAGGTTCGACGAACACTCCGCCGGCGCAATCAGATAATACGTCGCCAACCCGTAATCCGCAGTCGGCAGCGAGACTTCGACGAGCTCGGCTCCGAGACGCTCCAAGTCGCGATATGCGTCGCGATAAAGCGCGTCGGAACGTTCGCCCAGCGCCTTGGTATCGAACTCCCGCACGATGCCGACGCGCAGGCCCGTGAGATCGGAGCGCAACGACTCCGCCGCGCGTTCTATCGGCCGGTCGAGCGACGTCGCGTCCATCGGATCGTAGCCGGCCATGATGTCGTAGGCCAGAGCGGCGTCCTCGACCGTGCGTGCGAGCGGCCCGATCTGATCGAGGCTGGAAGCAAAAGCGATCAAACCATAGCGTGAAACTCGCCCGTAGGTCGGTTTGAATCCCACCAAGTTGCAGAACGCCGCCGGCTCTCGAATCGAACCGCCGGTGTCGCTCCCCAATCCAATGGCGGCTTCGCCGGCGGCGACCGCCGCGGCCGAGCCGCCGCTGGATCCGCCGGGCACGCGAGCCAAGTCGTAGGGATTGCGCGTAACGCCGAGCGCCGAGTTTTCGCACGAGCTGCCCATGGCAAACTCGTCGCAGTTCGCCTTGCCGATCGGGATGGCGCCGGCTTCGAGCAGCCGCGCCACGGCCGTCGCGGTATACGGCGCGATCCAGTGCTCCAAGATTTTGCTGCCGCAGGTCGTCCGCGCGCCTTCGAGACACATGTTGTCTTTGACCGCGATCGGCACGCCGGCCAGCGCGAGGCGTTCCCCGGCCGCAATGCGCTCGTCAACGCGCGCGGCGCGGGAGCGTGCGATTTCGCCGAGCACGGTGAGATATGCGCCCACCTCACCGTCGACGGCTTCTACCTGCGCCAACGTCGCCGCGGTGATCTCCGCGGCACTGACGCGTCCCGCACGTACGTCGCGCGCGATCTCTGCAGCGTTCATTCGGCGATGATGCGCGGTACGCGAAAGAACCCGCCCTGCCGTTGCGGAGCGCCCTCGAGGACGACCTCGCGATCGAGACAGGGGCGCTCGACATCCTCGCGCAGGACGTTACGCGACTCGACGACTTGCGCGGTGGCCGGAACGCTGGCGGTGTCGAGCTCTTCGAGCGCGCGAACGTGCCCGAGCAGTTCGCCCAGCTCCGTTGAAAAGCGTTCGATCTCGTCGTCGCTCAGCGCGATGCGCGCCAGCTTCGCGACGTACCGGATATCGATCGTGTCGGGTGTCAATCTAAAAGTGCTCCAACTGGACCAGCGTCTCGACGTGCCCGGTTTGTGGAAACATATCGAAGGGCTGCACCACGCCGAGGCGATAGCCCTTGGATGCCAGGAACTTCAAATCCCGTGCGAGCGTCGCCGCGTCGCAAGAAAGATACCAAACGTTGCGCACGTGCGCCTGTGCGATTGCGCTCAGGACCACGCCGTCGCAGCCTTTGCGCGGCGGATCGAGAAAAACGACGTCCGCATCTTGTAAAATGCGGGCCACCCGTGGGACGCCGGCCATCTGCTCGACTCGGCCGGCCTCAAAGCGAGCGCGCCCTTCGAGCCCGTTGAGGCGCGCGTTCGCTTCGGCTTCGGCGATCGCGTGCCGGTTCTCTTCGATCCCCGTAACGTTCCAGCCGTGCCGTGCAAAGTAGAGCGCAAAGGTTCCCGATCCGCAGTAGAGATCGACGATGCGCCCGGGCCGTTTCAGCCGGGGTTCGATAAAGTCGAAGATTCGCTCGAGTATCTGGACGTTGATTTGGAAGAACGAGGCGGCGGAGATCCGATACCGCACCCCGCCCGCCGACTCTTCGACCTCGCCGTGGCCGTCGAGCAACTGGTAGTGCCGCCCGAGAACGGCGTTTTCGCCGGCGAGGCCATATGAGTTGCCGATCCCGACCACCGCAGGCAGTTCGCGCCGGACCTCGTGCGCGTCGCGCCGCGCCTCCGCGATTGCGTGGTCGGTCGTCACCGTGAGCACGACCTCGGCCGTCGCGCGAGCGGCGCGTGCCACGAGGTGCCGCGCGCCGTGAAGCATTGGGGCGATCGCCGCGCTCGCCCGATTCTTAACCAAAGCTGCGAGCACGGCGTCGAGCTCCGGCGTAACGATCGGGCAGGCGTCGATTGGAACGACGTCATGAGAGCGTTGCCGGTAAAACCCCAGGGCCGGCGGCTTCGAACGATGGTCGACGACGACGGACATCTTGTTCCGATAGGCGCGCGGCACGTTCATGCCGATCGTTTCGCTCACGTCAACGTCGGTGAAGCCGCCGATGCGCAGCAGCGCGTTGCGCACGACATCACGCTTCCAGGTCAGTTGCGCGTCGTAGGCAAGATGCTGGAGCTGACAACCACCGCAGGCGCCGAAGACCGGGCAGAACGGATGCGCTCGCTTGGGCGACTCGACCAGTAACTCGAGCATCTCGGCGACCGCGTACCGCGGTTTGACCGTCGCGATGCGAACGCGCGCCCGCTCGCCGGGCAACGGTCCAAAGCAAAACACCACGATGCCGGACGCTCGGCCGACACCTTGCCCGTTAGCCAGAACATCCGTGAAGTCGATCTCGAGTTCGGCGCCGCCCCTCAGCGCTTCGGCTGGGCTCAGCACAGGCTCCGTTGGGTCAGGCGCTGTGTCGCTGCTCGTCAAGCGCCTTGAGCAACGAGTTCGCTTCGTCGATCAGGTGTTGGATGCGCTGCGTCGTCGGATCTTCGCGCGTTTCGTTCGATGCCAAACGGTAGACCAGGAACGCTAGCGCCGCGGCTAAGCCCGCTGCACCGACTCCCAAACCAATCCACAGCATCTTGCGCGACTGCATGACCTCCTCTTCGCGGCGTGGGGCGCCCAGTCCCTATTTGCGAGCCGCGGAAGCGCCGGCCAGGCGCACGTCGTCCAGGAACTGTTGCGTCGAGCGACTCGAATAGCCGTCGCCGTGCACCCCAAAGTAGAGCCAGTAGGTTCGGCCGGCAAAGGCCCCGAGATTCCACGTTCCGCTAATCCAAGATGGGTTGTTGTTCACGGATTTGTAGAGATTTAGGACGACGTTGCCACGGTTATCGAGTAGATCGCCCTCTTGATATGCATACGTCGTGTCGGATTCGTTGGAAAGCTGAAAGAGCTTCGCCGTAAGAACGCCGCCCGGTGGGATCGTTACCGGTTGGCAGACCCCGGAGTTTCCGGTTGGTTCGCCCTGGCCATTTGCCGTTCCCGAATACTCGTCGAACGCGCCGCTAAACGGGTGGTCGCGCGTTACATACGCGCGCACGTCGCCGCACTGATGCCAGCCCCCGTCAACGTTGCTACTCTCAAAACCGGGATTCGTGATCACGTTCGCGCCGTAGCCGAAAAGGCGCGGCGTGCTCGCTCTGGGCACGTTGAAGTGCCCCGCAACGGGATGCCGAGGCGGACGAGAAGGCGCTGCCGTAGCCGCCAGTATCGCGACGGCTAAAGATATCGTCCATCGACGATCAACTCGCGTCATCGAGATGCCGCCGATCGTCGAGTGCTAGTACCGAGGCGCTGCCGCCCTCTCTTGCGATTCGAGTTATGGCGCCCGCCGTGAAGCGCTCCGGTGGCGCGAGACCGAGCACCGAAAAAATGGCGTGCAACACGCCGGCGTGCGTAACGACCGCGGCGGCTCGAAGATTGCGCAGCGCAAGGTCGTCGAGGAACGACGTCACCCGCGCGCAGACCTGTGAGAACGATTCGCCTCCTTCGGGTGCGTACAACTTCGCCGCGGTCGAACCGAGGCCGGCGAGGTTTGGAGCGGCTGCGACGATTTCGTCCCACGTCAGGCCTTCCCAGCGCCCAAAGTCGAACTCGCGCAACCGCTGGTCAAGCGTAACGCCGGCACCCCGAGATTCGCCGAGAATTCGCGCCGTCTGCGCCGCACGCGCAAGATCGCTCGAATAGATCCGGTCGAACCGCTCCGCGTGTAACGTCTCCGCGATCGCCCGCGCCGCAGCTAGTCCGTCCACCGACAGCGGCATATCCGTCCTTCCTTGGAAGCGCCGCAACGCGTTCCATTCCGTCGGCCCGTGCCGAATCAGCGTGAGCCTCATACGCCGGCGAGGAGTTCGCTGCTCGTCGCCCCAATCCAGCGAGTCAGTCCGGAGAGGTGGCAGAGCGGCTGAATGCACTCGCTTGGAAAGCGAGCAGAGGTGATGAGCCTCTCGAGGGTTCGACTCCCTCCCTCTCCGCCAGCAGCGC
>DATMKR010000092.1:0-3640 GCA_035571115.1 Candidatus Acidiferrum sp. | reverse complement strand
TGTGACACCATCGGAACAGGTCATCCTTCGACAGGGTCAGGATGACAACGCGAAGGGTCAGGATGACAACGCGAAGGGTCAGGATGACAACGCGAAGGGTCAGGATGACAACGCGAAGCGAAGGATGACAACGCGAGGGTCAGGATGACAGTCGAGTCGGACGACACAACCTAGGGAACGACTCGAAACTGCGCCGGCTCGAGCCCTTTCACCGCTTGCGATTCGAGCGGCAGATCGCGTAGCAGCCGTTCGAGCACACCCAGCGTGCCGCGATGCGCGACGACGAGCCAACGCAGTGGAGAACGCAGCGTTTCGACGACCGGTCGCAGCCGCTGCGCTACGTCCGCGAAGTTCTCGCCCTGGGGCGGCCGGAAATGCACCGGATCGCGCCGTCGCTGCGCGAGCCCGGAGGGATCGTTGGCCTGCAGCCACTCCAGCGTCTCGCCCTCCCAAGTGCCGAAATCGATTTCACGCAGCGCGGTGTCAATTTCGAACGGAGTGTGCGGCGCGACGATCTCGCGCGTCTCCAGGCAGCGCCGCATCGGACTGACCAAGCAGCGTTCAAAATCAAAGGCTTCCAACTCGATTTGAAGTTGCCGGCATTGCGCGACGCCGAGCGGGCTCAACGGCACGTCGGTTCGGGAGAGAAAGCGTCCGGCGATGTTGCTTTCCGTGACGCCGTGCCGGCAAAGGACGATTGCGCGCAAGCGCGTTTTATGAAACGGTGCGTTCGCGCAAAATCGAGGAAGTCATGACGGCGTCGGTCATGCCGTGGATGAGCTTCTTGTCGGCCGGTGCAACCGTTGCCAAGATCCCTCCGAGCACGACGCTCTCCTCGCCCGTTACGAAGTAGTACGGGCAAAGACGAACGCGGCCGTCGTACTCGCGTATCTCGTCGCGGTCCCGGTCGAAGTAGCTCTGTCGAATCAACTTGCCTTTGTGAAACCGCTGAAGCACGTAGGGCGTCCGGTCGAACGACGTCAACGCTACCTCGATGGCGGAGGCCCACTCCTCCCGCGTAAGATCGTCCCCGATCTTGACGCCGCGCGAGCCCCACGCAAGCTGCGAGAAGCCCGACGGTTTAATCACATACGCGCGCTCGCTTTTTGGAAGAGACGTTAGCTGCCGAAAATCCGAGACCGGAGCACCGCCGGCCTCCAAGCGTGCGATCACCCCTTCCGGCGGCATCGGTCGCGGATCCATTACCCAGGTTTGAGGAAAAAGTCGGAGGAGCCGTTCGAAAACGTCGGCACCTAGCTCGCTTCGCCACGCCGTCGAGAGTGCATGGTGGTGCAACAGTGCGAACGCCAGTTTTTCTTCGAGCGACGCTTTGGGCGCGGGCACGATTCGCACACGATTGTGACGGGCGGCATAGAGCATCAGTTCTTGCTTGGGCACGTTGAACAAATCGAAGAGCTCGAAGTTGCGATAGAGCGCGTCGAGCCGCGCCTCGCGGCCATCATCGTGGCGAATGAAGAGGCCCTCTTCGCTAAACGTGACCTCTTGCGGAGAGCGCACCCACGCGTCGGCAAAACCCAAGCGGCGCAGCGCGTCGGCTAGCCACGACATCTCGTTGCGGTAATCCGCGGATTCCTCGGATACCACGATTGCGACGGTCGGATGCTCGACGCCGGTGACGTGGCGCAGCATTGCGGCAAAACCGGCCGGAATACCGTGGTCACCGCCGGCGCTCTCGAGGCCGAGTTGACAGTACGCTTCCGTCATCGCGCCAAGAAAACCCATTCCGCCGGGGATGCTGTCGAGTTCGGTCGCGGTAAACCCATCTGCGGTGATGATGAGGTCGGGGCGGATGACGCCCGGAACGTCTTGTTTGAAACGGTTCTGGCGTCCTAACTTGACAATTTGCTCGGGCTTTCCGTGGTCGAGATATTCGGCGATGAAGCTTGGGGACGTTCCGCGGACGCTGCGATTATAGAGATTGTTGAGTGCGCGATAGAAGCGAAGAAGGTCGGTGCCGAGGCCTTCGATCGCGTCGAGCTGTTCCTTGGACAATGCGAACGGCTCGGGGCTGACGCGCCATGCGATACGTTCGGTTTCGTCTTGAACTCGGAAGAGACCGGGCGGTATCGTCTCGTAAAGGTGGTGCGCTTGCTCGCGAGCCGTGAGGTTGGGAATGGTTGCCGTACAAGGCATAGGAAAACGAACTCTCCTCTAGCGACAGCCGTCGGGGATCTTGGAGCTATTGTAGGCAATGTAGCGCCGGCGCATACTTTGCTCTAGAGCGGCCGGAGCGTCCCCGCGGTTGCAGTTGGCAGCACTAGAGCGAGTCGAGGCTCACTTAATCGTGATCGCTCCCGGCGTGAGCAGTGCCCCTTCCACGTGCACCAGGCCTTGGATGTAGGCCAGCGTGAGGTGTAGCGTGCCGTTGAGGCCGAGCTTCGAAAGGTCCAGGCTCTCCAACACGCGAGAAACGCCTTCCCCGGCGAGAAAGTGCAGTTCGTTCGTGAAGCGTAGGGAGCGGCCCGGCGCCGAATAGGTGGCGACCACGGGGACGATGATCTCTTGAGTGCCCGTAGAGCGCGGCGCCCCCGTAATACAGTAGGACACCGTCAAAGGCGTCCCTTGCACCGTGAGCACCTCGACCGTACACTGGGCCGCAGTAGCCCAGCCGGCGGTCGGAGCCGCCAAGGCGATCCAGAGCGCCAACGCTCCGGTCAACGTAGAGGTCCTCATCATTCTCAATTCCGGTACGGGTCGAACGTATTCCCGTCGAAGAGACAACGTATGCAAATTCGGTTGCTTGCCTTCGCAAGCCTGCGCGAGATCCTTCAGACGCCCGAACGGAGCCTCAGCCTGCCTGAGGGCGCCCGCGTCAGCGATGCCCAAAGACTCCTCGAGCGGCAGTTTCCTGCGCTTGCGTCGCATCGTTCCTCTATGCGAATCGCTCGTAACGGCCGGCTCGTCGATTCCGATGGCACGCTGACCGACGGCGACGAGATCGCCCTGTTTCCACCGGTGGGCGGTGGATAGCGAGCGGTTTAGCATCGTGCGGGGGCCCATCGATCCGCGCCGCTTCGCAAACGTCGCGAGGGCGAACGAGGGTGCGCTGGTGACGTTTCTGGGCATCGTGCGCAACGACGCGATAGAGGGTCGCGCGGTCGTCGGCCTCTCGTACGAAGCCTACGAGTCGATGGCCTGCAACGAGTTTGAGGCGATCGACGCACAAGCGCGCGAGCGCTTCGGCGACGTGCGGCTTTGGATCGCTCATGCGGTCGGCGATCTCGCCGTCGGTGAAGTCGCAGTGGCGGTCGCAGCTGCAGCCCAACATCGCGCCGCGGCATTCGAGGCGTGCCGCTTTGCGATCGATCAGCTAAAAGCCCGCGCGCCGATCTGGAAGAAGGAGCGGTATGCCGACGGCGACGCGCGGTGGCGAGCGAACGAAACGCGTGGCTAAGGTCGAGCTCTTACGCATTGAGGCACAACGCAATCCCCTCGCGGTCCTACAGTACGAACCCCGCCGCCCGCGCCGGGTCTGCGTGGTCGCCGGTCATGGATACTCTTCGAGCAAACAGAATCTCGATTTTCTCTGTTCGTTTCTCGCAAGCCACGGTTTGGCCGTCTACAGCCTCGATTTTCCAGGACATAAACTCGGGGCGAGCGGCGGCGAGCTGCGCGGCAT
>DATMKR010000091.1:0-19606 GCA_035571115.1 Candidatus Acidiferrum sp. | reverse complement strand
ACGGCTTCACCAACTCCCGGCAGCGGATGCAACAACGCGTCGCCGGATAATGGGCCGCTTACCAACTCCTCTGGAACCCTCGCAACCGGCGTCGCAAAACCGTTCGATTTCCCGGTTCAACACGGTTGCAACGGCGCTGGTTATACGGCAGCCATCGCCATCGACGATCCCGTAAACACGAGTTACCTCGCAACGTATCTGTCGGCTGCGGGCGTCACGCAAACGGGTACGGTGACGAACGAAGCGGTCGACGGCGGCGGTAGCGGTGACGACGCCGAAACGGATCTGGACGTGCAGACGATCTCTGGATTGGCGCCGGGCGCGAACATCATCGTCTACGATATGGGTTCGCTGGGCGATCAGCAGATCGAGGACACGTACAATAAGGTGCTGACCGACGGGAAGGCGACAGCCGTTAACTCGTCGTTCGGTGGCTGCGAATCGAGCGACGTACCATTTGCCGATTCCACGAACTCGATTGCCGAGCAAGGAGCTGCCGAAGGCGTTGAGTTCTCCGCCTCGAGCGGCGACTCGGGAAGCAGTGAGTGCAACGGAAGCAAGGGCGTCAGCGCACCGGCCGGCGGCCCGTACTTCTCGTCGATCGGCGGGATCGACTTCACCGACACCAGCGGCGGCGTTCTCGAGACCGTCACGATGGGTAGCGTCGACGGTTACTCGGGCGGCGGCGGCGTCTCGACGGTCTTCGCGCTTCCCAGCTATCAAAGCGGCATCACCGGGATGATAACGTCGGGTCGCAACCAGCCCGACATCTCCTTGCCGTTCTTTCCGGTAGCAGTCTATACGGGCGGCAGTTGGGGCGAGTACCTCGGAACCTCGTGGTCTTCGCCGGCCTCGGTAGCAATGGTCATCGAAGCCAATCAACTCCACTCTAGCAAGCTGGGCTGGATCGATCCGACGATCTATAGTTTGTTCGGTTCGACCGGTTATAGTGATTACTACACGCCGTGCACGTCTGGCAGCAACGGTGCGTACTCGTGCAGCGCCACGCAGTATAATCAAGCCGCCGGAATCGGAGCTCCAAAGGCCTGGGCCTTAGCCAACGCTCTCTAGAGCTCTCGGGTGGTCGTGATCGGAAGCGGGGTGTGCGTGCACACCCCGCTTTTTCGACCCTCGCACACGGCAGTTACTCGAATTGAGGTTTTTTTAAAGGGGCACCGCGTGACGCAGCAGTCTCAGTTTCAACTGCCGATCTTCTTCGACATCGGTGCGCTACAAGTGGCGAACGCGGGCGCTTCGCCCGCACCGACGTAAGCCCGATTTTCATACTTTCTTAACACATTGACGCTAGAGTCGCAACGTCCACCGGCCACCCCAGAGTGGCAATCCGTTCAACATCGTTAAGGAGCTAACATGAAGTCTGCCCAATGGTCACTTCGATCCCTTGCAGCGGTCGCCGTCGCTGGGATGCTCGCCGGATGTGCCGGCGGCGCATCTATGCCGGCATCGACGAACGCTCTGTCCTCCATGGCATCGCACGCGCCCTGGTCGAGCGATTCGATTCAACCCGCTAAATGCAAATCCGACCACGGCGTATCGGTGAGTCCGTGCTCGATCCACCTCTCGCTCTCCAACCCCGACGAAAACGTAACGACGAAGGGCCCGAAGGGAGGCACCTTCAGCTACAACGACACGGTATGCGTGAAGAACGACATCGCAACGATTAGCGGCTCGGGTAACAGCTACAACGCGGATTGGGGATCAAAATCGGGATCTTGCACCGCAATTTTTACCGATAAGAACTCCCAAGGCAAGAAAATCGGCACGGCTAAGCTCAAGATCACCAATAACGCCTAGCGGGGCCGCGTACACGAACGAAACGTGGTCGGGCGTCATGATTCGAGCGATATCGCGGACCATGACGCTCGTTACGCCCTCTACCGGTTCGGGGGCTTGATAGTTTATCCACGCAAGGACTAGGGAGAACGACGCCAAGAGTTAACGCAGCACACGGCACGCGGAGTACCATGCTTGCGCCATTCGACGGCCGTAGAGGCGAGCGCCTTGCACCGCGCGAACCGCGACGACGGCCGCGTAGATATGAATGAGAGCAGTCGCCTCGCCGCACTTGGCTACCGACAGGAACTTTCGAGAGTCCTTTCACTCTTCGATAATTTCGCGGTAGCATTCAGTTACTTAAGCCCGATGGTCGGCGTATACTCGCTCTATACGCTAGGACTCGCCACGGGCGGCCCGCGCTACATCTGGACGATTCCGATCGTCGTCGCTCTGATGATGCCTGTCGCGTTGGTTTTTGGCGAGCTCGCCAGCGAATACCCGCTCTCCGGTGCGCTCTACCAATACGGCAAGTACAACGTGGGACCGCGCTATGGATGGTTCGTAGGCTGGATCTACGGTTTCGCGCTTCTAGCGACGGTGGCTTCGGTCGATTCCGGCGCCGTCGGCTACGTCACGTCGCTGTCGAATATTTGGTTCCGGACGCATCTCGATGCCGCTAGTCACGTGACGATCTTCGTTATCACCGGCGCGATCATCGTGCTTTCCGCGGTCGCCAACTCCGTCGGGGCCAAAATCATGGGGCGCGTTGCGCGCTTTGGCGTTTACGTTGAGACCATCGGCACGTTTGGCGTCTTCGCCGCGCTCGCCATTAACGGTTTTGCGCAGCACTGGAGCTTTATTCTCTCAACACAGAACGTCGAACACGTAACGAGCAACCCGCTGAACCTTAACTTTGGCGGCCATTGGTGGACCGGCGCTGCGGTGGTCGCCGTTCTTGCCAACGTCTATATCTTTTTCGGCTTCGAATCCGCCGGTGACATCTCCGAAGAGACGCTCGACGCGGGACGCCAGGTTCCCAAGGCCATGCGCAACGCGCTCCTCTACGGCGGCATTGCGTCGTTCGTCTTAGTACTCGGCCTGCTGCTCGCGACGCCGGCGAGCGGGATCCGCGGCGCCGTCTCGGGTGGCGTCAGCAGCGTTCTCGCCGTTCTGCCGAGTTGGCTTGCGGACTTCTTCCTGGTCATGATCGTCGTTGCGTTCTTTAGCTGCGGCACGGCCGTTCAGGGCGCCGGTGCCCGCGTCGCCTTCGCGCTCGCCCGCGACGGCGCGCTGCCTCTAAGCGAAAAGCTACGAAGGATTTCACGACGCCATCACACTCCGGTCAACGCAATCTTGGTCGGAACGATCGTTCCATTTCTTTTCTTACTGCTCGTGCTGATAAACCCAAGTAAGCCGGTTCGTATCCTTTGGTTCGACTACCCGGCCAACGTCAATGCGCTCTACGCGTTGGTCTCGTTCGCCACTTCGGGCATCTACCTCGCGTTTTTCCTAACGGTGTTCGGCGCGCTGATCGCACGCCGCCGCGGATGGCGGCCGAGCGGAGTCTTCAGGCTGGGTCGCTGGGGTATGCCAATCACGATCGCGGGCGCTCTTTACCTGCTACTCATGCTTATTAACATCGTCTGGCCGAGTTCGCTTTCTAGCGGTCGCGCGATCTTCAACTACGGCTGGGTCACGCTCGGGGTGATGGCTATCATCGTGGCAGCCGGCGCGATCTTCGAGGCGATCGCGCGCCCCGGTCGGAGTTAGCGCGACGCCCTGAGAGCTAAGATCGCTTCGGCCTTGCAGGTATGGTCGCCGGACCTTATTGAAGCGAGGGCGGTCAGTTCAGGCATAGCTGCTCTTTTGGAGAAGGACGTGAGGCGGTTTCAATCGAGTGTTGTTCGTGCGTGCTGCGCGGCTCTCATCGCCACGCTGGGCACTGCATCATGCGCGGGCGGCTCGAGTAGCGCAACGACGGGCTCGACCCTGCCGTCGTGGCTTGCGACGGCCGCGGGCAGCGGCAGCGGCGGAAGCTCCAACTATATTTCGCACGTCGTGGTCGTGATTCAGGAGAACCGCAGCTTCGACGATCTCTTTGCGACGTTCCCGGGTGCGGACGGAGCGACCGAAGGTATGGAAAAGTTGCCCTCGGGAGATCAGTACGTTCCGCTCAAAGAGGTCGATCTGGCCTCGCCGTGCGACTGGGGCCACTCCTGGAGGACCTACATCAAGGACTGGGACAAGGGCAAGATGGACGCGTTCAATCTGGAGGGCGGCGGCGTGAAGTGCCCGGGAAAGGCCGGCACCGCAGTCTACCAGTACGTCAACCCGTCGGAGATCGGCCCCTACTGGACGCTCGCTCAACAGTACGTGCTAGCCGACCACACGTTCCAGACGCAAGGCAGCGGCAGTTATACGGCGCACCAGGACCTGATCCGGGGCGGCACAACCATCGACGAAAGCCAGACCGAGAGCCTAGTCGACTTCCCCTCTCACCATCCGTGGGGTTGCGACTCGCCGCCGGGGACCGTGACGTCTCTGCTGATCTCGAAGCCGCACAAACCGCTAAAACGCGAGTACGATAAGGGCCCGTTTCCGTGTACGAACGACTTCCCGTCGTCGGGAAGTTATTACGAGACGTTGGCCGATCTGCTCGACGCCAACTCGGTTTCGTGGACCTACTACTCGCCGCCGGTTACGGGGGGAACGGGAGGGCTATGGAACGCCTTCGACACGATTTCGGCCGTTCGCAACGGTCCCGAATGGAAAACCAATATCCGTGACACGACGAAGCTCTTCTCCGATATCTCCAGTGGCAATCTCGCCAACGTTTCGTGGATCGTTCCCGACGACGTAAACTCCGATCATCCCGGCGACGGAAAGGACCTGGGTCCGTCGTGGGTAGCCAGCGTCGTCAATGCGATCGGCGAAAGCTCGTACTGGAACTCAACTGCGATTATCGTCGTTTGGGATGACTGGGGCGGCTTCTACGACAATATGTCGCCACCGCTTAAGGATCGATGGGGTGGCCTAGGTTTTCGCGTTCCGATGCTCGTCGTGTCGCCATACGCGCGAGAAGGCAAAAGCGGTCCTGGCCTCGTCGAGCACCAGCAATACGAGTTCGGCAGCATCTTGAAATTTATAGAAAATATTTGGGGGCTGGGGCAGTTGGGGACGACGGACACGCGCGCCACGAGCATCATCGACTGCTTCGACTTCACGCAACAGCCGCGCCAATTCCAAGAGATCGGCTCCTCGCATTCACGCGCCTTCTTCGAGCACCAGAAGCCCTCATACTTACCCGTCGATAGCGAATGACGCGGGGCCGGCGGTTGCACGCGGGGAGGATTTATGAGACAATCCTGCCTGTCTTCAAGTCGGCACGAACCCTGGTTTTTTTTAATCCCTTCCGTCGAGCGCCACGCTCCGTTATTCGAGAGACCTGGCACTCCTGAAAAGAGTATGTCCAATCGCTATTCGCAATAGAACCCGTAGGACCGGCCCTCGCGTAGCCAAGCCGAGCGTTCCCCAAAATACCAAGGAAGCTCCGCTCGAGGTGTTCGGCAGCATCAAACAGGTTTTTCCGAGCACGACGTTTTCGGTCGAACTCGATAACGGCCACGTGATCCTGGCACACATAGCCGGCCGTCTACGCCGTCACCGTATCAAAATTCTCCCCGGAGACCGGGTGGAGATCGAAGTTTCACCCTACGACTTAACCAAAGGCCGGATCGTCTACCGTTATCGCGCCGGAGAAGAGCGCCGGATCCCGCAGAGATCCGGACAGCTGCCTTAGTATCTCGACGAAAGCTTAAATCGGCCCGACGTGCAGATCTCGATGATCTGCTCGTTGCTCAGCCGCTGGAACGTCTTCGTGGCGTACTCGAATGGCTCGCCGGCATTGGTTGCGTCGTAACGAGCTTGCGCACCGGGGTTCAGCTGTGGGCGCTGTTGCACCGTCTGTTTCTTGAAATTGACGCGATAGGCCAGCTCTTTGCCGAACAGCACGACCTCCCCACGCGCATTGGCGTAGCCTCCGAAAACCGGCTCGGATAGCTCCGAAAGGTTGCGGCCGGTGCCATTGGCGCTGATCGAGAGGACGGCGACGGGTGAAAGAGTGCTCGGCATGTCGGGTACAAGACAACCGTGGCCTCAAAAAGGTTGCATTCCGCCGCTTGCCACTTTGGCGCGGCCAGCCTAGCACTTGCGCGTGAGGTTGTAGCCCGGGCCCGATAGGCGTTTTCCGTCGGGTGAGAGTTTCAGGGTGTGATTTCCGTAGTAGGTGAGGGTCACGGTCGAACCGTCGATGATCCAGTTGCCCGAGACGCCTTCGTTGTCGGTAAGATCGCCGTTTAGCTGCATATTGAATGTCAGCTTCGGATCGTTGTCCGAAACCCAGTCGCCGACGAGATTGGTGGTGGCGCAGCCCGTCGGGACCGGCGTCGCGGTAGGCATCGCGGCCAGCGGCGTTATCGAGCCTCCGTAAAATTTGTGTGCGATGTCCAAGCAGAGCGCATTTGCGCCGTACGGGTTCGCCGGCAGTTGGACGGCGCAAACAAACGTCACCACGTAGCCCTTGGCGAGGGGATAACAACGCACGGTCGCACCGGACGTGGCAGCGCCGGTCGCAAGGTTTTGTGCCATGGCGAACCACTCGCCGCTGCCCGGCGACGACTCAGTTGCGCCCGGCAAGTAAGTCTCCAACGCGGCCTTCGCCTTTGCGCTGCAATCGCTCAACGAGCCGGTGTCGCTAACGTGCCGAATTCCCGCCGAAAGATCGACGGAGGCAATCGCTGGGGTATGCGACAGCGAGTCGAGGAAGAGCGCTGCAGCGAATAGCCAGAGTCCACGCTTAACGTTCAAAACTATCGCGCTCCTGCGTCAAACGCCGTCGCCAGTTTCGTGCAAAGTGCGGCGGCACTATCCACGCTAGGCGGCACTTGCGCCGCGCACGTAAAGGTCGCGAGGTAGGCGCCCGCGAGCGGATAACAGTTAATGGCGGCAGCCGCCGTCGAGCCGTTCGCCGAATCGGGCGCGGCGAATGCTAGCCATTCGCCGGTATCGCCGCCGAGCTCGACGGCGTTTTGCAGCACCGCATTCATCGCGCTCTTTGCGGCGTTATTACAGGCGCTTACCGGCTGACTCTGGACGACCTTGGCAGCGCCCACGTTCATGTCGAGCGCGGCCGGCGCCCGCGTGGAGAGCGAGCCAAAGGCGACGACGAGGCCCCCGGCTAACAGCGCGACACGACGGCGAGAGATTCTCGTCACGGTAAACCTCCTCGAGCGAGGGCGTTAGACGGGGGAGACGAACGTTCCCTTCTCGCAACGTACGGGCGCGGACCCTTGTGACGGACGGAGATTTGCAATGGGAACGTCAAGAAAGAAGATCGACGCCATTTACGAGCTGCGTACGGCAGCCGAAAACAAGGCGCTCGCAGAAAAAGCGCTCGAAGACGAGCCGGTCGCCGAACGTCGCGACCAGTTGCTTCGCGCCCAAATAAAGCTTGAAGAGAAAACGATGGAAGCAATTGAAGTCTGCCACGATTGCGGCGGGACCCATTCGTCCGATGAGGCCCACGAGAAGAGGAAGCCTTAACGGGGCGACCCGGATGGCAGGTTTTTGAAGAGCCGCAGCCCGGTGCCTCCGTCCACAAACTCGATTCCGTCAACGACTTCGTGCATGATGAAGAGGCCGTATCCGCGAGGCGCTCCTTGTGGCGGAGCGTTGACGCACGGCGGCGGAGTGAAGCCCCGCCCTTGGTGCCGTATTTCGGCGACGAGCCGCGCGCCGTCCGACCAGCACGCCACCGACAGCGTCGGGCCGCCTCCATGTTCGACGCAGTTCGCCAGCGCCTCACCGGCTCCGAGCTCGAAGCCGATCAGATCGTCACCGGAGAGCCAGCTTGCTGCAAACTCCGCGACGCGCGCGCGCGCCTGCCTCGCGCCGGCCGCAGAGCACGGAAAGGACTGGCTAAACTTTGAAGTCCGGCTCATGAGTGGGACTTCAGTCCGGCGGTTGAATTCCTGGCCCCTGGCGAAGCGGCGCAGTCCCGATACCGGCCGCCTTGCGAAGGGTTTGGACGTCGGTAACGAGCGCCGCTCCCGACGCGTCTTTCGGCGGGCAGGTAAGATCCGGCGAAACCCATTGTTGCCACGTGATGCGCAGCGTCGACCCGAACGACGCGCTCTTCACGCACGGTGCGCTCGTTGCGTTGCCCTTTCGCGCTGCCGCAAGATCTGCGAAAAAGCGCTCAACGGTGGCTTGCGGAACGGTGAATGGCTTCGGGCTCGACGATCCAGTTGAAACGAAGGCAGAACCGTCCGACCGCACCTCGATTCGATATCCCTGCGTGTTGGTCGAGCCGGAATCCACGATGACGGCGCTATCGAGCGGCACCGCACCTATGAGGAAGACGGCGTAGGCCGTGAAAATTAGCGACATAATTCGATCGACTGCCGGCTTCACGAGAACCTCCAACCATCGGACTGACGATAACGCGGTGGCGTTGCTTTCGCACGACGCGCTGCGATGCCTCGTTCGCACGCCCCTTGGCAAGGATTTGGCGATCGCAAGCAACGGTGCGGCGATCTTTGAGAGCGGCTTCGTCGCGCGGCGGCGCATCACGGGGGGCAAACCGAGCGACGCGCTGCTCGTTGAAGCGAGCGCGCAAGTCCGAGCATACTTCGCACGCCGCCTGCGCCGTTTCGATTTGCCCATCTTTCTCGAAGGGACACCGCTTCAGATGGGAGCCTGGCGCGCAGTCGCATCGCTTTGCTTCGGAGAGTTCGTTTCGTATGCCGACGTTGCGCGCGCGATCGGGCGTCCCGGAGCGCATCGAGGCGTTGCCGCCGCCATGGGTGCGACGCCGCTCGCGCTTTTCATTCCGGCTCACCGCGTGATAGGTTCGGACGGACGAATCAAGGGAGCGGATCCGAAATCGGTACGCGCCCGCCTCGCCGCTTTCGAGCGCGCTCACCGAGTTAGGAGCTCGCCATAGTGCGCATTCTCGAGCGTCTCTTCCAAGAAGGCTGCTTGATAGCCGAGGATATCTCGGACGAACGGAAACTGCGGATGGCGACGCTCCGCCGTCGTCCGATAGCGATCGCCGTCGCGCTGCAAGATCTTCCAGCTCACCATCAACGGCAGTGCGGCCCTGACCCTGCGCCGAGTGTGGCGCCGTAGCTCCGGATCGACGAAAATCCGGGGCGGCAGACTCGCGATGCGTTCTTCGACGGCAGCGCAAGCTTCGTCCACCGTGAAAGCTTCGTCGCGATTGTGCAGCCATGCACCGAGAAGCTGACTCGTCACGACCGGCCGAATTGCTGCCAACGTAGGAAGCATCGGCGCACCGTCGAGGCGGACCACGCGGTAAAGCATCGAGAGTCGCCGCGAAACGAATGGGTCGTAGCTGACACCGACCAGATAGATCGTTGCGAGTGGCGCCAAACGATGGACGGCACCCCGCATGGGCCGGAGGCGCCCGTCGTACGAATAGTGCCCCTCGGGGGTGAGATAGAACGTGCCGCCGCGACGAACCACATCTTCCAGGAGCGCCAGATCCTTCTCGAGGTTGTCGCGGGTTTCGTCGAGGATTTCGCGCCGATAGGGTTCGCGCACCGTTGAGACTTTTACGACGGCGCGCGCGCGGTCGAAAAACTCGCTGCGCCAAAGATCGCCACTCTTGGTTTCGGGGGGAAACCGGGAGGCCACCGAATCGTCGAAGATCTCGCCGATCGAGCGTGGGCCATGCCGCCGATGGACGGCCCACGCAAAGGCCGCCAGCGCGCGCGCACCCAGCTCGTTTTCGAGCGGTAGCAGTCCGAGCGTCGTAAAGAGTGGTCCGGCGTTGACTCCGCGTAGGGCGAACCGCAGCCACGGGAGCCGGTCTGCAAAAAAACCCGGTTCGTACATACGGCGCGAGCTCGCCGTAAATATCGGATGTCGCCAAGAACCGCTCTCCACCGTCGTCGACGATACGATCGCCGGCGATTCGAAATCGTGCTGATGGTTGGCCACGATCAGCGTTGGACCGCGTCGCCGCGGGAGCTTCCCCCAGCTGCGCACGCGATAGGCGAGGTGATCCCACACGTAGTTCGACGTAACGGCCGCGAATCGCAGCGGCCAACCCCAGAGCGATGAAAGCGGGCGGCGCCCCACGCGCAACACCGATAGGGCCGCCAGCGCAAAGCTAAAACCGGAGAGTCCGAAGACCGCTTGGTAGCCGGCGCGAGTTCCGCCGAAGAGACCGATCAGCCAACCTCCGACCAACGGAGCGGCAATGTTGGGCAGGCTCGTCGCGATCCCCCAAAGACCAAGGTCGCGCCCGACGTCGCGCATCTTCGGGATTGCGTCCATCGCAAGAGCCCAGCCGCTCGACATCACGCCGCCGAACCCGATGCCGAACAGCAGCGCGAACGGGAGCATCCACGCCAGAACCGGCGCCAGCGCAAATCCAATCGTCGCCGTAGACATCAATGCAATCGCCAACGCGGTAACGATCTTGCGAGGAACGCGATCGGAGAGCAAACCAAGATACAGGCTGGAGATGACCGCGCCCACGATGGTGCAAAACGCATACAGAGCCGTTCCGGCCGAAGGATTGCCGATCTTTTGGACGTCGCGGAAGAAAAAGAGCACGAACGTTTGCAGCATCGTCAATCCGAAAAAAACGAGCATGCGGGCGACGAAGACGATGATGAAATCGTGCCAATCGCGAACGCGAGCGTGTTCCTCTCCGTCGTACGTTCCTTCGCCGATACCCAACAGAGTGAGTCCGCCCGCAGCCATGACGATGGCGGTGGCCATAAAACTTAGCGAAGGATTGGGCATCGAGCCGGCAATCGCGAAGCCGAGAACGCTGCCGACGAGGGTGCTAGCGCCGCGGACGCCCGATACGACACCCCAGTTCCGCCGCGGCACGGATTCGGGAAGCAATACCTGGTAGGCGCTCAGCGCGACGTTCGCGCCGAGCGTCGCGACGATCAGCAAAACTGCGAACCATGCCAGCGTATGCACGTACGAGAGCGCGGCCAACGCGCCAACGTCGATTGCAACGCCTGCACCGACGAAGGCGCGACGCGAACCGCCTCGGCGCCTTAACGCATCGGAGAACCATCCGGCGAAGAGCGGTACGACCGCGGTCGCGAGTGCAACGGTGCTGGCGAGCACGGCGAGCACGAAGACGTGATTCTCCGGCGCCAGCTGGATCGTCGTGGCCGGTACCGCGATCGCCATCAACGCGGTGTCCTGAACGGTCAGCGGGATCCAAAGAGCGTTGAGCATGACCCAACCGCCGATTTCGCGCAGATTGGTCCTCGTGATGCGGTTAATCAGGTGTTCCTTAAGCGGTTTATTGTTTGACGGCGTCGATCAGTACGATTCCGCGACCGCCAAAATCCTGCAGCTCGTTGAGGGCGGCGATGGCCGCACCGACCGGCGTATCCGGATTGGTGACGTCGTCGAGCGAAAGACCGGTTTGCCTCTTGATTTGCGCATCGATCGGATCGCGGAAAATTTTCGGCGCGTATTTGAGCCGGCCGATTAACTGGAGCATCGACCCGGCTTTGTCGTTGAGCACTTGGGGATCGACCACCATGACGACCACGCCGTGACGTTTGCCGGTTTCCATGTTCGTGAAGGCTTGAAAATCTAGGCCGAGCTCACGCGTGTGCGTGCGCACCGAGTCGATACCGTTTCCCGTAACCGCGACCGCGTAACCCGCCGGCGGATGCGCGCTTAGATCTCCGAGCCACGCCTCGAGGGCCGGCATGAACGCTTGGGTTCCCGCAACGACGTCGTGGCCATCGTAGGTACCGGCTCCCTGCGCGAAAACGGCGTGATCGGCGATCCCCGGCGCTACCGTGATCGTGCGGTGCCATCGGTGCGCCGAAAGCACGTTAGCACCATCGAACAGCGGAAACGCAATCGGGTCGCCGGAAGGGCCGCCTGCCGAGCCATGAGTGCCGCCCGAGCACGCGGTCAGCACGGCCGCGAGCACGGCGAAACACGAACGCTTCATCGAGGCACACGATTCGAGGAGAAGCTCGCCGCCCCCCGTAAGCCCTGCAAGCGTGCCGCTATCATACGGATCCTATCTTAAGGTTGACGAGCTCCTCGCCTTGCAGCAGCCGCTCTCGCGTCCTGCGCATCACGACGAGATGCTCTTCATCATCATCCATCAGGTTTACGAGTTGTGGTTCAAACAGATCTTGCACGAGTTAGACGCCGCCATGCTCGCGCTCGACCGCGACGACTTGCTCTCGGCCGCCAAGCGGTTTCAGCGCATTCACACGATCCAGCGACTGCTCGAACAGCAAATCGACATCTTGGAGACGATGGCGCCACAGGAGTTCAATCAGTTTCGAGACCATCTCCATCCGGCCAGCGGCTTTCAATCGGTCCAGTTCCGCGAGCTCGAGTTCGCTTGCGGTGTCCGCCGCACGGAGGTCCTCAAGTGGATCGAACTCGACGACGCGCAGCGCCTCCGCCTCGAGCGCCGCGCCGATTCGCCATCGCTGTACGATCGCGTCAAAGCACTGCTCGCGCGCCGCGGTTTCGCCGTCGCGACGTCGCCGGAGCTGGTCGAAAGCGTCCGGCAAATCTATTCGAACGAAGCGGCGCATTACGATCTGTATCGCTTGCTCGAGGACCTGATCGAATTCGACGAGCGTTTCTTGCTCTGGCGCTGCCGCCACGTGCTCATGGTGGAGCGCATGATCGGCCAGCGACCCGGGACCGGCGGCTCGCTGGGCGCCCAATATCTCCAGAGCACGTTGCAGCATCGCTTTTTCCCCGAACTCTGGGAAGCGCGCACCTCTCTCGGCGAGGGAAACTACGGATGAAGCAGTGGCGCGAGCAGTTTCCAATCCTCGCAGACTCCACCTATCTCGTCAGTCATTCGATGGGAGCGGCACCGCTTGGGGCCAGAGAGTCGCTGAAAGCATATTGGGACGAGTGGGCAAGCGACGGTCCGGAGGCCTGGGAGCGGTGGCTGCCCCGCATCGGCGAAATCGCCGACGGCATCGGTGCAATCATCGGTGCTCCGCCGGGCTCCGTCTTCCTCGGGCCCAACGTTTCGGTGCTGCAGGCCGCAATCGGAAGCTGCATCGACTTTAGCGGCGATCGCAACGAAGTCGTCTACGAGTCGTTGCAGTTCCCTTCGCTCACCTACGTTTGGCGCGAATGGGAGCGTTACGGGGCAGTCAATCGCATCGTCGACTCGGACGACGGCCGCACGATTCCAACCCAAAGAATCGTCGAAACGATCACCGAAAAGACGGCGCTTGCCGTACTCTCGCACGCCTACTACGTCTCCGGCGCACTCGCCGACGTTCGGACGATTCAGAAGCGTTGCCGGGAGGTCGGCGCGCTGCTTTGCGTGGACGCCTACCAGACGACGGGGATCCTTCCGTACGACGTGACGCAATGGGATTTAGACGTCGTAACGGGGGGATCGCACAAGTGGCTCTGCGGAGGGCCGGGCTGCGGATGGATTTACGTCAAACCTTCGTTGGCACGCGAGCTGTGTCCGGCCGTTACCGGATGGATGGCGCACGAGCGTCCCTTCGCGTTTGAACCGTCACCCATCGTTTACGCCGCTTCGATGTACCGCTTCGGCCACGGAACGCCTACGATCCCGGGATACGTCGCCGCGGCGCCCGGCCACGAAATCATTCGCACGATCGGCGTGCCGCAGATTCGCGAGCACAACGTTCGCCTAACGCAGAAAATCATTGCGATGTCGCTCGAGCGAGGACTTGTCGTCAGGACTCCGCTGGAGCCGGAGCGGCGCACCGGCTGGATCGGCATCGATTTCGACGGCGCCGAAAACGCCTGCCGCCGGTTGGTCGCGCAACGCGTCTTTGTGGACTATCGTCCGACCTGCGGCATTCGCCTTAGTCCGCACTTCTACACCGGCGACGACGAAATCGAGGCATTCTTCATCGCCTTGGACGGACTGACTTGATCGGGTCGATGATCGTCGACCACACCAAGATTGGCGCCGCGATCCGGCGCCTTTCGCTTCCAGTTGCCGTGCAGATGCTCGGAGACCAACTCCTCGGGGTCGTCGACACGATCGCAATCGGCAGCTTGGGAATCGTTGCACTCGCAGGCGCGACCGCAGCAAACACGGTCTCGCTCGCGCTCACGTTCGCCGCCTTTGGCTTGGTCAGCGGCACCGGGATCATTGCGGCACAACGTATCGGCGCACAGGATGTCGAGGGATTCGGCCGCACGCTGCGAGCCGGTGCCATCGCTCCCGTGGCCCTCGGCGCGTTCTGCCTGCTGCTTAGCCTGTTCGGCGCCGGCGCCGCGATGCACGGATTGATCGGCAATTTGCCCAGCGCGCATGCAAGCGCAATCTATCTGATCTTGCGATGCGCCGCCATCATGCCGATTGCGCTCTCGGCGACGCTGATCGTCGGAATCGGCGCGGCCGGAAATCAGCGCCTCGGCGTGCTGGTGCTCGTCGTGGTGAACCTCATCCACATTCCGTTGTTGCTGATGCTTGGACTCGGCTGGTGGACGCATCATCCGTTCGGCATCGTCGGTGCCGGGGTCTCGTCGTTGCTCTCCGAAACGATCGCCGCAGCCTTCGCCATCGCGTACGTCACGCGATGCCCCCAGTACCATGTTTTCGAAGAGCTCAGGGTTTCGTGGCCGTTGGCGCTGCGCTGTGCCCGACTCGGCCTTCCCGAAGCGGTCTTCCTGCTGGGCGCGCTCTCGCCCGACATCTTCATCGTCGCAATGCTCGCTCCGCTGGGCGCGATCTTTGTTGCAGCCTTTCGCGCGCTCAACGTCGTTTCCGATCTGACCTTCATCGTGCCAAGCCCGCTGCAAAGCGCGGCACAAATTGTAATCGGCCAACGCTTGGGTGCGGGCGATCCGCTGGGCGCGCGCTGGTTTCTCGAACGGGCCCAGCGTCTTTCGCTCCTTGCCACCATGCTGACGGGCGCAGTTATCGCGCTGGTGGCATGGCCGTTGGCCTACGTCTTCACGCTCGATGCCGCGGCGGCCACACTCGCGGCACTGCCGCTGGCGCTCCACATGGTGACGCTTCCCCTCAAAGGGTGGGCCATGATCTCCCTGGCGCCGATTCGCGCCTCCGGCGACACGCGCTTCTCGATGACCGTAGGCCTGGTCTGCGGCGCACTCGTCATTCCCCTGTCGTGGATCGGCATCGAGCGGCTGCACCTTGGGCTCTATAGCGTTCCGATGGGCTGGATCGCAGCTTGGAGCACCCGCGCGCTGCTTACGCAGTGGAAGCTGCGCGACGGCGGGTGGATGCGGCGTGCTCCGCTGGCGGCGTAGCGGCGGGTTTTCCATAAGGCTTGGTCCAAAGCGCGCACTATGGCGTTCACCGAGGGATTTATCTCGGAGCTGGTCGGCCGCCGGGCGACCATCAACGACCTCCCGATCGGAAAGGTAACCGACTTTGTCGTCGGCAAGCCGGACGCCGTCTTTCCGCAAGTCGACGGCCTCGTGATCAAGACCACGCAGGGGCTACGCTTTGCTCCGATCGAGACCGTCGCCGACGTCGACCGCAATGGAACCGTCGCACTGACGATGGCTCCGAAAGAACCCGTGCCGCCGGAACAAGAGGAGCTCTATCTCGTCGCCGATCTGCTCGATAAGCAGATCGTGGACGTTGACGGCCGGAAGGTCGTGCGCATCAACGATATCGAGGTTGCCAACGCCAACGGCCGGCTACGCGTGGTTGCGGCCGACGTGGGAATCGCCGGGCTTCTGCGCCGCCTTGGATTGCGGTCGTTCGGCAAGCGTTGGCTCTCACGCATCGGCAACGTTCCGCGCTCGATGATCGCCTGGGATTCGGTCGCGCCGATCCGCGAAGTTAATCCGTCACAAGTGCGCCTCTCGGTCAAAGAGAACCGGCTGGCGCGAATGCATCCCTCCGAGTTGGCCGAGATCATCGGCGAACTTTCCGCGCGCGAGGCCGCCGCCGTCGTCGGACAGCTCGATGACGAGACCGCCGCCGACGCGTTCGAACATCTCGACGCGGATACGCGCAAGAACCTGATCGATGATATCGGCACCGAGCGGGCCGCCGACATCATCGAAGAGATGGATGCCGACGATGCGGCCGACCTTTTAGCCGAGCTTCCGGAGGAGCAGCAGTCGGAACTGCTCGCCGAGATGAACGCGTACACGGCGGGCGAGCTGCGCGAACTGGTGAAGTATCCCGAAGACACCGCCGGCGGTATGATGACAACCGATTACGTTTGGATCTATCCGCACCGCACGACCGAAGCCACGATCCGTAAAATTCGCGAAATCGCGCCGGTTTCGGAGTTCATCTACTACCTCTACGTGCTGGACAAGAGCGACCACGTCTTGGGCGTGCTTTCGCTGAGGACGCTGCTGCTCGCCTTGCCGACTGCGTTCATCGAACGCATCATGGACACCGACCTGGTGACGGTGGCTCCGGACACGCCGGCGGTGGACGTCGCGTCGACGATCGCGAAGTACGATCTCTTAGCAGTACCCGTCGTCGACGACGCCGGTAAGCTGCTCGGAATCGTCACGGTTGACGATGCAATCGACGCAATCATGCCTGACGATATCGCGAAGAAGCTGCCGCACCTGCGGGCTCGCCACCATTTGCACGCCACCGCGCCGTGAGGCCGGAGGAGATCGTTGCTTTCGCCGAGGCTCTCGCGCGCATTACCGCGTCGGGAGGCGGCCCGAAGGCGCTGGCGGCGCATTTGGCGCGAGCGGCCGGGGGCGGCGTGCTGCTCGAAGACGCGCAGTGGCGTCACCTCGCCGCCGCCGGCTCGCACCGCGTTCCGCCGAGCGCGCGAAGCGTCGTGGAATCGGGCGCTGCGGGAAAAGTGCTGCGCGTTAACTCGGGCGATCTTCACGTCGGCTGGCTTTCGCTCTTCGGCACCGACTCGGCGCCGGAGGCCGAGCTGATGCTGCGGCTCACCGCGGCGGCGATCGGCGTCGAGCTATCGCGCGACGCCTTCGGCCCGCGCGCGAAGAAGGGAACGCTTTGGAGCTCGCTGCTCTCGGAGAGTTTCTCCGACATCGCAGCGGCACGCGAGGAGGCTGCCGCACACGGCATCGCCTTAGCCCAGCAGTATTGCATCGTCATCCTCGAATGCGATGCGACCGGCGCGGCGCCGGCGGTAATGACGGAGCTGCGAGCGCTTGCGGCCGACGCTTTTCGCCCGATCGACGCGGAGCTTGGATTCTTGGAGCGAGAGCAGTCGCTCTTCGTCTTCGTACCGGCCGCCCGCGCCATCGATGCGGCCAACGCCAAAACAGCTGCCTGCTTTTTGCCGCGTACGGCCGCGCGGCGAAAGTCGCAGCTGCGAATTTCCGGCGGCGTCGGCACCGTCGAGGCCGCAACGGCACTCGCTCGCAGCGAGGCAACGGCTGCAGCCGCGCTGACGATCGGTCGGCGCCTCTTCGGATCGGCACACGTAGCGGCGTACGAAGATCTCGGCGCATATTCGTTGTTATACGAAGGTGCCGACGCGCAACGCCTTCGAGCCTTTGCGGCCGGCGTTCTCGCGCCCCTACGCTCCTATGACGAGAAGCACCAGACGGAGCTGGAGCGAACGCTCAAGCTATATTTCAACGTCGGGCAGAACGTCAAGACCGCGTCCCTATCGTTGAACGTTCACCGGCACACGGTTTTTTATCGTCTGCGGCAGATCGGCGAAATCACTTCGCGAACGCTGGAAAGCCCACACGATCAACTCACGTTGCGCATGGCCATTGCAATCGATGAACTCCACGTCTAAACCACAGTGGCGCCGCCCCTCCCACAAACGCGAAGTCGTCAAACTCGCGCGCGAAGAGGACGTGCGCTTCGTCCGTCTCGTCTTCGCCGACGTCTTCGGCGTTAGCAAGAACGTTTCGATCCCGGTCGAACAGCTCGACGACGCGCTCGAGGGCCGCATTACTTTCGACGGCGGCTCGATCGACGGTTTCGTTCGCGGGGAGGAGCTCGACATGGTGCTTCGTCCCGACCCGGCGACCTTTACGATCTATCCGTGGCGCGCCGCACCCCAAGGGCGAGAGGGACGGTTGATCTGCGACATCGCGATGCCGGACGGCACGCCGTTTGAAGGCTGCCCGCGAACGACGCTGCGTCGCGCTATCGAGAGCGCCCCCTCGCTGAGCGGCACGCAAATCGGCCTGGAGATCGAGTTTTATCTCTTCGAACGCTCTGCAGCCGGCGAGCCCTCAACCACGACGACGGACGTCGGCTCGTATTTCGATTTCTCGGCCAACGACCGCGGCGAGGAAGCACGCAACGCAATGGTCTCTGCGCTGGGCTCGATGGGCGTTCCGATCACGTCGGCGCATCACGAACATGGCGCCGGCCAGCATGAGATCGACGTCGCGCACGACGACCCGCTCGCCGCGGCAGACCACGCGCTTACGCTGCGCACGATCGTCAAACACGTTGCCGCCGATTTCGACCTGGATGCAACCTTCATGCCAAAGCCGCTCGAGGAGCGGGCCGGCAGCGGCCTGCATGCGGATTTTCGCCTAGCCGGCGACAGCGACGAAGAGACCGCACTCTATGTCGTCGGAGGATTGCTCGGGCATGCGCCGGCCCTTACCGCGATCTGCAATCCGACGGTCAACTCATACAAACGTTTGGTCGCCGCGTGGGACGCGCCGATCTACTCGGTCTGGTCGGAGCGAAGCGCAAACGCACTCGTGCGCGTACCGCCCGGACAAAAGCCGTCGCGCATCGAGATGCGCAGCCCCGATCCGGCTTGCAATCCATATCTCGCGCTCGCGGTCTTGATCGGAGCGGCGGCGGACGGGATCGCATCCGGAACGTTGCCGGGGGCCGCCTTCGCCGGATCGACCTACGATTTGAGCGAACGCGAACGCCGGGAGTGCGGTATCGGCACGTTGCCGAAGTCGCTGCGCCAGGCAATCGCCGAGCTCGATGCGGATCCCGTCGTGCGCGGATCGCTGGGCGATCATCTCTACCATGCCTTCCGCGATGCGAAGCTCGAAGAGTACGAACGCTATCGCCGCGCCGTCCACCCGTGGGAACGCGAACGGTATCTACGATTGTACTGACTCCTCTGTCATCCTGAGCAGCGAGCGTAGCGAGCGTGTCGAAGGACGCGCCGGCGAAGCTGGGATCCCACCGACGCGCCTCGAGTTAGGCCGTGGTAAGCTGGGACGCTTAACTAAATGGCAAGCACACTTTACCTGCTCGATTCAGCACTGCCGCCGCAATAGGTTCCAGGCGTGCTCGACATCCGCGCGCTGCGTCCGCAGGTTGCCGATCGCAAGCCGAAGGGCATAGTGCCCGTCGACTTTCGTATGCGAGAGGAAGACCTCGCCCGTTGCATTGACGGCGCGCAGGATCTCCGCGTTGAGCGCGTCGCGTTGCGTTTCGTCGACGCCGCGCGGCGCGCAGCGAAAGCAGACGACGGAGAGCGGATGCGACGCCATGACTTCCCAGTCCGGCTCGGCGCGCACCCACGAGGCAAACTCTTGCGCAAGCGCGATGTGATGGCGCAGCCTGTTGCGGACACCTTCTGCGCCGAAGTGCCGCAGCACGAACCAGAGTTTAAGCGCCCGAAAACGCCGCCCCAACTGCAAACCGTAGTCCATATAGTTGACGACGCCCGCCTCGGGTGTCGTAAGATACTCCGGCACGAGGCTAAACGCGCGGCGAACGATCGACTCGTCTTTCAAAAAAAGCACCGAGAGATCCATCGGAACGAACATCCACTTGTGCGGATTGAGCACGAGTGAATCCGCGAGCGGGGAATGAGCGGTCGCGACCTGCCGGCCTTGCGGA
>DATMKR010000090.1:0-4491 GCA_035571115.1 Candidatus Acidiferrum sp. | reverse complement strand
CGCGATCGCCGGCGGTTACACCGATAAGAAAGGCACGCACGCGTACGTGCGCAACCTCGCCGGAAGCAAGATGCTCGTTTACGACTGGCCGAAGTCGATCCTTACCCATTTCGAAGGGATCACCGGAGCGGGCGGAGCCGGCAACTACAACGTAATCGGCGACTACTTCGACATCAAGAACAAAACCCTCGAGTATGGTTTCTTCCTGCCGATCCGCAACTGGGCCGCCGGAACCGCCACCGTTATCGGCCCGGTCAGCGCTAACTCGGTCTACGGAAGCACCGTCATCGGTGTCTACGTCGGCGCGGGCCTGACCAACGGCTATATCACGACGATTCCCTAAAGCGCGAGGGGCTTCGCCCAGCTGCGGCGATGGAACTGAGCGTCGTTGGTCGAAATCCAGCCGCTCGTCGGTCCATCGCCGCTTAGCTGGAGGGTTACGTTGATGAGAATCTCGGGTTACACGCGCTTAGCGCTTGGCATTTGCGCGAGTGCGGCCATGCTTGGCGGCTGCTCGCTTGGCTCGCATGGCGCCCAAGGTGCGCTGCCCTATATGCAAGAGGGCAACGCACTGCGTGCACTCGACGCAACGGGCGCCGGCAAAATCACGCATATCGTCTACATCGTTCAAGAGAACCGCAGCTTCAACAACCTGTTCTACGGCTACCCGGGCGCGTATACGGTCACGGAAGGCGCAGACTCGAAAGGCCAAATGATCAAGCTCAAGCCGTCGAAGCTCGGCGCGTATTACGATATCGATCACTCGGTGGCGGCGATGATCACGGCGTGCAACGGTACGGGTAAGATGCCCGGTACGGACTGCCGGATGAACGGATTCGACCAAGAATGGTCCGACGGCGATTTTAAATACCCGCAGTACGTGTACGTGCCGCACGATCAGTCGAAGCCGTACTTCGACATGGCGCACGAAGGCGCGCTTGCCGATCGCATGTTCCAGTCGCAGCTCGACGAAAGCTTTGTCGCCCATCAATACATCATCGCCGCACAGGCGGCCTGGAGCGCCGACTTGCCGGGCGGCTACTGGGGTTGCGAGGATCACGAGGCGGCCCAAGTCTCGATGATCACCACGGAGCGCGTCGTCGCGGGCTATCAGAAGGCGTGCTTCGACTATCAAACCCTCGGCGACGAACTCGATAAAGCCAATCTCTCATGGCGTTTCTATGCCAGCAGATATGGCGCGGGCAGCGGCAACGGTGCGACCTGGTCGGGCTATCAAGCCGTCAAACATATCTACGATGGACCGGATTGGAAGAAAGACGTCATTTCGCCAAACTGGAAGTTTATCACCGACGTCCGCAAGGGAGAACTCGCAAACTTTACGTGGATCACCCCCGTCTGCGACGACTCCGACCATACCAACTGCCCGGATGACTACGGGCCGTCGTGGGTCTCCGCGCTCGTGAACACCGTCGGCAGGAGCAAGTTCTGGAACTCGACGGCGATCTTCATCCAATGGGACGACTGGGGCGGCCTCTACGACCCGGTGGCGCCCGAATACAAGGATCGCGACAGCTTAGGTTTCCGGGTTCCGCTGATCATGTTATCTCCGTACGTCAAACACGATTACGTCTCGCACGTCCACTACGAAACGGCCAGCGTGCTGCGTTTCGCCGAAGATCTCTATGGTCTTGGTCAGCTCGCCAAAGCCGACACTCGTGCCCACTCACCGGCAGGCGACTGCTTCGACTTCTCGCAAAAGCCGGCCGCATTCGTCCCGATCAAGGCGCCCTTGGCACCGAAGTTCTTCATGCGCCAGTACCCCGACGATGATCTTATTCCCGATAGTGAATGACCGCCTGCGCTTATTAGCTACAACCTGACGTTGCTCCGCACGAATCGCATTTTTCGCACGCGCCGTTGCGAACCATCGTGAGCTGACCGCACTCGGAGCACGCGTTGCCGGTGTAACCCTTGGCCTTCGAGGCGTTGATCGCTTCGGTTCTCACCAAGACGGCGACGGCCGTACCACCGCCGTTGCTGCCGGTGGGGAGCGTTGGAGCGACCGGCGGTGCGATCGCTGGCCGTGGTTGCTGGCCGGGATGGAGATGCGTGCTCACCGGGTGGAACATCTCGGCGACGCCCACCGGCCGCACGTTGACGCCGCCCTCTTCCTCGGCGACGTACTCTTCGCGCGCTTCGGGTCCCATGGCATCCATCTGCATGGACGGCTCCACGTGCGCGAGATCGTAGCGGCCGAGGTAGCTGACCGCGAGCTCCCGGAAGATATAATCGAGGATCGAGGTCGCCATCTTGATATGATCGTGACCCACGACCGGCCCGTTCGGCTCGAAGCGCGTGAAGGTAAAGGCTTCGACGAACTCTTCCAGCGGCACGCCGTGCTGCAGCCCCAGCGAGATCGCAATCGCGAAGTTGTTCATCAGCGAGCGGAAGGCCGCGCCCTCCTTATGCATGTCGAGGAATATCTCGCCGAGCTGGCCGCCTTCGTATTCGCCGGTGCGGAGGTAGACCTTATGGCCGGCGATCGTTGCTTTTTGCGTATAGCCGCTGCGGCGCTGCGGCATCGGCCGGCGTTTGGCAATGTACCGATAGACGATCTTCTCGGCGATCTGCATCGGCGTCGCGAAGGGCTGCGGCTGCGCGCCGCTTGCCGCTTCCTGTTCGCCGCCGTCGTTGCCGAAGTCGTAACTTGCGGCCAGCGGCTGCGAAAGCTTCGATCCGTCGCGATAGAGCGCCACGGCTTTGATCATGCGCTCGCGCGCATAGCGGTAGGCTTCCTTGACGTCTTCGATCGTCGCGGTTTGCGGATAATTGATCGTCTTTGAAATGGCACCGCTGACGAATGGCTGCGCGGCTGCCATCATGTCGACGTGTGCGAGCGGGCGGATGTAGCGCGAACCGTATCTTCCACACGGCGTCGCGCAATCGAAGACGGGAAGATGCTCGTCGTTGAGATAGGGCGCACCTTCGACGGTCATTCGTCCGCAGATGTGGGCCGACGCTTCCTCGATCTGCTGCGTCGAAAAACCGAGGCCATCGCGGAGCAGCGAGAAGCTCCAGTCGTTGAGCTGCGCTTCGCTCAAGCCGAGCCGCTCTTTGCAGAACTCTTCCCCGAGCACGAACTTATTGAAGACGAACGGCAGCTCGAAGGCGCTCGCGAGCACCGCCTCGACGCGCCCAATCGCGTCGTCGTCGAACCCTTTTGCCTTGAGCGTCGCGCGGTTAATGTGGGGCGCTTCTTCCAAAGTGCCCGTGCCTTTGGCGTACGTCTCGATCGCCTCGATCTGTTCTTGCGAGTAGCCGAGCTTATGCAGCGCGGCGTCGACCGACTGATTGACGATCTTGAAGTAGCCGCCGCCGGCAAGTTTCTTGAACTTCACGAGAGCGAAGTCCGGCTCGATCCCGGTCGTATCGCAGTCCATGACGAGGCCGATCGTGTTGTGCGAGATGAATCCGTTGGCGAAATAGGTGACGTTGGCCGGCACGGAGAGATCGTACGTGAACTGCTCGCCGCCGTCATCGTTGGAGGCGACGTCGTCGTAAAAGAACGTCAGCGCGGTCTTTATTTCGATGCTGCCGGTTCTTTCGAGCAGCTCGGACGCCGCCGTGCGGCTGATCGCGCCGGCATGGCGATAGCCGTAGAGCGCGGTCCGCGGGTAGAGCTCGCTGGAATGCGGCACGAGCGTGCGCAGGACGTCTTTGCGCAGGAAGACGCGGTCGCCTTTGGTGCCCTGCCACGTGTCGCACGGACGCACGGCGCTGCGTTTACGGTCGCCGATGAATCCGACCGTTTTAAGGAAGTTGCGAACGTAATCGGCATTGCGAACTCGCAACACGTAGAGATCGGCGCCGCTCCAGCCGGATTTGTCGATGCGGGTGCTCGTTGGAATGCCGAGCGTGAGAAGCACCGTTCGCACGTCATCGGCGAGGCTGGCGTTCGCCGTCGAAAGGTGCGCGGCGCCGTTGACGACGGTGCCGTCGGCCTCAAAGAGGCCCCGCAGGAACGCTCCGTAGATGACGGGATCGTTCGAGGCGAGTACCGCGTCGGGAACGTGGGCGAGGTAGCTCTTGCTGCGCGAGTCGCTGGCCGGGTGATGCTTTGCGAACCCGCAAGCCTGCCACCACATCGCCAGCGGAACCGAGTGAATCCGGATCTCCGTGTAGGCGCCCTTCTGCGATACCGTCGCCTCGATGTTGAAAAGCTGCCGCGCCAGCGCGATGAGCCGATCGCGAACGTCGGCATCCTCATCGGCCGCGCGCAAGCGTAAGCCCTTGGCGTGCAGCGTGCCGGCGCCCATGAAGTAGCCGGCGAACTCGGCGAGGTCGGCCGTCAGGATTTGAGGCGCCGTCGTCGTGAAATCGGCGGTCCAATGCTCTTCACCCAGCGGCGGCAGATTGACGACCTGCGGCCTGCCGGCGAAGCCGCCCATCGAGAGCGCGACGGTATCGCCCGGCCCCACTTCGGCAAAGCGCTTCCAGACCAAATCCCCGGATTGGCGGTCGACGATCTTC
>DATMKR010000089.1:0-4015 GCA_035571115.1 Candidatus Acidiferrum sp. | reverse complement strand
TACGACATCTATGCCGCGGCGACGGATTACCCAGCCTACGAAGCATCCTATCCAAACAACCTTTCACAGCTGCCGCTCATCAAAGGCCCAAACGGTCAGGCCGACGTCACCACCTCCGATAAGCTCTTCGGACTCTATCCGTGATGCAAACTGCGCGGCTCGGCAAGAAGTCACTCTCGATTGCGGCACTGGTCGCGATTGGATTAACATCGGCGTGCGGCGGTTCGCCGAATACGCCCGACGGCTCGTTTGTCGGTTTCGGGGGGAATCCCGGCGGCCCGCCGACGCGTCTGGTTGACGTCAAGGTTACGGTAACGGTTCCTTCCCGAACGCGCGGTGCGAAACCCAACTACGTTTCTCCGAATACGCAATCGTTGGCGATCCAGCTCGCATCCGTGAACGGCAAAGGCGTGACCGGCGTCAATCCAACGATCCTCAACACGGTTCCGAAGGCACGTGATTGCAAGCCCGGCGCGCACGGTATCATCTGCACGGCAACGGCCGAAGGTTCGCCCGGAAGCGACGTCTTTGCCGCGACGGCCTACGCCGGCACCGGCGCGACCGGCGCGGTCCTCTCTGCCGGTACGGTCGCAGCGACGATTGGTTCGGGCGGCGGCAGCGTCGGAATCTCAACCCTGTCGCTCACGCTCGAGGGCGTCATCGCCTCCCTCAAGTTGGGTCTTTTGCCCAAGAATGCCAAACGCGGCATACGTACGACCGCGACCGTAACGCTCGATGCCTACGATGCGAGCGGCGCCGAAATCGTCGGTCCCAGTGACTACGCCGAACCGCTCTCGCTTGCGATCCAAGGGGATTCGAATCATTCGTTCCGTTTACACGATGCGAGGGGCTCGGGTGAATCGCTGACGATAAACAAGCCCACCGGCGACATAACGCTAACGTATGACGGCAACAACGAGGCTTCGCCGATAACGGTCGCGGCCAGCGTCTCCGGAGCCAGCGGTAGCAGCGCCAGCGTCGGCTTTGCACTGCTTGGAAAACAGCCGCCGCCGCCCGTCGGTACGATCTACGCGCTCAACTACGGATCGAGTAGCGGAGAGGACGCGACGATAACCGAGTACGACGGCAAAGCCAAGGGTAACGCCGCGCCCGAACGCACGTTGTTGCTCGACAAGAAGCTGTATGCCGTCAGCATCGCCGTGGATTCCAGCGACAATCTGTACGTCGGCTATTTCGACTCCAGCAACGGCGCGAGCTTCGGTAAACCCGACTCGGGCAACGAGATCGCGATCTATGCACCAGGTGCGAGCGGCAACGATCAACCAACCGCGACGCTGACGGCCACCAAGAACACAACGATCTATCCGATTTTCATCGCCTTCGATCCCTCGGGACGCCTCGTGACCTACGGCGCGACGACCGTCGACGGCAATACCGGCAATGCGGTGATGACGTATGCGGATAGCAGCAAAGGCGCGACCGATCCTGAGCATGCCTTTGCCTTCTCGTCGCCGGCCATCTACTATCCGGGCCCCACGGGGCTCACGATCGACTCTGCCAACAACTTTTACCTTAACGGTACGTTCAAGTCCGGTTTCGGAAGTGCGTATGGCATGTACGTCAATGCCGCGGTAAATATCGGGAATCCATCGGCGCAACCGTCTCGCGAGCTCCTATGGAATTCGAAGACGAAGCTCAGCCCGGGATTTACCAGTAATGTTGCCTTGAACAAGAGCGCGGAAATCTATATCGCCAACTTCGTCAAGACCGGCAGCGGCAGCAGCGCGACGTGTCAGGGCGCAACCAACGTTTATGCCGCCGGAGCGAGCGGGAGCGGCAGTGGCGAATCGCCGACGCGCATCTTGACGCTCGACGGTATTCAGACGCAGGGAACCGATTGCACGAACACCTTTAGCCCGCTGCGCTTCTACTTTCCAGAGATTCAGATCTACGGCGGCTCGGCGCTCTTTGCGGCCGACCCATTCAACGACGCCGTATCCGAGTATCCGGCTAGCGCAAACGGATCTGCGAAGCCATCGCTGCGAATTGCGGGCTCCGCGACGCAGTTGAACGCGCCGGTCGCGCTCGTTATTACATCGGTTTCCGGTTCGGCCACGGCCGGTCCGGTTAACGGCGCGAGAGCGCCGGGACTTACTCCCTTAACGCACCAGCCTCTTCATGAAGGAAAATCCACATGAGAAAGACCCTCGCTATCTTGGCTTGGGCCGCAATTCCGGCACTGCTGATGAGCGCGTGTAACGGAAACTCCGGAGGAAGCTCTGGACTAGGGTCCCTGCCGAATGCTCCCGCAGCTTCGCAGCACGGTCGCATTCATCACAACGATAACGGTATCGCCGACATCCACGCCGGCGGTGCGACCTTCCCGGCCTACGGGTACAACCTCGGAGACCAACCGACCGGCTCGTACACCAGCATTCAGGCTACCCCTGGACCGGGCTCACTACTCTACAACGTCGCGAAAAAGAATGCGGACGGCAACAACTACTACTACTGCCTGACCGGCAGCGGCACCGGACGCAAAGAGTTCGAGGGCGTCATCACGGAAGGAACGGATGCTTGTGCGCCGCTAGGCGCAAGCCCCACTGGCTTCGGCGGCCGCACCGATCCGATCGACTTCGTCGGCAGCGACGTCGCGATGCCTTCGACGGAGTGCTGCACGAGCGGAACGCCGTACGTAACCAGCGGTTACGCCGCTACGTATGGCCAGCCGTACGAGTTCCCGACTTACGGCGGTCCGATCGTCTTCCCGTACATCGACGAAGGCGGCAACGGTTTGACCGGGCTCGGTTCCAACCAACTCAAACTCTCGACCTGGACCTATTGCGCGATCGCCAACGGCACCATTGGCTATTGGGACGACGGCGCGATCACGGCAGACAATGGGGGCACCCCGGTCGCCGGCCACCAGGCGATCTACTTCTACTACCGCTCGGACGGAAGCGGAACGACCTACTTGTTTGAAAACAAGCTCTCCAACAGCTCGAAGGGGTGCAATCAGACTTTTAAGGGCCGCTACGCCAGCGCTCCGTATGGCAGCCCCAGTCGCAGTGCAGCCTGGACCTTCCCTCAGGTTAGTCTTACCGCCCTGGCGTGGACCGGTCCGACCGGCACACAAACCTCCGGCTCGGTCTTCTCCGGCGCCTCCGGCAATCCGGGCGTCCTGCAGTGCATTCAGGGTGGCACCTGCGGAACCGCCGGGTTCCCGTACGGCACCGGATATGCAGAGGGCGCGTGGGCGGCGGCGGCGACCAGCCCCAGCGTCGGCCAAGCGGCGTTGCTCAACGGAAAGAAGTTCGTGAGCCCCACGAACGTCAAGGCCGTGGCCGAAGCACTCAAAACGGCCACCGGCAATAAGATCGAGTTCGGCGAAGGCGCAGACGGCATCTCGCTCGGCTCGAGCACTCCGAACTGCCAACTCTACATCCCGCCGTCGGCCTTCGTAAACCCGCCGAGCGGTGCGTATCCGATTGTTGGCCTGAGCTACTGGCTGTTCTATGGTAAGGACCAAACTCGCGCGGGCTCAAATCACTTCACCGACCTGAAGAACGCGATCGTATATCTCGATTCGAAAGCTTGGGACAACGCGCTTCCGGGCCTAGAATACACGCCTCTTCCCAAATCGACCCACACGAAGATCCAGACGGCTCTCGTGGGCACTCACAGCGCTTCGCCCTGTTTCAACAGCTAGTCAGATAAACCCGAAAAAACGTTCGTGCGCGCCGTTTGTCGCGGCGCGCACGAACTCGATTGTATGGAGCTAAGCATGAAATCTCGCCTCGCCGGCGTCGTCGTCACTCTGTTTGCGATGACGGCATGCGGTGGATCGGGTTCCGGTTCGAGTTCGATGCCGCCGGCAGCGAACGGTATGGCGCGCGTGCGTTTCGCCGACGGCGCTCCGGCGCTCGAAACGGTCATCGGGGGCACGCCGCAAACCCTGTGCTTGGGAGCGAACGCTCCGTGCTATCTGCAAGTGAACGGCGAGACGGTATCGGAGCTCTTTTACTACGGCACGATGACCTCGTTCGTGAACGTG
>DATMKR010000088.1:0-6355 GCA_035571115.1 Candidatus Acidiferrum sp. | reverse complement strand
GGATGCGCTCGCGAAGCTGGTAACGACATATACGAAGCGCGTAGCAGCCATTGGCAACACAACGCTGCACGAACCGGGCACCATCAAAGCGCAGTGGGTCCAGCTACTTGCGAAGTCATCGACCACGCTCGACGTCCGCTTGAGTGCCAGTTTGCCATCAGATGCGATCGAGGAAAGCAAAACCTTCGCCTCGCTGGGGACGGGCGCTAAGGCGAGGGTAATCCCCGGCAGTCGCCTTTCGCTCTACGGCATCAAGTTCTGGGCGGACGGTTCGAACCAGCAAGAGACGGCGGCACAAACAATGCCTTACCTTCACACCACGACGAAGGGTCAAACGAACTATTCGGAGAGCCAGATGACACAGATGTGTCGCGCGGCGATGAACGCCGGATGGCCGATCTTGATCCATTGCCAGGGCGATGCGGCGATCGATGATGCGCTCGGTGCTATCGAGTCAGCCTACGGCGCTAACCCGTCTACTGGGCTTAACCGGATCGAACACGCAACGATGGCGCGCCAAGATCAGCTTGAGCGCATGAAACGGCTTGGGGTCGAGCCGACTTTCCTTATGGCGCTCTTGGCGCTCTACGGCGCGGCTTATCGCGACGAGATCTTAGGAGCGAACAGGACCGACTTCATGATCCCAACCGGCGCCTGCGTGAAGCTCGGAATCCCCTTCAGCGTGCACACCGACTCACCGGCCGGACCGATCGGCCCGTTGCGCCTTGTTCAAACAGCGGTAACGCGCCGTTGCGAGATTGACGGCTCGGTGATCGGTCCAGATCAGGCCATCACGCTCGAACAGGCGCTGATGGCGGTGACTATCAACGCGGCGCGGCAAATCGGGATGGAAGATCTGATCGGAACGCTCGAAACGGGTAAAGAGGCCGACCTCACTATCCTTGAAAGCGACCCCTTCAAGACGGATCCAGAGCAAATCACGGCGATAAAGATCAGCGAAACGTGGGTTGGTGGCGAAAAGAAATTCGGGTAAAGGACTATTGATCCATCGACTCGGTGGCCGGCATCGGCGATGAGTTTCAGCGGCTATGCGCTAAAGATTGGCACCGCCGCCGCCTTGCTCGCCGGATGCGTCCCGATTGCCAACTCCGGACTCGAGGCGCCCGTCGCTACCGATGCGATCGCCAAGACGTTGCGCCATTTCGGCGCGGGGCCGACGCGGCCCGACCGCGTTCGTCGTGGATGTCGCCCGACGCAAAACGCATAAAGAAGCTGCTATACGTCTCCGATTGGAGCAGCAACGACGTCTACGTCTACGACTTCAAGAAAGGGACGTTGGAAGGTCAGCTTAGCGGCTTGAACGATCCGTATGGCCAGTGCGTCGATAAGAAGGGAAACCTCTGGGTTGTTGCTTTCGGCGGAAGCTCCGTTTCGGAGTACGCGCGCGGCCGCACGCAGACCGTTAAGACACTAAAGACCGACTACCAGCCCATGGGATGTTCCGTCGATCCAACCACCGGAAATCTCGCGGTGGCTGCTTTGCACGCAGTCGACGTCTTCGTTCACGCCCGCGGAAAGGCGCACGTCTACCAAAGCGCGGTGTGCTACCCGTTTTGGGCGCCGGGCTACGACGATGCCGGCAATCTTTACGTCGAAGCTTTGTTGTACGGTTCGGCGGAACCGTTAGCAGGATACTCCGATCCTCTTGCTTGCGAGCTGCCGCATGGAGGTACGTCGTTGCGAGCCGGGCGTACCCGGGCAGGCGGTAACCCGACGCGATCGCTGCAGTCGCCGCCGGAAAGACCCGTCGGCCAGTCGGTCAGTATCGCCCCGTAAAACGCGTTTACGGTCACGTTTCCCACGCAAAGAGACCGTAAGAGAAATGTCCAGGTCGTCGATTTCCAAGGCGGCGCCGTGCACGTGTGCGCCCAGTGCGGGACTTTCGCCGGTGAAGCAGTTTCTGGTCGAGAGCGTCGAAGGCGCTGCGGTCGATGAATCCGGCGATTCTTTTGGTCGCTTATGCCCGTGGGAGCCTCACGTTCCCAGTACGGCGTAAGCAAATCCGTAGAACATGCCCGTGTTTAGTTTCCAGGTATTATCCGGGATTCCAATTCCACTGCACCCGCTACCGGAGCAGTAGGTTGCCCAGCTCGACCCGTTCTTCTGCGTGTGCGCAAACTCCGTGAGGGTCCAGATCGCGACGGAACCGGCGTATTTGGCGTTGGTGCCGACGACGATCCAGTACTGCTTACCTCCAGTTAGCGGCACGCCGCGTTTATACGAAACGGTTCCAACGGTACAACACGGGGAGCTGGGAAGGTTCGTCAGCTCCCAAGTATGCAGTGCCTTGCCGGGCACTCCGGCGTCGTCGTCGTAGATGCTGACCGTGACTCCATTAGTCCCGGAATAATATTTTACCGGCACCTCGACTTTCGTTGCGAGGTGGTTCGCCGTAGGCGTGAACGGGGTGCCCAACCACTGTTCGGTTCCCCCACCGCTACCGCTCTTGGGGCCGATTACCGCGTAGCCTAACCGGCCCCAGTACGGGCTCTCCGCGTATCGGGTGAAATTGCTCACGATCTTGGTCAGGCCGGCGTCGCCGGAATCGTCGCGCGCGACGAGCGGACCGCGTCGCCCGGCGTTGAGCGTGACGAGTGGCGGATAACCCGCGCCGTTAACGACGTGTATTACAAGGGGCGAGTTCCCGTTCAGGCGAGCGTTCGAAGTTGCGCCGATTAGGGCGACGATCGCCAGCGTTACGGTGAAGGTCTTGTGCATCAGAGTTCCTTTCCTCGCGTCACAAAGATTGTTGTCAGTTGCTGCCGAGCACGGCAAACGCGAGCCCAGTTCCAAAAACGCTGCCTTCAAACGTGTACCATCCAGGGCCGTTCGGGCATTTGCTCGCATACGCGCAGTACGTGGCGAAGAGGAATGGGTTCACCTCATCGGTCGCGTTCATGGCCCAGCCGGCGCCATCGCTGGGTTGTCCGTTTTGCCCGCTGAGGACGATCCAATATTGCTTTCCACCGCTCAGCGCTATGCCGTTTGGAATCTTTCCTACAAGGAAGGAACAGCAGATTCCGGGGTAATTTTCCGGCAACGTTGGAAGCTGCGCAGTGATCAGAGCATTCCCGGGGACGCCATTGTCGTCCTGATTTACACTTAGCGTAAAACCGGAGGTTCCAAGACCTAACTTCGGGTTGACAATCGCGGCTTCGACTACCGTTGCGGTATGATTGGTGGAAGGCGTGAACGCTGCGGCGAGCTCGTCGTCAGAAAATTCGTTCGATCCGCCGCCGCCGACGATCGCGACGAGGGCGCCGCCCCAATATTTGCCCGACGGGAAGCTCGCTAGATTATCAAAGATTTTCAAATACTTTGCGTCGGCGAAGTCTCGATCGATTTGAACCGACATGATCTTGGCGCCGCTACGGGCCGATCCAAGCACAGCCTGGTTTGGGCCGACTGAAGTGACCGCGCCACCCGAAGGAGAGAATTGAGGTTGGCTATTGCACGCTGCCAACAATGCGGCGAGGATTGCGAAGATAACTCTTCTTGTTGTACCCATGGATTAAACTGTCGCAGCGCGCGCCGGGGTTGTCAATTCCCCTCGTGCCGAATTACGACATATTTGGCAAAATGAGGCGTCTGCGCGTACCTCGGCGGTGGAATTTGCCATGAGAACCTTCTGTCGCCGTAGTAGTAGGCGCTAATGGCGCGCTATAGGCCCCTCGGCAATCCGCTCGACGCGTGGCTGCGCACGTTACGTAGCATGCGCGGCCGCGGTCTCGCCGAAGATCGAGGTCAGGCGGCCCTGCGCCACGCCATCGAACTCGCGCTCTTCCGAGTGCCGGCGCGGCAGCGCGAGATCGTAAGACGGTACGACCTGCGCGGAGAGCCTGCGGCTAAAGTTCAAGCGGCGCTCGGCATCTCCGCGCGTCAGTTCTACCGCGATCGGCGCGCCGCGCTCAACGAACTACGCACGCTTTTGCCGAGCCTGCTGACGCCGCGGTCGCCTGTAGCGGCATCGCTATCCGCGCCGCGCCGTCTCATGGGCGAGCAGTCCGACGCGATGTTGTCGAGTCGAGCAAACGCGCGCAGTCTTGCTCAATCCGGAAGCGAGGAGTGCTTTGCCGTGCTCCGCCGGCTCGCTTGCAATAGTACCGATCCGGGTGTGCGGGCGGATCTGCTGCTGGAATTGGCCGAAGCGGCTCTCGACTTCGACGATGACGCTACGGCGCACGACGCGGTCGACTCCGTGGTGGGCGCTCTGAACGATCGACGCGCAGAGGTGCCGGGGCTCGATGAGTATCTGGTGGCGCGCCTTACTCGCGCGAAGGCACGACTGACCAAATCTTATCCCGACGCCATCGTTAAGCTTACCGAAGCCCTCGCCTGGCTACGTCGCAGTCTCGCCGCAGCCCCCGAAGCTACGGACGCGCGTGCCGCGCTTCTAGCGACGCTTGGCGACATGGCGATTCTCGACTTCGAAGCCGGAAACTTCACTTCGGCACGGCTCGCTTCGACCGAAGCCGTTCGGTTCATCGAGTCTTTCTCGCTGTGGACGGGTCCGCGCGCACTTGAGGTCGTGGCGATGGACGCAGCCATCGATGCGTGCTTGTCGGGATATACGGGGTCGGCGATCTCGACGGTTTCGTCGTTGCTGAGGCGGGCAGTCGACTCGGCGTGGTCGGCGACGGCGAGTCGCCTTGGAGCGGATCTCATCGGCCTCTACGGCGTGAGCGGAGAGTGCGGTGTTGCGCTCCGCTGGTACGAGCGGGCGTGGCCGACCGCGCTCAAAACGGCACGCCCGCGGGACCGCTGGAGCATGATGGTGGAGGCCGCCGGATCTTGCATAGCGGGGGGAGCTCCTCGCAAGGCGCTCGCAATCTTAAGTCACGCGCACGGCGCGGGACGTCGCCGCCCCCGGCGGGACGTACCGACCTGGCACGCATTCGTCGCATCGTCACTCCTTCAGTTGGGCGAGAACGCGAAAGCACTCGAAGAGGCACAGGCATCCCTGCGCCGATACGAGGAGCAGGGCGTGGGACGCGGTATGAGCGATGCGCACCGGCTGATTGCTAAGTCGTCCGCCAGGCTCGGCGACATGGTTGCCGCACGCGAGCATATTCGCGAGGCAGGCCGCTTGACCGAGCGTTACGGAACGGCGGAGGGCCTGCTGTGCACGTTAAACGCGCAGGCCGAAATTCTGCCGAGTACCCGAGTCAAGGCCGACGCGATCGAACTGGAACAACTTCTGCGCAGCCGGGCCCGAGTTTAACGCAGATTTAAAGGCACATGACCCCGGTAGTTATCACGCACCAAGATTCGTTCGCTGCCGACTATCAAGAAGAGGAATATCGCCTGATTGGACTGGCGATAAAGTTTGCTGGCATCTGCGTCAAAAGAAGTCCGCATCATCCGGACCAGACACGGGTTCGGATTTCAAACAAATCGCCCAACGGCGGTCAGCCTACTTTGATCGCCCGTACCTCTGAGGCGCGCGCATCGACCGGGAGCACAGGCAGTCCTCCCTCGGTCTCGACGGGCAGGCTGCGGATGTAATCCATGATCGCCTGCCATTCTTTGATCTCCCGGACGGCACCTCCCTCCGTCATCGTGTCGACGCTACTTTTATCCACCGTACCCGGCGGGGGAAGCAGGTCGGGTGTGTCGCCACGAGGATCGGAGAGTAGGTCAGTCTTCTCCTTGAGCGGCTGCCCCTGCTTGTTCTTGGGAACAAGCGTCAGTTTGCCCTTTGTGTATGTCGGGATGGCCACAACTATCTTGCCGAAAAACAGAGGGCATGTGACGCTGTACAAACGCTCGTCTTCCCCTGTGATTTCGATTGCACGGTAACCGTGATCGAGGTCTCCTATTTCGATCGCCGTTACGACGTCGAACATTGGGCGCGACGTATCGTAGCGAAACCTCATGCCCGAAGTGCGGGGAAAAGTTTCGCCAGGGTGGGTCGGATTATCCACTAGCAGAAACTCGAGCATATGCTTCAACTCCTGGCCCGTGAAGTAAACCGTCACCAGGGCGCTGCCTGCCGTTGTATCCACGATACCGGCGCCCAGGGGTGCCACAGCGAACACGTCGTAGACCGTCTGCACGCCTGATTTCCCCCGTGTTAAGCCCGCGCGCATCATTGCATTGGCGGTGATCGCGATGTCGGTGTTGGTGGCTTTGCGGAATGAGTCGGTGACGAGGTTGGCGAGGGGCGTGCCGGCGGCGATGTCTGTGAAAGTGTTAGGCAAATCCTGCGGCGCTACCGCTAGCGGCTGATCAATGCTGTAACCGCGGGACGTGAAGACAACCTTCGTGACGGTCTTCTTGTAGCCGTCGATCTCGTCGGCAATGGCCTGGTCGCCGGCAATGGTGTCGTCAATCA
>DATMKR010000087.1:0-5868 GCA_035571115.1 Candidatus Acidiferrum sp. | reverse complement strand
GACGATTCGTAGACCGAAGCGAACGCGTCGCACGCGCTTTGAATATCTTGGATCGCCAGGTCCCAGAAGAGCGCGTCGGCGCTCTTCTCCGAGCCGACCAGCGTAGCGAGCTGTTCGTCGTAATCGCTGCCGGCGCCGATCGCTTTTTCGAAGATCGTCGGATTGCTCGTCATCCCGCGCAACCCTTGGTCGATCAGCCGCTTGAGCTCGCCCGACTCGAACATGTTGCGGCGGAGGTTGTCGAGCCACACGCTCTGCCCGTCGTCGAGCAGTTGCTGGATCTGGTTCTTCATCGGTCTCTCCTAACGGGTGGCGAGTGCAAACTTTTCGAGAGCGACGTTGGCGACGTTCTCCGGCGTAAATCCAAAGGATCGGGCGACGTCGGCGCCCGGCGCGGACGTGCCGAAGTGATCGATGCCGAACGCGAAGCCGCGATCGCCGACGTACTTGGCCCACCCGAGCGTCGCGCCTGCTTCGATCGACATGCGCGCCGCGATCGAGGGAGGCAGTACGTCGTCCTTATACGACTGCGGCTGGGCATCGAAGAGCTCCCAGCAGGGCATCGAGACGACGCGCACGCGCACGCCTTTGTCTTGCAGAATCTTCTTAGCGTCGACCGCGAGTGCGACTTCGGAGCCGGTTGCGATCAGCACGAGATCGGGATTGCCGCCTTCGGCCTCGGATAGGATGTAGGCGCCGCGACTGACGGCGGCATCGCGTGCCCCCAGAAACGGAACCTTTTGCCGAGTGAGAACGAGCGCCCACGGCGCGCCCTTTCGCACGAGCGCAAGCTTCCAAGCTTCGAGCGTCTCCAGCGAGTCCGCCGGACGCACGACGTAGCAGTTCGGCGTCGCCCGCAGCGTCGCGAGCTGCTCGATGGGTTGGTGCGTGGGGCCGTCTTCGCCCAGGAAGACGGAATCGTGCGTGAAGACGTAGATCGAGTGAATGCCGGTCAGACAGCCTAACCGCAGCGCGGGTTTGAGATAATCGAGGAAGTTGAAGAAGGTGGCGGCAAAGGGAAGCAACCCGCCGTGCAGGGCGATGCCGTTGGTGCAGGCGGCCATGGTGTGCTCGCGCACGCCGTAGTGGATGTTGCGGCCGGAGTAGTTTCCCGGCTCGAAATCGCCGCAATTTTTGAGATAGGTCTTGGTCGACGGATCGAGATCGGCCGATCCGCCGACGAGCTCGGGCAAGCTCATCGCGATGGCATTCATAACCGAGCCGCCGGCGTCGCGCGTTGCGACGTTGCCGTTTTCGGCGTCGAACGAGGGCCACGGAAGATCGCTGGGAAGCTCCTGGCGAAGCGCGCGTTCGAGCGAAGCTCCGAGCGTGGGATTCTCGCGCTTCCAAACGTCATACGTCTCGCGCCAGCGCTGCTCCAGCTCCGCGCCCTTCTCGCCGACTTGCCGATAGAATGCCAGCACGTCGTCAGGCACGTAAAAGTCGGGCTCGAGGGGCCAGCCGAGTTCCTCCTTAGATTTGCGGACGTTTTCGGGACCGAGCGCTTCGCCATGGGCCAAAAAGTTATCTTGGCGCGGCGAGCCGTAGCCGATGTGTGTGCGCACCGCGATGAATGATGGCCGGTCCGTCACGTTTTTCGCAACTTCGATCGCCTGGTCGATCGCCGCGACGTCGTTGCCTTTATCGATTGGGATCAACTGCGTGTGCCAGCCGCTGGCATCGAAGCGGGCGATTGGATCGTCGGTCAGCGTGATGTCCGTCGGACCGGCGAGCGAAACCTGATTGTCGTCGTAGAAAACGATCAGCTTGCCGAGCTTGAGGTGGCCGGCGAGCGAAAGCGCTTCTTGGCTGATGCCTTCCATGAGATCGCCGTCCCCGCAGATGCAATAAGTAAAGTGATCGACGATCGATTGGTCCTCACGGTTGTTGACGGCTCCCAAGTGCGCCTCGGCAATCGCCATGCCCACCGAGTTGCCGACTCCCTGCCCCAGGGGCCCAGTCGTTGCCTCGACTCCCGGGGTGCGCTCCGCCTCGGGGTGTCCGGGCGTCTTGCTTCCGAGCTGTCGAAAGTGCTTGATGTCATCGAGCGTAACGTCGTAGCCGGTGAGATAGAGCAGCGCGTAGAGCAGCATCGAGCCGTGGCCGGCAGAGAGCACGAAGCGGTCTCGGTTCAGCCAGTGCGGGTCTTTGGGATTGAAACGCAAGTGGCGCGTCCAGAGCGTGTAGGCCATCGCAGCCGCACCCATCGGCATGCCCGGATGGCCGGAGTTCGCCTTCTGGACCGCGTCGACGGCTAGAAAGCGGATTGCATTGATTCGCTGCTCGTCGGAGGGCGAGTTCGGCACGACTACTCCTTTCCCGTGGTGGCCTATGATAATGCGAGGCGGGGGCGCGCTTCCCTGGCGCCGTAGCTCCGCTACCGTGACGAAGGACGAGCTTCAAACGCAGATTTTGGCGTTGTCGCGGGGAGAGGGCGACGTGCGCGGCCGCGACGGGCGCGCGGTCGATCGGGTGATCGAAATGCTCGACGCCGGCGAGCTGCGAGTGGCCGAGTGCCGCGACGACGACTGGGTGACGAACGTTTGGGTGAAGCAAGCCATTCTTCTCTACTTTACGCGCCGCTCGGTCGATTGGATCGGCGACCGCGACCGCGACGCGCTCGTGTACTACGATAAGCTGCCCGTGAAGCGCAACTACAAGCGACTCGGCGTACGCTGCGTCCCGCCGGGCGTCGCACGCTACGGAAGCTTTCTTGGACGCAACGTTATCCTGATGCCCGGCTTCGTTAATATCGGCGCATATGTGGACGAAGGCAGCATGATCGACACGTGGGCGACGGTCGGCTCGTGCGCGCAGATCGGCAAAGGCGTCCATCTTTCGGGCGGCGTCGGGATCGGAGGGGTTCTGGAGCCTCCCCAAGCCACGCCCGTGATCGTGGAAGACGGCGCATTCATCGGTTCGCGCTGCATCGTCGTGGAGGGCGTGCGCGTCGAGCGCGAGGCCGTTCTCGGCGCCGGCGTCGTCGTAACCGCCACCACGCCGATCGTGGACGTTCGCGGTGAGGCGTCCGTTCGCAGCAAAGGCCGCATCCCGGCGCGCGCCATCGTGATCCCCGGCATGCTGCCCAAGCAGTTTCCGGCCGGCATGTACGCAGCGCCGTGTGCGCTGATCGTAGGCACTCGAAACGAATCCACCGATCTCAAGACCTCGCTCAACGCCGCGCTGCGCGAGCACGACGTGGCCGTATGAACCCACGCGTTTCTGGAATTGCGCCCTCCCTGATCCGGCAGCTCGCCGCTAAGAAGCGTCCCACGTCGATCGATTTGGGACTCGGTGAGCCGACGCTGCTGCCGCGCATCGAGTATTTCGAGCGCGCGCTCGAGCACGTGAGGGAGAACGGCGTCAAGTACACGGCCAACGCCGGGGATTCCGAGCTGCGCGAGCTCATCGCGGGGCATTATGCCTATCCTGCAATGCAGAGCGCAGAGAACGTCTGCATCACGATCGGGTCGCAAGAGGCGATGTACGTGACGCTCAAGACGCTGCTCGATCCGTCGCTCGACGAGCTGCTCGTGGTCGAACCGGCTTTTCCATCGTATGTAAAGATGGCGGCGCTCGAGGGAATCGGCGCGCGCGTCGTCTCGATGCTCGATGACGACGACTTCGCGTTCGATGCCGAGCGAATCGTCGGCGCGATCGGCGAACGGACCCGAGCGATCGTAATCTGCTCGCCGTGCAACCCGACTGCCCGCGTCATCTCGCGCGGCGCGGCCGAAACGCTCGTCGACGCGCTATCGCGGCGCGGGGGCGAGCCGATCTGGCTGATTCACGACGAAATTTACCGCGAACAGCGCTTCGTCGACGACGCGGCCGATCTCGCGATGCTCTATCCGCATACGATCGTCGCGAACTCGCTGAGCAAGAGTAACGCTCTGACCGGGCTGCGCCTGGGATGGATCCTCGGCCCGGCCGCGTTCTTGGAGCAAGCGGTTAAGGTGCATGCGTGGGCGGCATCCTGCGCCGATACCTTCGCACAGTATGTTGCGTGGGAAATCTTTCGGTCCCCCGCCAACCTGCAAGAGCACGCGCCGTGGTACCGCGAGCATCGTGCTCGAGTGCGTGAAATGCTGGAAGAGAGCGGCCTGCGGTTCGTCGATCCGGAAGGCGCCTTCTACGTTTGCGTGCGATTGCCCGAGGGCATGGCGTCGGTCGCCGCCGCCGACGAATTAATCGAGCGGTTCGACGTCGTTGCGATTCCGGGAATCGCCTTCGGCAAATCTATGGAAGGTTGGCTGCGCTTGAGCTGGGTCGCGCAAACCGAACGGGTGCGCGAGGGAGTGGCGCGTATCGCCGAATTTTGCGAACAACAAGCCGGCGTGTCATCCTGAGCCTGTCGCTACGGGATGGTTCGTTCCTGGATTGGGGGAAGAGAGGCTGCATGGCACACACTCCGCCGCAACCGTCGGAACTAAAAGAGTACGCCGAACGTGCGAACCGCTCCCAAGTGCGAATCACGACCGCGCACGGCGATATCGTCTTTCACCTCTTTCCTGACGACGCGCCGCTTCATTCGGCCGCATTCATGAAGCTCGCGGATGCAGGATTTTACGATGGCCTTAAGTTCCACCGCGTAGAGCCTGGATTCGTCGTTCAAGGCGGCGACCCGAAGGGCGATGGAACGGGAGGACCCGGCTACAACCTCAAAGCGGAGTTCAACGCGCGACCGCACGTCCGTGGAACCGTGGCCATGGCACGCAGCTCCCAGCCAGACTCGGCGGGTTCGCAGTTTTACATCTGTCTCGACGACGCGTCTTTCCTCAACGGGCAGTACACGGTCTTCGGCCAGATGACCGAAGGTTTCGAGGTGCTCGACGCGATCAAGCGAGGTGACGCTATGATCGGCGTTAAGAACGAGCCGCGCTGACCGCTGGGCCGATCCAGACCGTCTGAATGTTCACGAACTCGTGGATGCCGAACGAGGAGAGCTCGCGGCCGTAGCCGCTCTTCTTGACCCCGCCGAACGGTAAGCGCGGATCGCTGGCCACCATACCGTTAATGTAGACGTTGCCGGCTTCGATTCGCCCGGCGAGCTCCTCGGCGAGGGCGATATCGCGCGTCCATAGGTTCGCGCCGAGTCCGAAGCGCGATGCGTTTGCAAGTTCCAACGCGTGCTCGAGATCGTTCGCGCGCACGACGGCTGCGGCCGGCCCAAAAACCTCTTCATCGAACATCCGCATGCCGGGCAGAACGCCGGCGACGACGGTGGGCTCGTAAAAGAAACCCGCACGATCGATCGATCGTCCGCCCGTAACCAAGCGCGCGCCGGACTCGACCGTCCCGGAGACCTGCTCGTCGACGCCTTTACGAAGATCGTCGCGCGCGCACGGTCCGAGCTGCACGCGTTCCTCCATCGGATCCCCAACGATTTGGGCTGCGCTCAACTCCGCGAAGCGCAACAGAAAGTCGTCGTAGACGGAGTCCTCGACGATGAAGCGCTTGGCCGCGATGCAACTCTCGCCGTTGTTCTGAAAGCGCGCGGTCACCGCCGTTTTCGCCGCCGCTCCGATATCCGCGTCGGCGAGAATCACAAACGCGTCGGAGCCGCCGAGCTCGAGCACGCACTTTTTTAGATTCTCGCCGGCCGTACGCGCGACCGAAACGCCGGCGTCCTCGCTCCCGGTGAGGGTAACGGCGGCGACCCGCGCGTCGGCGACGATCTTGCCCATCTCTTTTCCCGGAATCAGAAGCGTTGCAAAGCAGCCTTCGGGCGCACCGGTCTCGTTGAAGACGCGTTCGATCTCCAGCGCGCAGCGGGTGGTATTCGTCGCGTGCTTGAGCAGTACGACGTTGCCTGCCATCAACGCTGGGGCGGCCGCGCGAATGACCTGCCAGTATGGAAAGTTCCAT
>DATMKR010000086.1:0-42939 GCA_035571115.1 Candidatus Acidiferrum sp. | reverse complement strand
CGTGTTATTCCAATACTGCGACTCGCCGATCGCGTTGACGAGCGAGGCCACCCAGGCGGGGCCGGTCTTGGCGCCGCAGCCGGCATGATCGGAGTTTGCGCAGGTCGGCGTGACCCAGCTCAGCGACCGAAGCTTGCCGTTTGAAACGTCGCTGAAGAAATTGGTCTGCGGGCTGATGACGTCCTTGCTCCAGTCGGGCCCGTAATAGATCGGCTCGATGTTCTGGTACGCGCTCCAGATGCCGCCGTCGCCGTTGATCGTCGACGCATAGTAGGCCCACGACAGGCCTGCGGTATCCATTTCGGCGCCCAGCGTATTGTTGTCAAAGCACATCGGAATGTTGCTGCCGTACTGACGCTCTTGCGTAATCGTGGAGATAGTTTCGCCCGAGTATTCGCATCCCCATGCACCGTCAGGGTAGTTGACGGCGGAGCTGGCTTGACCGGCGATGATGTACTGATGCGAGATGAAGCTGCTGGCATCGAGGTTTGAGGCGTACATCTGATCGGCCAGAACGTAGTGCTTACCCATGAAGAAGTACGGCTTGGTTTCGCTGTGCGGCACGTAGCTATAGGGTGCGTTCGGGCACGAACTGCATCCCCAGCCCTCGTTGTCGAAGCCGTTCATCTGGCAGTCGGTGCCGGGATAGCTTCCCGTGCCGTTGCAAGCGGCTAAAAAACCGCCCAACTGGTGTTCGATATCCCAATCGGTTTCCAGCCCGATCGGCCCAAGCGTGATCTTCTCTCCACTCGTATTGTATCCGTACTTGACGGTCTTGGCGCCCGGAAATCCGTAGAACAGGTCGTTGAAGCTGCGGTTCTCCTGAACGATAATGACGATATGCTGAATCTTGCCGCCGGAACTGTTACGATGAACGCCGTCAACAAAGCTCCGTGCCGCTTGCGGCATCGACGAAAGACCGCCGTTGCCGTTACAAGCGGAAAATAATAGCGCGAAGACGACGACCGATAATATCCGAATCGCCGTTGGTACACACCGCATCCGCTCCTCCTAACCTAAGTCCGATTAAGGGACGATTACGACGCGTTGCGACAAAACTCCCCGGCTTTATTAACTAATACTGATGACGTGCGTCAACTTTTCGGAGCGGGCCAGGAAAGAGCATCCGGACGCACGTGCCGCGCGACGTCTCGATTTGGATCTGACAGGCGATTGCGCGAATGATGCGCAAACCGAAGCCGCGCCCCGGCAACGGCGAACGCTCGATAAAGGAGCCCCCATCCGAGACCTCAACGCTGAGTTCTCCGCGGTCGAAACGGGCGCGCAACTCGACGTCCCGGTTGCGGCGCGTCGTTTCATGTGCGTACGCGTGCTCGGCAGCGTTGGCCAGGGCCTCACCGGCCGCCGTCGTGATATCATCGAGCGCGGAACCGTCAAATGCAAGCGCTTCCAAAAACGCCCGCAACGCACGCCGGATTGGCGCGACGGAGCGTGCCCGCGCGGGCCTGCGGAGACGCAACTCCGAGGCACCCATCACATGCCGGCGCATTCAGAGAGATAGTGCAGCGCGTCGCCGCGATCTTGGAAAATCCTAAAGGCCGTCGCCAGGCCCGCGTATTGGACGAGCCGCAAAAACTGCGGAGCCGCAATGAGTATCGCGATTGGCGTATCAGCACCTTGCGCCGCGGCGCAGAATCGCAGCAACTCCGTCAAGGCCGTGGAATCGGCATAGGTGACATCCGAAAGATCGAGCAGCACGGCCCGCGCGCTCTCGGAAAGTGCGAGCGCATCGCGCATCTCGCGCTTGCGGCTGATCTCGAGCTCGCCGGCCAACCGTATCGTTGCGATCGTCTTACTCTCGTTCACGCATGCCCCGTTCTCGTTCCAGCAACCGCCGTCATTTGGCTGGCTTGCTCAAAGATCGCCGCACGCTCCTCCGTCCTCTTGGCAAAACGCAGTGTCAGAATCGCGACGTCATCGGAAGCCTTGCCATCGCCGAAGATGCGGTAGCGAATCGCCGCGGCGATAGTAGCCGGCGATGCCTGTGCCGCGGATTCGACGGCGGCCAGGAGCAGTTCTTCTCCCGCAACGACGTCGCGCGAGTGTTCGATCACACCATCGGTATAGAGAACGAGCAACGCGCCAGGCATGCTTTGAACCCGATGATCTCGGTAGATGGCACTGCCTAGAACGCCCAGCGGAACGGAACCAACGTCCAGAAAGCGAGCGCCGCGTCCGGGCTCCAACAGCACGGCCGGCGGATGACCGGCCGCGGCATAGGCAAACTCACAACTGCGGGCATCGACGAGCACGACCATCGCGGTAACCATCGGTGATTGATTCCGATGAAGTTCGGCGTTGACGCGCTCGAGGACGAGCCCCGGCCTGGGATCGAGCAGGGCGCACGACATTACGAGTTGGCGTGTTCGATTCATCGCGACCGCCGCGTCGATTCCGTGCCCCGCAACGTCGCCGATTGCCAGAAGCACACGATCGCCAGGCAGCTCGAACGCATCGTACCAGTCTCCGCCGATCTTGGCCTCTTCGGCCGCCGGAAGATACGTTGCGCCCAAGCCCAGCAGGGCAGGCTCGGGCAGAACGTTCTGCGTGAAGGCGCCCTGGAGGGTTTGCGCAACGCGCTTCTCGGCCTCGTACGCGGCACGAATCACGGCCGAATAACGGCGCTGTTCTTCGGCCTTCGAACGTTCTTGCTCGAGCCGTACGGCAAGACGATACTGCGCAATCGTAAAGAGGAGGGCTGCCACGATAACCGCCGCGACCGCTCCCAACGCGAACAACCCAACCAACAGAATGGCTCGTTGCGCGCGGGCGTCGCTCGACGACTCACGGCGCGCAAGCAGCATGTCGATCGAGGTCATGTCGGCCCGGAAATGATCGACCAGAGCCTTTCCACGCAACTGGAGCGACGGCGGTCCAGGCTTGGGGGTCAAGAGCGGAAGTGCGATCTCGTCGAGCCAGCGGCGATTCGTCCGGCCGGCGTCCGCAAGGGTCTTCAGCGCTTCCCCCATCCGGAGACGTTCGAGCACGCGCGCGACGCGGCTCAGCGAACGGGGCAGCCCGACACGCCCTTCGTAGTAGGGCTGCAACATAGCCCGATTCCTATCGGCTCCATACCCACGAATGCCCGTCTCTTCGTCGAGCTGTTCGCGCAGGACGTCGGCAACGAGAATTCGTGCGACGCGAATGCTGCCCGCATTGCTAAACGACGACGCCACGATCGCGCGAACGAGCAGGCCAGCCACGACCAGCCCAACGATAACCACTGCCATGAGGGCCAATGTGAGAACGAGAGGCCCAAGGGTGCGGCGCGGCATCATCGGCGTGTTTCTCCTGGTCCAAGAAGAGCCTTCGTCAATGGCCGAGATGCCAGCCGTGTTTCTCGCAGCGGTACGGCTTCAATCCCGTGCTCGTGCGGGGAATCGCTCGCTCGGCTTGTTTCTTCGTTTCAAAAGCTGCTTTCGGCGCTCCGTTTTGCTTAAAGCAGGAGCGCGAGCCGCCGCTCTTCCGTGCGGCCGTCACTCCTCGCCGTCGAAATAGTCGAGCGATTCGCCGCGCATCACTCGGCGCTGATGCGGTTCACCCGGAAGAAAGAGGCAGGCGTCGCCCGCGACGAGGAGATCGGTCGAATCGCGTTTGCGGCCCAACCCTTCCGATATTTGATAGCCTTCGCCGGCAAACGTTCCTTTCGGCGACGACCACGTCAGCGGCTCGAGCTCGTTGGTGTTGAGTTTACGCATTGCTACCTTCTATTGAAAGCTATGGACGGAAAGTGGCTTTGTGACGCCGCCGTCGTCGAAGCTCCAGACCTTTTCTGCCAGAACGTCAATGCAGCCGCTTTCCTTCTGCAGCCTGCCTTCGACGATGAGGGTTGACGAGGTGCGAATCGGACGGCGAAACGTATCGTAGACCTTCGGGCGCACGATGACGTTGACGACGCCGGTCTCGTCTTCGAGCGTAAGAAAAACGAAGCCTTTGGCAGTGCCGGGCCGCTGGCGCGTGATGACGAGGCCGCCGACACGACAGCGCGCGTTGGCAGCCAGTGCCGGCAGTTGCGCGGCCGCGACGACCCCCTGCGCCGCCAGCATCTCGCGGAAATGTTCCATCACCTGACCGGCGGGCGTGACGCCGGTCGACCAGAGATCGAAGGCGGCGAGCCGGCGGCGCGCCAGCGGTTTGAATCGTACCGGCGGTTCTTCGACGTCCATCAGCGCGCCGAGCTCGCCGCTGGCTTCGCGTTCGTCCAGGCCGCGCAAGGCCCACATCGCTTCGCGACGCGATGCGTGCCACGGAAAGAACGCGCCGGCAATCGCCAAATTCTCCAATGCTTCGCGCTCGAGCCGCGTACGCTGCGCGAAGTCGAGCATGCCGGCGAACGACCCTTGGGCGACGGCGTTCTCCAGCCGCTGTCGTTGTGCTTCACCCAACCCGCGCACGAGATGAAAACCCAAACGCAGCGCGCCGTCACTCTGCACGTGCGACCAATACTCGCTAGCATTAATTTCGATGGGCCGGATGGCCACGCCATGACGCCGCGCGTCGTTGACCAACACTTCGGTCGAGTAAAAACCCATCGGCTGTACGTTGAGAATGGCCGCGGCAAAAACTGCGGGCACGCGGCATTTGAGGTACGCCGACGCATAGGCCAAAAGCGCAAAGCTGGCGGCATGCGACTCCGGAAATCCGTAATCGGCAAATCCTTCCAGCATATGGAAGAGCTGCTCGGCGACGGTCCGATCGATGCCGTTGCGAATCATACCGTCAACCAGCCTCGTGCGCATTGCGTCCATACGCTCGCGCGAGCGCTTGTGCCCCATCGCTCGGCGCAGTTCGTCGGCTTCACCTCCCGAGAAGCCTGCCGCTTCGATCGCCAAGCGCATGCCCTGCTCTTGAAAGAGCGGCACTCCGAGCGTTCGTTCCAGTACCGCTTTGAGCTTGGGATGCGGATAGGTCACCGGCTCCAAGCCCGAACGCCGGCGTAAGAACGGATGGATCATCTGCCCTTGGATCGGTCCGGGACGAATGATGGCGACTTGCATGACGATGTCGTAAAAGCACGTTGGTTTTAGGCGCGGCAGCATCGATTGTTGGGCGCGAGACTCGATTTGAAAGACGCCGATCGTATCGGCGCGCTGCATCATGGCATAGGTTTTTTCGTCGTCTGCGGGGATCGTGTGCAGCGCCAGATCTCGCGGCACCGCAGGCCCTTCGACCTCACTCAGGACGGGCTCCAGCCACGCATCGTTGCGATCGAGGCAGCGCCGGTAGAGCGTAAAGGCCTCACGCAAGAGCGAGAGCATTCCCAAGCCGAGCAGATCGATTTTGATCAAACCTAACTCTTGGAGGTCGTCTTTGTCCCACTGCACGACCGTGCGGTCGCGCATCGTCGCCCACTCGACGGGTGCCACGCCGACCAGCGGATCGCGCGTGATCAGCATGCCGCCGGAATGGATACCCAAATGGCGCGGAAAGTTCGCGATGCGCCGGCAGAGCGTAAAGAGCAGCTCGGGGCCGGCCTCTTCTGGAAGCTGCTCGCGCACGTCGAACTCGCGTGCGATCGTATCGACCTGCTCGAGAGTCAATCCCAATGCCTTGCCGACGTCGCGAATAGCCGAACGCGTTCGATAGGTGATGACCTCTGCGACCATCGCCGCGTTCGTTCGGCCGTAGCGCTCGTAGACGTATTGAATGACGCGTTCGCGATCTTGATGGGCGAAATCGATGTCGATGTCGGGAATTTCACGGCGCTCTTCCGACATGAAGCGTTCGAAGAGCAGGTTCATCGCGATCGGATCGACTGCCGTGATGCCCAGCGCATAGCAGACCGCCGAGTTTGCCGCCGAGCCGCGGCCTTGGCAGAGCACGCCAAGCGCGGCCGCTTCCCGCACGATATCCCAGACGATCAAAAAGTAGCCGGCCAAATCCATCTTGGCGATCAGGCCGAGTTCGTACTCGAGCTGCCGCTCGACGCGAGTCTCCAGCGGCGTTGCATAGCGCCGCGCCGCGCCTTCATGGACGAGCTTGCGCAGATAGCGCTGCGGCGAGCTTCCCTCCGGCACTGGGAAGAGTGGAAACTGTCCTGCGAGCCGCTCGAGCCTAAACGTACAACGCTGCGCGATCTCGACGGTGCCTGCAATCGCTTGCGGATGCTCGGCGAAGAGCCTTCGCATCGCCGCCGGCGGCTTGAGATGGAACTCGGCGTTGGGGCGAAGCTCGTTGGCGGCGCGCGCTTGCGCGATCGACGTGCCGTAGCGAACGCAGGCGAGTACGTCGGCGACCAGCGCATCGTCGCCGGTCGCGTAGACGACCGCATTGGTTGCGACGTACGGCAAACGACAGCGCCCGGCGATCCGTACGAGCTGCAAGTTGCGTTGCGTCTCTTCTGAGATGAGGTGCTGTTGGAGCTCGAGATAAAACCGGCCGCTAAAAATTGAGGCGAGACGTTGCGCTTCTTCTACGGCCGCTCGAACGCCCTGCCCCGCGAGCGCGCGCTCGACGCGACCGTAAAGACCGCCGGAAAGCGCAATGAGTCCCTCGTTGTAAATCTCTAAATCCTCGACGCGCAAGCGCGCATCGCCTTTGCTCCCTCGCATTTGCGCTGCGGAGATCAGCCGGCAGAGGTTTGCGTAACCGCGCTCGTTCTCGACGAGCAGCACGAGATGCGCGCCGTCTTCGAAGGTCAGCTCGCTGCCGATGATCGCGTTGACTCGGCATTGCCGCGCGCGCGCTGCGAAGCGCACCGCACCATAGAGACCGTCTCGATCGGTCAGCGCAATCGCGGACAATCCAAGCTCGGCCGCGCGCTCGATCAGCTCTTCGGGATGCGATCCGCCTTGCAGGAAGCTAAAATTCGACCATGCGTGGAGTTCGGCGTACTCACTCATACACGCCGCGCATATACCAGTGTGTATTTTGACGGTAGATGCGGGCGAAGGTGCCGTCTTCGAGGACGACGTCATATTCGTCGCGCCCTTCGACGGGGCTCAGGGCAGGCTGCATGGGAAAGCGTTCGGCGATGCGCCATGGGCCGACGCATTGCATCACCGCTTGGCCGTCGACCATCGTCGGTTCTCTGGCGCGCAGCTCGACAGCGATTTCGCGGACTTCGAGTAAACGCAGCTGAGGAACGAGCGCATGGTTTTCCGAGATTTGTCGTCCTTCGACAGAGCCTGTCCTGAGCGAAGCGCGCAGCGCCGAGTCGAAGGGCTCGGGATGACAAATCTCGGCACGACACGGCTTGAACTGCTCGTAGGCGAAGCGCTCTTCGAGTAGATGTGCTTCCCGCGTCGTGGCTCGCGCGATGCTTGCGCCGAGCATCGCTTCGAGACGCGCGATCGTCACGGCGACGCGCTGCGGATCGAAGTCGTCGACGGCGAACAGCGCTTGAGCCTCTCCTCCTTCCTCGAGTTGACGCGCCTGCACGCGCAACCCGACGATTGCCGATTCAAAAGTTGCACCTTCGAGCTTTACTCGCATCATGTCGAACATCGTGCGCTCGTGCGCCGTCGGCATTGCAAGTGGCACGTCGAACGTACAAGTTTGCGCATCTTCCAACTCGAGGGCAAGATGCAGCGCGCCGGCGCGTTTGCCGCAACGCTCGAGATCGGCACCGACGTGTGTCAGCAGCATGCGCAGCGCAAAGAAGACCTGCGCCTCATCGACGGCGCGACCTTCGCCGAAGATCGAGGCCTCGATCGCAACGGAGCGGCCTCGGGGGACGAAGGGCCGGCGATCGACGCCGCGCGCCAGTTCGTGCCAGCGTGCCGCTGCCGTGCCGAAGCGACGCACGAAGGGTCCGTGCGGCAAGGTCGCCAGATCGCCGAGCCGCTCGATTCCAAGCAACGCCAGCCGTTCGACGACCTCGGCTTCGATATCGAGCAGCGTCAGGGGAAGCAGCGCGAGCAGCTCGCATTCCGAACCCGGCTCGCAGACGCTGCCGTCGGCGACGTACGCCGCCGCACGCGCGGCGATTTTATTCGATCCGGCACCGAGCCGCAGCACAAATCCAAAGCCGGTCAAGACTCGGCGCGCCTGCATCATCCACGCGCGTGCATCGCCGGCGATGCCGTGCATTTCGAGAAAGGCGAGGCCGGGGCGAACGTCGTCGATCAGCGGCGAGACTGCATCGAGAGCATCGAGCATTTCCTCCCATCCTTCCCTTAGCGCCTGCGCGAAGCGCAGCCCTGAGCGACGCTGAGCCTGTCGAAACGGAGTCGAAGGGTCAGGATGACAGGGTTCGGCAACGTCAACGCAGAGCAGCATCAGAAGATGACATGGCTCAGGATGACATCGATGACAAAGCGCGTACGCGAGCTTGACGTCCGGGGAGGACGTGCCTGTGCTTGCACAGATTGACGCGAAGCTCGAAGCCGGCGAAGCCGCCCCAAAGTCCGTGCGTACCGCGCATGATGATTCGCTCGAGCGCACAGTGCAGACGCAGTTCCGCTACCGCGCTCAAGGCGGCGCCGGCGCGCGTCGCCATGACGATCAAGAGCACTCCGTTGCGATGCGCGAGCGTAGCCAACCGCGCCCAGATCGAGTCGCGCAACGCGATGGCCGGCATGAGAATCAGCCGGCAGATCCGCGAGCGCAGCAGAATATCGGCCGCGCGAGCGACCTCGAGCGCTTTGCGAACGGGAACGACGAGAACTCGCTCGAGGAAGGCCCCCGCTGCGGCGAGAGAGGGCGGGTAGAGCGCTCCATCGTCGAGGATCGCAACCAAGCCTTTACGAGTCGTCGCGGCTACGAGTCCGGCCGCGACGCTCCATCGCCCGGTCGCTCCTTCGAGCGTAGCGACACTGCCGGAGGGGAAGCCGCCGGCGAGCAGCTGGTCGAGTTTGGGGATGGCAGTGGCGACGGCGCCTTCGGCCGGCTGAGGGGACAGGCTTGGTCTGCCGCTCAGCTCGGCCTTCAGCGCCATGAAGGCCTCACGCCGTTTGACATCACTCAGGATGACAGTTTCGGAGAGTTGGGAAGCCGCGAGCGCCGCCATGGAAGATTATGCTAATCGAACATATGTTCGTATGTCAAGGTCCTTCGACAAGCTCAGGACAGGCTGAGTCGAAGGGTCAGGATGACATCCGACAAAGCTCAGGATGACATTCGACTGGGGGGCGCTTTTTTAAAGACGCTCTAAAAGAGGCTCGTCCTCCAATCCCGCTAGGTCGGTCGGCATCCGCTCCCGGACGCGGGCCGCGAGGTGCGCCGCGAGTGCCTTTCGGCGATCGGGGGCCAGCGTGTCGCGGCGTTCGAGAAAGCGCTTGATCAGGGCCCGTTCTTCGCCGGTGAGGTAGGCCGTTGAAGCGTACGTGGGCTCCTCATCGCGCGCACCCAAAGAGCGCGGCGCGGCTAAACTCGCATCGCGCACGACGATGGTGCCGGCCGCGAGATCGCCGAGCCGCTTATTTTCGGATGAAATCAGTGCGCTGATCGCGGCCAGAATATAGTAGCCCACCAGCGCTTCACCAACGCGAATGAGGTTACGAATCAGCGAAGCGCCGAAGTCGATTGGATAGCCGCCGTCCCGCACAACGCGAAGGCCGAGGAGTCTCTTGCCGGGAGTCTGCCCGTTCCAAACCGCTTCGGAGAGGATGAAGTATCCGAACAGGACCGCGAACGCGACCGTAATGATGAACGCAACGGCGAAACTTTCGCCAAGCTTCTCGGCCGCGTGGGGCGCGAGGTGCTTGGGCAAACGTGCTGCCGCGAGAACAATTCCGGCAAATATGGCACCTAAGGTTGCGAACTGAATCGTTTGGTCCACGACCAGCGCGAGAAAACGGCTTCCTAGTCCGGCGAGTTCGTAGCGAAATGCGATGCTCTCGGGCGTACGAACCTCAACGGTACGATCCACACCGCCGAGGTTCGACAGCGGCCGCTCGCCAACTCCCGCTCGTTGACGCAAACCGCTTTCATCACGCGCCGATCGGAGACGTGGCAGCATCTCGATGCATTTCTTGCACGCATCGAGCGCCGCGGCATACGCGCGCTCTCGCCGGACGAGGTCGCGGAGTTCGGTCGCCTCTACCGGGCAACGACCAGCGATCTTGCTTACGCCCAGGGCCGCGGCTTCGACCGCGCTCTGCTGGAGTATCTGAACCGCTGCGTCGCGCGCGCGCACGCGCAGGTCTATGCCCGAGCGCCCGAGAGCGGCACGCAGCGAATCGCCGGTTTTTATTCGCGGGTCTTTCCCGAGGAGTTCCGCCGGTCGCTCCCCTACGTCGCCATCTGCGCGGCGATTACGGTAGCCTGCGCGGTCGTCGCCTACGTGCTCGTCCGCAATCATCCAGCCGATGCATACGCGATGTTGCCCAAGGCGCTCGTCCCTGAGACTATCCGTAAGAGCTTGCACGACTCGAACTTCGCCGTCGATCCAACCTTCGGGCCGGCAATGTCGGCGATGATCATCGCTAATAACGTCAAGATCGCGATCCTTGCCTTTGCGGGATCGATGACGCTCGGTGCGCTGACCGTCTATATCATCGGTTTCAATGGATTAATGCTGGGGGGCATGGCCGCGCTCTTCACCAATGCCGGGTTCGGGAAAGACTTTTGGGCGACGATCGCACCGCACGGGGTCATCGAGCTAACCGCCATCCAGATTTCCGGGGCGGCGGGCCTGCTGATTGCCGCAGGCGCACTCTTTCCCGGGCGCCGGCGACGGCGCGACGTCCTGGTTGCCAATGCACGACGGGCTGGAACGTTGATTTTGGGGGTGGCTTCGATGCTGGTCGTCGCCGGCACGATCGAGGCCTTCGTTTCGCCGCGCCGCTTGCCGGTTTCGGTGCGGATCGCGATCGGTCTGTTCACCGCGCTCATGCTCGTTCTGTATTTTACGGGCGCGGGCCGGCGTGACGGCGCCGTTACAACAGACCGCGCCGCTTAACGCGCAGATACTCGTCGATTAAGGTCGTCGTTAGCGCTTTGGCCGGCACGTCGATTACGATGGCCCCCGTACGCTCCAGCATCGCCTTGGCAACGCGGCGTTCGTTCGCCAAGTCAAGTGCGACGCTCGCACGATACGCCGCGCCGGCATCACGCGGCTCTTGACTTAGCGCCGCGCTTACCGCCGCGTCGTTCATGAAGACGCAAATAAGCAGATGGTGCGCGGCCAACGACGCCACTTCGGCCATCGTCGCGGCCTGCGCGAGCGGATCGATCACGTCGGTGAGAAAGACGATCAGCGAACGTTTGCGCAGGTGATGGCGAAGGTACGTGAAGGCTCGAGCGTAGTTTGCTTCCTCGAACAGCGGCTCGAGGCCGTAGAGCGTGTCGGAAAGGCCGGCGACCGACGATCGGGTCGAACGAGGCGCCCGAGCGGCGAGGATCTCGCGCGCGAATGCCACGAGACCGACGCGGTCGTTGGCGAGTCCGGCGATCTTTACCAGCGAGAGCGCCGCGGTCACGGCATAGTCCAGCTTGCGGCCGCTGCCGACCCGCGGCGTCATCAGCCGGCCGCAATCGAGCAGCAGCAAAACGTTCTGGCTGCGCTCGACTTCGTGCTGCGCAACCATCAGTTTTCCGCGTCGCGCGCTCGCTTTCCAGTCGATCGTGCGAAAGGCGTCGCCGTCGCTCCATTCGCGCAGCGACTCAAACTCGGTCCCGGTGCCGCGCAGCTTCATTCGGCGCAGTCCCGCCTCGATGACGCGGTTGCGCACGTGGAGGCGGCCATAGCGCTCCACGGCCGCTAGGTCGGGATAGACTCGGATCGGTTGCCGCGCGTCGGTGCGGCGCCGCCGACGCACCAGGCCGAGCGCGTTTTCGTACCAGAAATAGAGGCTCTGCAGTTCGCCCGCGCCGCGCGCGATCGGCGTCACCGCGCGAACCAGCGTAGCGCGACTCTGCGAAGGGACTTCGCCGATGCATTCGTCGACGTCGAAACGCAAGGTCGGCACGGGAGTTTCGACGATGCCGACTCGGGCGGTGCGTTTCGATCGATTTTCAATCGTGTAAGATAGCTCGGCCCGCACGCCAAGCGCGAAGTGGGCTGGGGGTAGCCGCTGGACGCGCAACGCCGATGCCGGCGGCCCGAGCAGGGCATCGGCGAGCGTCGCAATCGCCAGTACGGCGCCCAGGAGCGCCGCCAGCCATGCGAAGAGTGCAACGCCCGGCGCGCAGGCAAGAAGCAAGGCGATCGTGGCGAGGGTCCAGAGAAATCTCGGCGTGACCCACGCAGGTAACCAGAGTTTAGGCACGCGGGACGGGAACGCCGGCAAGAATATCCCGCAGCACGTCGCGCGCGGAAACGCCCTCGATCTCGGCATCGGGCGCGACGATGAGGCGATGTGAAATCACGAAATCGGCAACGTCTTTCACGTCGTCGGGCGTCGCGAAATCGCGGCCTTCGATGGCGGCTGCGGCTTGCGTCGCCGTGAGAAGCGCGATGCCTGCGCGCGGCGATGCGCCCAGCGTCAGCCGCGGGTGCGTTCGCGTCGCCGCAACGATGCGGTAAACGTAGTCGCGCACGGCGTCGGAAAGATGGACGCGCCGAACTGCCGCTTGCGCTTCGAGCACTTCTGCGGCGTCGGTCACCGGCAGAATGCTCGACGTCTCCAACACCCGAGCGTCGAAGCCGGCTGCCGCGCGCCTGAGAAGCTCCAACTCCTCGCTCTCCAGCGGATACGTGGTCTCAACTTTGATCGTGAACCGGTCGAGCTGTGCCTCGGGGAGCGGATAGGTTCCTTCGTACTCGATCGGGTTTTGCGTCGCGCAGAGCAGAAATGGCTGCGGCAGCGGATACGAGACACCGTCGATGGTGATACGCGCCTCTTCCATCGCCTCGAGTAACGCCGACTGCGTTTTGGGCGGCGTGCGGTTGACCTCGTCTGCCAGCACGACGTTGGCGAAAATGGGACCGGTCCGCGTTGAAAACTCGGCCGTCTGAGGATTGAAGATCGTTGTTCCAACGACGTCGGAGGGCATCAGATCCGGTGTGAATGCGATGCGCCGAAACGTTAGGCCCAGAAGCACGCTGAGCGCACGGACCGCCAGCGTCTTGCCGGTGCCGGGTACGCCTTCGATCAGCACGTGGCCGCGCGCGAGCAGTGCGATGGTAAGTCCGCGCGTCACGCGATCCGCGCCAACCAATATCCGCTCCATTCCGGACGCGAGGCGGCCGGCAACTTCCCCAACCGATGTATTCACGCGTGCTCCTTTCGCGTTTGGAAATCGATCGCTGCCCGCCACACCACGTCGTCGTCGGGTGGGCGGCGGCGTGAGCGGCGCATCAGTTCTGCCATCGCTGCGATGTACGCAGACGAGTCGCGCTCGTCGGCCCGCTGCGGAAGATATGGCGGTGCGAACGGGACGTTGGCCCCGATCAAGGCCAGGCCGACGATGGCAACGATAAGCCAGACGGCGACGTGGACCGGCACCGGCAGCGCGGCCCACATCGTCAGCCGATCGTCGTAGCCGTGAACGTACTCGTCGAACGCCGCCACGCCGTGGTTCGCGATCGTGTTGTAGACGAAACGCAGGTTGTCGGCGTTGCGCAGCTGCGCATTATCAAAGAGGGAAGGCGCAGTAACTGCAACGACGTCACCCCGGCCGTAGCGATACCAGACGGCGACCATCCCATGATTGTTGGCCAGCAACGGAGTGCCGCGCGGCTCGTTGAAGGGAAAGATCCAGTCGATCGACCCGCTCGCACGCGCGGCGCCTGCGGTGTACGCGTTTTGCACCAGCGCGATCGCGTCGCCGCCGCCGGGTGCTTGGCGGGTGGTGCCGGCCGCCGGCGTCACGTCCTGTGGCCCCGCGAACTCGGCATCAATCGCGACGAAACGCCCGCCCGCGGCGACGAAACGTCGCAGGAATGCCGCATCGTGTTCGTCGAGCGGCTTGGCTGAAGGGTCGTGTTCGTATCCGGTGACGATCAGCGTCCGGATGGCAGGATCGAGCGTGCCCAGTTCGCGCTCGAACCGTTGCACCGGAACGCCGGCAGCGCGGAGCACGTCGTAGAGCGCGCGATAACCGTTCGATCCCGTGTCGTAGGTCGAATAGACCGAGGGGCGCCGTTGTTGTTCCAACGAGCTGCGCCCGTAGCCCAGCAGCACGAGCAGCAGCGCACAGCTCGCCAAAAAGATGAGATCGAGACGGAGTTTTACGGCTGCGCTCCCTCTTGGAGCAGCGTGGCGAACGCGTCGCGTGCGCGATGCCATTGGGGCTCGTCCACCGCGCGCTCCGCGTACGCCTCTTGGACGAACGGCGCTGCGACCGCATCGAATGGAGTGACGAGCCCGGCATTGCCGGCTCGCAGCTCGCGCCGCAAATCTCCGACCGTCGCGCTGGCGGTTCCGTCCACGGCACCCTGCCGGTCGAGCAGCGCGACCGTCGCCGCAAAGAGCAAGAGCGACGCCGCGCCGTAATCGCCCCGGCCGGCCGCGTTGCAGGCCTGCTGGTAGAGCGTACGCGGAGCCGGCGGTTCTTGGAGCGGTGCAGCCTGAGGAGCGGACCGAGCGCGTTCGACTTGCAGATTTCTCAACAAGCGCACCACAACGAAAATCATCAGGATGCCGACGAGGAGCAGCAGCACGTCGCCGAGGCTCGCGGCTCCTTGCGGCCCGACGCGAACGCGCGCAAACAAAAGATCCCAGAACCGCTGCCAGCGCTGATAAATCCAGTGCAAGGCTTGCAACCACCAGGGTTCGGCAGTCGCCGCTGCGGGCGATTCGGCGAGTCGATACCTGCCCTTGACCGCGAACTCGCGTTGCGCGAGAGCCCGTAGATCAGGTGCGGAAATCGGCGGAGCCGAGGCCGGCGCAAGACGGACGACGACGTGGGCGCGATTGGCCCGCAGCCATCGCTCGATCAATGCGCCTTTCGAGGGTGCCGGCGCAGCCGCAGCCACGATCGCGGCGATCATGCAACGTTCGTGGCGGAGAGGCGCTCGAGGCTGGCTTCGAGATCAAAGCCTTCGCGCCGAATTCGAACGTCGAAATAGTAGACGGCTAAGAGCACTACTGCAAACGGGGTGATGACGGCGCGAGCGAGCCCTTCGATGGCGGCCTGCAGCCCGGGCAAGTGCGCGAATGCCGCGGCGACTGCCAGGATGCCGAACATCATGGATCCGCCGAACACGGTAGCGCCGGCAGCAACGGCGAAGAGCAGCGCGCGCCAGAACTCGGCCCGGTTAAAGATGCGGGCAAAACCGAGCGAAAGCGACTCGAGAACGCCGCGCTCTTCAATCACCACCGAGTACATGGAAAAGGTGAGCGCAACGTATAATGGTGCGAGCAACGGAATCGAGACGATAAAAACGAGGATTGCGCCGATAAAGCCAAACCAGAACCACAGCATCGGCGCAGCCGAAACTTTCCCAAGCAATACGGCTACGACGACGATCGCCGCGATGAGCAGCACGGTGGCCACGTACCAGACCAGCGCCACGACGAAGTCTAACAGGATCATCCCCACGATCTGCAGCCACCGGCGGAGCACGATTTCGTAGCACGTCCGAAACACTACCGGCCGATTGCGATACAATGCCGCGACACCCACGGCAACCGCGTTAAGCGCAAACGGCCAGAGCAAATACGTAAAAAATAGGGTTGCGATGAAAATTGCGATCAGCCCCGGAGATTCGAACATCGTTGGCATGTGTTGGCTTTGAGCGCGCGCGGGGTGCCGAAGTATCTGAACGATCGCGGAGAACTCGGGTTGGGAGCCCAGGTCGAGCAGGTATTGCAATATCGAGATCGGCAGAACGAATACGACGACGATGCTCGCGAATGGGACGAGGTTACGAACGTACAGGGTCACGGCCCGGTCGAAAATCTCGCCGAATCCCAGGGGACGAAGCTCCATCCAGGCGCCTTCTTGCAAGCCGATTCGAACCCCCTCCCGCGATGGGAGCCGGCCGGTCAGGCCAAAATCAGAGGCGATCCCGGTCGTGCGGCGCGCTGAGATCCATCAACGGCCCGATCGGGACGATTCGGGTCGGATTGATGTCGTCGTGCGTGAAGTAATAGTGACGCTTGATGTGATCGAAGTTCACGGTCTCGGCGATGCCGTCAATTTGATATAGGTCGCGCAGATAGCCGGAAAGGTTCGGATAGTCCACGATCCTGCGAAGGTTACACTTGAAGTGACCGTAGTAGACGGGATCGAAACGGACGAGCGTCACGAAGAATCGCCAATCGGTTTCGAACGGACGCTCCCCAAAGAGATAGCGGCGGTAGGCCAAGCGCTCCTCCATCGCGTCGATCGCCGTAAAGACCTCGTAGGCGGCACCTTCGTAGGCCTCTTGCGTCGTCGCAAAGCCTGCGCGGTAAACGCCGTTGTTGAACGCTACGTAGAGGAAATCGTTGAGCTCGTCGATCTGAGAGCGCAGTTCGCGCGGATAGAGATCGAGCTTCGGATTGACGGCGAAGGCATCGAACTCGCTTTCCAACATGCGCATGATATCGTCGTCGGAGTTGCTGACGATGCGCCGCCCTTGCTTATCCCAAAGCACCGGCACGGTGACGCGAGCGGCGTAGGCCGGATCGCTCGCCGTGTAGGCTTCGCGCAAGAAGCGCCAGCCGTTGACGGGATCGGGCTGCGCCGTCGTGAAGCGCCAACCACGCTCGTCGCGAATCGGGTCCACGATCGTCATGCCGATAGCATCTTCCAAGCCTTTGAGCTTGCGAACGATCATCGTGCGGCACGCCCACGGGCAGGCCAGCGACACGTATAAATGATAGCGGCCGGGCGCAGCGGGATAGCCGGAGCTGCCGTCGGCGGTCACCCATTCGCGAAAGGCATCCTCCTGCCGCTCGAAGTTTCCGTCGGAGGTTTGTTCTGGCGGGAACTGCCCCTTCGACCGAGGCTGCCCTGAGCTTGTCAGGGCGACACGGCCCGAGGCGGCAAATAGGTGAGACCCGCCTTCTCGAGGATCGCGCGCCCGGGACCGCTCAGAACGAAATCGGCGAAAGCGTGCGCGGCTTGCGGATGCGGCGCGGCCTTCATGATCGCCAGCGTATAGGTGATACGGTCGGTGAGCGCGGCGTTGCCGGGAAGTTGTACGAAGCGATAACTGCGCGCGATGGCTTCGGTGCGGTAGAAAAACCCAACGTCGGCTTGAGCCGTGTCGACGCGCGCGAGCAAGTCTTGTTCGGGAAAAATCTGCGACGGATTTTCGTCGGCGCCGAGAATCCGCTGCTCTCCGTCGCGGCCCAGCCACGTCGTCATGCCCTCGATCGTGTAGACGCCCTTGGGATCGAGTTGCGGATCGGTGCGCCCGATCCGCAGGCCCGGCGTTTCGAGCGCGCGCTGCAAGGGCGTGGCCCCGTTGGCGACGCCGTCGAAGAGTGCGGCGTACTTAGAGTTTGGCGCCCAGGCGATGCCGAGGCTCGTGCCCGCGAACGTCGTCGCCGACGCCACGCGATCTCCGAGCTTTGTGACGAGCGTCGGATTGACGCTGATGAAAACATCCGGAGAACGAATGCCGGCCGCAATGAGGTTCGCCAGCTCTTTGCTGCCGCCGGGCTCCCCTTCGAACTCTATGCCACGTTCGTGCAGCGCTGCCTTGAGCGGCCCCTCCATCGGTGTCACGAGGGATCCCGCGTAGAGAACGGAGACGGCGCCGAGGTCGGGGGGCGGCGTCGCTGCCTGCGCATGCATCGCAGTAAACGAAACCGCCAGGCCTAGGCTTGCCGCGAGGGCCGAAAATCGAGCGAATGTGAGTTGATGCAATAGCGCGTTCCTTCCGGGCCTGGGCCGTCGTCGAAAACGTGGCCGAGATGCGAATCGCAGCGCTTGCAACGCACCTCGATGCGATGCATGCCGAGAGTAGAGTCGTCGAGGAGCCTGACGTTTTCCCTTTCCTCGGGATGCGTGAAACTCGGCCACCCGCAGTGCGACTCGAACTTTTCGTCTGATCTGAAGAGCGAGTGTCCGCAGGCGCCGCAGAGGTAGGTGCCGTCGTCCTGAATTTGGAGTAGCGAACCGGAGAAGGGTGCCTCGGTACCGGCTTCGCGCAGGATATGATAGCGCTCGGGTCCCAGTTGGGCCCTCCACTCGTCTTCGCTTTTTTGGATATCCGGCGTCACATCGTGTTTCATCTAGCCCTCATAACGAGCGAAGGCGCCAAAGCGATGCAAGCGCGAAGAGCAGCCCATGAAGCTGCTCTTCGAGATCTTGCTGTCGATTCTCTTACACCCGATCGCCATGATCCTGATGTGGATCAATCTGCTCGGCCGCGGCGACCTGACGACGTTCCAGAAGGTCATCTGGTTCGTCGTCAGCATCATTTGGGGTCTTGGGCCGATCCTTTACATTTTAGTCGCGGACGGCTCGCTCTGGTAGCGGCCGACTAGCGGGGTCTACCGCCGCCGTGTCCGCCGCCGGAGCCGTGGACGCTGCCGCTCGAACCGTGCACCGTTCCACGATTACCGCCGTAGTAGCCTCCGCCGCGGTAGCCGCCGTAGTAGCCTCCGCGATAGCCGCCGTAGTAGCCCCCGCGGTAGCCGCCGTAGTAGCCTCCGCGATAGCCGTAGCCGCCATAGTAGCCCCCGCGGTAGTAGCCGTAGGGTCCGCGGTAGTAGCCCCAGGGACGATAACCCCAGCCCCAGCCCCACGGACGATAGTAGCCGCCCCATCCGTAGCCACAGCAGCCCCACCCGAAACCAAGGCCAATTCCGATGCCGATGCCCCAGTAGGGATAGCCGCCGCCGTAATAGCCGGCGCCGTAATAGGGGTAGCCGCCGCCATAGTAGCCGCCGCCGTCGCCATAACCGCCATACGGCGTGTAGGCCACGGCGACGTCGATACGATAGGCGTCGAACGTCGGGCCGTTGGCGTGACCGTAAATCGTGACGGGCATGCCCTCAACGAGCCTCGTGCCGGTCGGATTGATGACCGTGCCATCGTGCATCGAGACGTGGTCGTCGTAGCCTCGGTCGTCGCGCATGTACACGATGTAGGCTCCGTCAAAGCCGGTTACGGTGCCTTTGATCTGTTCTTGAGGCGCGACCGGCCTTCCGTAGCTCGGAACCGGTTCGTTTCCATAACTCGGCTCCGACTGCTGCGCACCCGCGACGCCTGGCAGGGAAAGGCTCAGGACCGCCGGCAACGCGGCCCAGAGGAGCGTCTTGTTGATGAGTGATGTTGCAATCCGCATGTTACGACCATTATAACTCCACGCACGCTCCGCCATGGTTAGAAAATGTGCAAAATGATGCTTTCTCGCCTTGCGGGGCAAGCGGCCCGAACGCGAGAGGCGCGCTTGGCACCGACGTTACGTCAGGCCTTGCGATCGACCGAAAGGAGTACGATGCAAACGGAGATCGGCCGACTGCGCCGGGTTAAAGCCTTCGCGACCGAAGCCGGGGTCAGCGTACGGACGCTGCACCTCTATGACCGTCTGGGGCTCCTGTGGCCGGCGGCGACGAGCGAATCCGTTTACCGCCTCTACGGCGACGCCGAGTTCGAACGCCTCGAACACATTCTGGCGTTGCGCGTGCCGCCGGCACATCGGACGGCCGTTCGGAATTCTTCGCACCGTCATGGCATTTAAAATGCAAAACGATTGGAAGTGGACGCAAGAGTATTATTCGCACTCGTTGGCCGAAGGATTTCAAGCGGCCCTGGAGCGATGCGGCCGACGCGTTCATCCAGCTGGCGATGAACTGGGGGATGGAGCCGTCGATGGGGATTGAACCCATGCTCTCGTCATTACCAATGACGTGCTTTACCACTAAGCTACGACGGCGATCGGCCTAGGACCCTTGCTGGTACGAGTCCCTCGGACGTCATTCCTACGTCGTTGCAGCCGCTCCCTATCGACTGGCGATGCTAGTGGGCCATGCTGACCGTCACGCCCCACGGCGTTGTGAGACCACTGATGGTCTGGGTGGGCGAACCACCAGCCGGATACTTCCAGAACATGACGTTCGCGCTGTCGGCATTTGGTCCGACGACGTCGGAGCCTTGAACCCAGAACTGAACCGCATAACTCGAACCGGTGAGCGGCGTGGAGCCGGTTTCCGTTCCGCTGCTTCCGTTGATGCTGAACTGGTAAATCACGTTGGCTTCATAATCTCGAACCGCAACGTACGTGCCGTCCCACTGAACGCTGCCGCCGAATGCGATGTCCTCATTCAGCGCGATATTCACGAACGAATGTTTTCCTTCGGGAAGCTCGGCAAACGCGAAGGTGCCGCCCTTCATCCCATCCACGTAGAGGTTGCCCTGGTTGTCGTAGCCGCAGTACTCGTAGAAGCTGATCTGGGGATCTTTATACGCCTTCCGAGCACCCCGCGCTTTTTTGTAGATCGCAACGTCGCCGGGGTAGGTTGCCGGCGTACTAATGTTCGCGACGGCAAGATTTCCCGTCGTCGGGTCGACGGAGCAGCCACCTGGATCTTCTCCGGGATCCTTCAAAATTGCGAGCGGCTTCGCGCCGCCGTGCGCGTACTCCAGGATCTGGAACGCGGTATCGTCCGTTACAAAAACATGGCCGGCTTTATCGACGCACAAGCCCCACGGCCGATTGAAGCCCGTGAGCGTTCCTTCTAGCTTTCCTCCGGGATACGAGTAAACGTATACGTCGTCCGTTCCCAAATCAGAGATATAAACGAGGTTTTCTTTCTTTGCGGCGGGAGCCATCCACGATCGGCCGCGATCCGGATGCGCGGCGAGCATCGCGTTCTGCCCCACCGTCTCTCGAGGATCGAGGGATATTTGTGACGCGCTGCAGCCAACGAGCGTAACGGCCGCGCAAACGCCTAATGCGTAGCGCATCGCATTCGAGATCTGCATAGAAAAGCTCCGTGCATGAAAGTGCAAAAATATCGGCTCCCATTAGAACGGGAAATCGCATGTTCAACTCAGGAGGCTTTGGCGCCTCTAGCGCAGCACTCGTCTCTATGTCCGCCCCGTGATTCCGACGCACGCTCGGTGCTCCGGCGTCAGTCGGCAATAGCGGATCATTCGGCGAGAGGAGCTTCGTTTGAATAAGCCGTTGAAGCTTGTTGTCCCCCTAGCCGTCGTGTTCGCGCAGGCGGCATGCACTGCGAACGGTATCTCCAACGTGCCGGGGGCGGAGGGACCGTCGGCGATGCTGCGGGCCGTCTCACGTGGTGGCTCGAGTCCGATTCAACACGTAATCTTTATCGTCCAAGAGAACCGGTCGTTCAACAACCTGTTTATGGGATATCCCGGCGCCAAGACTCAGAACTACGGGTACGACACGAACGGCGATAAAATTGCTCTGCAGTCTCAGGGTCTCGCCCAAAGTTGGGACATCCAACACTTTTCGCCCGCCTTTTTCGCGGCTTGCGATGCTCAAAAACAGCTGCCGGGCACGCACTGCAAGATGGACGGCTGGAACGACGAAGGAGCCGGTTTGGGTTCCCCCGCGAACTATGCGTACGCGTACGTACCGCGCACCCAGGTAGAGCCCTACTGGGCGATGGCCAAGCAATACGTCTTAGCCGACCACATGTTTGCATCGAACCTTGACGGCAGCTTCATTGCGCACCAGTACGTGGTTGCCGCGTATGCAAGCGGGGCCGTGGATTCCCCAGAATCATACTGGGGATGCGAGGGAGGATCGCAGGACACAATTCACACGCTGACGGCGAAGCGCACGTACGGCCCGAGCATCGTGGCCTGCTTCGACAACCCGACGATCGGCAGTGAGGCCGACACCGCCGGCGTGAGCTGGCGTTTCTACGCGGGTACGATTGACGGCGACGGCGGCCTGTGGTCTTCATATCAGGCGGATAGCGAAGTCTATAATGGGCCGGACTGGACGACCGACGTGATCAATCCGCCATCGCAGTTTCTCACGGATATCGGAGCCGGACAGCTCGCCAACGTCACCTGGATTACGCCGACCTACACCAACTCGGACCACCCAGGCCTAAACTCGAGCACGGGGCCCGCATGGGTGGCGTCGCTCGTCAACGCAGTCGGAACGAGCAAGTTCTGGAACTCTACCGCGATCTTCGTGATGTGGGACGACTGGGGCGGATGGTTCGACCCGGTGAAGCCCGTCTTTAAAGACTACGACGGGCTCGGCTTTAGGGTGCCTCTATTAATGGTCTCGCCGTACGCCAAACGTGGCTACGTCGCGCACGCTCAGTATGAGACCGCGAGCGTCCTTCGGTTCATGGAGGACACGTTTGGCCTCCCCCAGCTTGCGGCCGCCGATGCACGCGCGAAGGATCCGGCAACCGATGCATTCGATTACAGCCAGGAGCCTCGAAAGTTCAAGAAGATTCCCGGCGCAAAGCCGCCGGCGTATTGGATCTTGCAGGAACGACGCTCACCCTGGCACGCGAAGCCGAAGAGCTTCCTCGGCGACGACTAGCTCAAACGGCGTAGGAGGAGACGATAAACGGGGTCGCCGGCATCAGCCGACGACCCCGTTAGCATTACCGAACTCGAACGAAGTGCTTAGGTTACTTCGCCGAGCTGGGGCTGTAGGCCGCAGCTTCGCATTCGTCGGTAGCACAAGGGAGACCGCCGGTGAAGCTATAGTTCAGGGTAAGGCCCGACGGCCGGTATTTGTAGACTTCGACGTCCGCTGACTCGAGGTCTGGCGTTACGAACCGTAGGCTTGCCTTACCGAGGTGACCGAATATGCTCTCACCCGTCAGTGGGCTCGAGCTAATCAGCGTGCACGCCGGGTTGCAGCCGGAATAGACATACACTGTGCTCGGCAGCGAGAACGACGGGCCGAAGAGGCTCACCGTAACCAAGTTGCCTTTGCCGTCAACGTCGACGCCGCCGTAGAACGGGTTCACGAAGCCGGTCGCGACTACCCCGCCTCCGGCGCAGCCGGCGTAGTAGACGAGAACCGCGACGTCGGCCGAATTAATTCCGTCCGCCCAACAGTCACCATTGGCCGCCATCCCAACGCCGCCCATTTCCTCAATGGCAGAGTTGACGAGATTGGTCGAGCATGTGCCGCTGCTCAGCGTGCAGACCGAGACGCTGCCGGGTCCGCTGATGTCGAAGATATTGCCGACGGCGATATTTCCGGTCGTTGCGCTGACGGCAGATGCGTCAGATGGCTGGCCGTACGGGTCGTTGATCGTTCCAAGCAATGGCCCGCACATACCGGGGCCGTACACATTTATCTCGCGCGTTACTACGCTCGAGGTAAAAAATTCGCTGGGAACCATCAGGTTGCCCGAATTGTCGACGCCGAAGTTATTGACAGAGCTTGTCGGCGAGACGCTGCAGGTCGACGGGCCGTTACCACTGTTGTTCTTCGGAAAGCCCCAAAGTTCAGTCGCATCAAAACCTGAGACGTAAATGCCTTGCATCTCCGCTGCAGTGGCACGTCTTCCACGCATCGGCAGGAACTTGGTTGGGAGAAACCGCTCGGGAATGGCGTTGACGGCGATACCGCCGTGGAAGCCTGCGCCGTGAGCCCGGACGTTGGCCCCGCCGGTGCTCGGCATCGAGGAGCTCGGCGACGATGTGTTGCCCGAGCAGCCGGCGAGAAGGCTTACAGCGACTGTGGTACACAGCGCTGCGGAAAACAAACGCATTAGGAAGAGTCCTCCTTCAATGTAGCTGGGTAGCTATAGGCCACATTGAGTCCCGAAAAAGAGTCAACTAGATGTTCGGTGGGGCGTGCCCTGCATTTGCAAAGGCGCACCACCTGCGCTCATCCATAGACTCCCGCAAACTCCCTGGCGGGCCCAAAGCGTCCTTAGGCTTTCTTGCGGGCCGAATCCTTCGTCCTCCCGGCCAGTTTGCCACCCGCTTGGTTGATCTAAACCTCGCTAACGGCTTTGCCAATGCACGGGAGGACGCAGCGTAAGATCGAGCTTTTGATGGAGCGGGCGGCGGGAATCGAACCCGCGACTCTTGCTTGGAAGGCAAGGGCATTACCACTATGCAACGCCCGCGACTCTGGGCAGGGCTGGATTTGAACCAGCGTAGCGCTTTCGCGCGCCAGATTTACAGTCTGGTGCCATTAACCACTCGGCCACCTACCCATGGGGAGTCTTTAAACGTGGCTGACCTGGGTACGATACTGCGGCTATCCCCTCCTCGGCAAGGTGATGCGGCTTGCTTCCCAAAGGGGTCCTCATGGCCTTCTCATGTGCCCCCAACGCGGGTACCTTACCATGGAAGCCATAGCAAACTCGCCTTGAGCCTTTTGGAGTTTTGGACAGGATGGCGCGCCCAGCGACTCTTGCGATCGCCGCCCTCGTAGGGCTTCTGCTTACCGGATGCAGTGCGGCATTTGGTCAGTTCGGCGTTTCACTTCCCGCTGCCGGTGACGACGTGCAGACCGTTAGCGACGCGGCCGATTCCCTCGTCGCCCACCGCGGCTCCGCGACGCAGAACGCAAAGACCGCCATCGGCGTCACCGACGCGCTGGGCTCGATCGTTCGCGACATCAGCAACGACGAGCGCATCCTCTCCGGCGGAGCGCACCCGTTCAAAGGAGGCGCGCGCGTGCGCCGAGTCCTATCGCTATCGCAGCTGGTGCTGCGCCCGAGCGGTGGCGGCGTTTCCGGGTACTGCCAGAGTTCCGCGGGCTACAGCCTCAGAGGAATTCCGTCGCTCGATGAAACCTTCGGCTGGCAGAGCGGTGCGTACTCCGGCGGCGCGCGCGTAACTGGAGACCGCGGATTTTCAACGTGGTCCGCAAATGCGAGCGGCGAGGCCGTCCAGGCTCCGATTGGTGGACTCTCGATCGAGCGAAGCGGCAGCGCAACCTGTCCGATGTTGGCGCCCACGTTCTCCGTCCGCGGCGCGACCGCAGATAACGCGTTTTCGATTCCAATCATGCTAACGTATCGTCACGGAACGCTGTGGAACGTCAGCGTCAGCGATGCAAGGTTTGCCGGCGGCGAAAGCCTCGACGTGGCGATGGCTTTTGGCCGGCCGCAGTCGATTACCGGCACGATCGCAAATGGCAGCACCGAACTGGCGACGTTCCATACGAACGCCTCCGGCGAAGGCACCCTCACGATCACGAGTACCGGCGCGCAATACGCGATCGCCGACTGGATCGTTACCGCAACACCTTAGCGCGCGTCCCCTCCTGTTTCTAGCGCCGGCGTTGCGGAGAAGAAATCTTGCATCTTCTTCGCGCCAACTGCCATACGTATGGCACACCGAAACCATAGCATCGATGCATGAATCCAAAGAAGTTTCGCGGATGGTGTTTGAACGGATGCGGCAACGAAATAAAGATCGGTGCGACCAAGTACTGCTCCATTAGGTGTGAGCACGACTTCGGCTACCGTAAGCGCGTCGCGGCTCTAGAATCTGGCAGCTATAAAGTGAAAGGACCCAGCTCGTTCCTGCGACGCTACCTCGTGCGTCGTTTCGGCGAAAGGTGCACCCGATGCGGTTGGAACGAGCGCCATCCAATCACGAAGAAGATACCGATTGAGATCGAGCACATCGACGGCAACTGGGAAAATAACTTGCCTTCAAACCTGACGCTGCTGTGCCCGAACTGCCATTCCTTGACTCCAACGTACCGAGCCTTGAACTGGGGACGGGGTCGCGCCTGGCGTATCGGAAACGTGAAGGGTGTGCCGTGGAAACGGCGCAACAATAGGTAGCGGAAACGCCGACGTAGCCAAGCGGTTGACGGCACGTGACTTGTAATCACGCCTCAGAAATGAGCACGCCGGTTCGAATCCGGCCGTCGGCTCCATCAATCTCTAACACAGAAAGTTTGGTTTATGCCTCGACCGGTTCACTTCGAAATCCATTCCGCGGATCCCGATGCGGCGGCAAAGTTCTACTCGACGATCTTCGGTTGGAAGATCTTCAAATGGGACGGACCCGTCGAGTACTGGCTGGTCCAGACCGGCGAGGAGGGCCGCGGCATCGACGGCGGCATCGTGCGGCGCCAAGGCGACGGGCCGGCCGCGGGGGCTGCGGTCAACGCCTATGTTTGCACGATTGACGTCGAGTCGCTCGATGAGATGCTGACGTCGATAACGGCCAACGGCGGTGAGATCGTCGTTGCAAAGCACGAGATACCGGGCATCGGGCTACTCGCGTATGTCAAAGACCTCGACGGCAACATCTTTGGAGTATTGCAACCGGTATAAGCACGACAATCCATCATGCAAAAGGTTAGCCCCAAGTGGGCGCGCAGCGGCCTCGTGCTCGTCTGCGAGCGCTGCTTCAAAGAGCGCATCCCCGAGGAAGACCCGCAGGTTGCCGAGCGCATCGGCGACTTCCATCTTCGCAATTGGCTCAAGGAACGGCTAAAGCAAGACGGGCGCTGGGGCGAGATCCGCGCGATCAGCACCAGCTGCATGGACGTCTGCGCGCGCGGGCGCGTAACCGTCTGCATTGAAGCGTCGGGCAAGGAGCCTGTTGTGCTGGTCGTAGACCCCGTCGCCAATCGAGAGGAGCTCTATAAGATGATCGTCGAGTGCTTTGTCACGCTTCATCCTTCGACAGGCTCAGGATGACACACCGGCAGGTTCAGGATGACACAGCTCGGGATGACAGAGCGGGCTACTGAAACTCGAACTCGGCTAGATTCTTTTCGATCTTTCGCTTGACGCGCTGAAGCGCGTTGTCGATCGATTTGACGTGACGACCCAAGTCGCGCGCCATCTCTTGATAGCTCTTGCCCTCGAGATACGATTCCAGTACCTGCGATTCGAGTTCGGAGAGATTCTGCCGAATGCGCTGGCGGATATCGTCGGAGACCTCTTGCGTTACCACCAGCTCCTCTGGGTCGGAGGTCTTCTGCGAAGCCATCACGTCGAGCAGCGTGCGCTCGCTGTCTTCGTCGTAAATGGGCTTGTTGAGCGAAATGTATTGGTTGAGCGGGATGTGCTTTTGACGCGTCGCCGTCTTGATCGCAGTGATAATCTGGCGCGTGATGCAGAGCTCGGCAAAAGCCCGGAAGCTCGAAAGCTTGTCGGCCTTAAAGTCGCGTACCGCCTTGTAAAGGCCGATCATCCCTTCTTGGATGATGTCCTCGCGGTCCGCGCCGATGAGAAAATAGCTCTTCGCCTTGATCCGAACGAAGTTTTTGTACTTATTGAGAAGGTACTCCATCGCGAGATTGTCGCCAGTCTTCGCGATCGCCACCAGGTCTTCGTCGACCCGCTGCTGGTATTCCACTCCATCCGAGACGGGATGGGTCATTGCCATATCGTTGTCTGCCTCGTGAGAGACGTGCCGCATGCGCAGGCCTGAGCCCGTCGGCACGGCACGTCGAGGCTTAGTATATAGGAGGGGCCCCCTCCCCCGTCAAGGACGAGGCTAGCATGCGCTGCCGAAGAGCCTCGAAAATCACGACGCCCGCGGCGACCGAAGCGTTGAGGGAAGCGACCCGACCAAGCATTGGAATCCTCACCAGGAAGTCACATTCGCGCCTGACGAGCGGCGTGAGCCCGCTTCCCTCGCTGCCGACGACCAGCGCTAGAGCCCGGTTGAGGTCGGCCTTCCCCAGTTCAATTCCGGCTGGGGAGGCATCGGCCCCGACCACCCAGATGCCAGCCTTCTTGAGCACTCGGATCGTACTGGCGATATTGGCCACTCGGGCGATCGGCAGGTAGGCCGCTGCCCCCGCGGCCGCCTTGCGGACCGTCGCGTTGATCCCCGCCGAGCGACGCTCGGGCAAGACTAGGCCGTCGGCGCCGGCGGCCTCGGCCGTTCGGACGATCGCGCCGACGTTATGGGGATCGGTCAGATGGTCGAGCACGACCAGCATTCGCGGCGAGCCATCGGGGCGGGGACGCGCAAGGACGTCGCCCAACGACGCATACGGAAACGGGGGCGCGGTCGCGATCACTCCCTGGTGCGCCTTAAAGGGAACGCGATCGAAGAACGCGCGCTGTTCGAATCGGACCGGCACGTTACGCTCTTTCGCTTGCGCGAGAAGCACCCGCAGCGCGGCGTCCTTGGTGCGATCGGCCGCCACCGCAATCGAGCGCAGCCGCTCGCCGGCGAGTAGCGCTTCTTCGACCGCGTGAATGCCGTAGATCAGGTCGTCGAAGTCGAGCGTCGGCTTTCGATTGTTCGCCCATCGACCGCGGCGCTGCGCGCCTGCGCTCAGCGTGACACCAATGGTGGGTCGTTACTTACGGAGTCAGTGCAAAAACGGTTCCGCATCCTTTGCCTCCGCATCCCTTTTCGTAACCACCACGATAAGTCGTGCCGTATAGCGTTCCGTTTACGTCGATCAGGTCGGCCTCTGGGTCGGCCCCGTCGGAGCCACCGAAGCTGTGCAAGACTTGCTCGCCGCCGCTTGCATTGAAGCTGAAAATGGTTCCCAACCCGTTCGTGCCGCCAAAAGCCGTGGTGCCGTAAAGTGTGCCATTCACTTCAAGCAAGCTCGCGTCAGGATTGCCGCCATCGGAGCCACCTTTGAAGCGGTAGAGAACCTTTTCCGAGCCGCTTGTCGTGATGCTATAAACGACACCGCAGCCGAAATTGTTTTGGCATCCCGACTTTCCGCCTGCGAAGGTCGTACCATACAGCGTCCCGTTCACGTTGATCAGCCCCGAGAACGGTTCCGATCCGTCCGGGGGGCCTTGGAAACTGTACAGCACCTTTTCCTTGCCCGCTGTGGTGAGCGCGTAAACCATCCCGTAGCCTTCAGACGAGGAGCTAGCGGCGCCGCCGAGGTACGTTACGCCGTAGAGCGTGCCATCGACATCGAGCAGGTTCCCGTACGGCCCATAACCGTCGCCATAATTGGGGCCGCGAAAGGCGTAAAGCACCTTGTACGCACCTGATGCGCTGACGCTGTAAACATCTCCGTCCACGCTTGGGCCTGCCGGGCCGTACAGCGTCCCGCCGACATCAATGACGCCGCCCGTAGGAATCGTCGCGCCACTCCCACTACCACAAAAAGTGTGCAGCACTTTCTCGCTGCCCGCTGTGGTGATGCCGTACACCGTTCCCTCCGAGCCAGAGCCGCAGTTACCACCAAAAGAGGTTGTGCCGTAGAGTGTGCCTTTCACATTGATCAAGTCGTACGCGGGCTCGTTCCCATCGCCGGAGCTTTGACCGAGAAAGTAGTGCAGAATCTTCTTTGTGCCGGTCGTGCTGATACTGTAAACGACCCCGCAACCAACCCCTGTGAAGCCGAAACAGGGTGACGACTTCTTATACTTTCCGCCATTGACCGTACTGCCGTAGAGCGTGCCATTTACATTGGTCAAGCCCGAATCCGGATTCACTCCCCCGATATCCCGCGATTCCTCAGCGTGCACGCCGAACCGATGCAACACCTGAAACGAGACGGTGGTCAGACTCCGCGCCGCAGTTCCCGCGGCGGCGACTCGCTGTTGCGCGCCGTCCTGAGCGAGTGGAGCGAGTCGCGGGGCGCCGCAGGCAGTCAGCGCGAATGCAAATGCACCGATGCAAGCAGCTAAGCGGTTACGCGCGGAAACGATCATTGTCGGCAGCTCCAAGAGCGGAAGGTGATTGGAGGCGAATACGTTCGACGCGCCGCCGCCGAACCCACGCGTGTCACCCCGAGCCCCTCGCCGGGTCATGGTTCGACACGCTCGCCATGACACCGGGAGGCTTCAGGGTGGCGCGACTCTCCAAGTCGTACCCTCTTTGCCGTCCTTAAGCTCAACGCCGCACCGCGCGAGAGCGTCGCGCAACCGATCTGATTCGCCCCAGTTCCTTTCAAGGCGCGCCTGGGCGCGCAGCGCGACCACTCGTTCCACCGCCTCCGGCGGCGTCATGCCGTCGAGATTCATGCTAAGCGCGCTCTGCAAGCGCTGCGTAAAATCGGGCGACAACTCGGCCGCGGGTTCGGCGAGCCACGACGCGTTCGGCTCGATGCCCAGGATCGGCAACCAGTAGTCGAGCGCGTTTAATGCAGCGGCAGCACGGGTTGGATCGGCCTCCGGATCGGGCAGGTCGGCGACAAACTCGAAGAGTACGGCGAGAGCGGCCGCGGTGTTCATGTCGTCGTCGAAAGCGGTCTCCAGCTTCTCGTCAATGCTGCATCCTTCGACCGCGCTCCGCTTCGACTCGCTAGGCTCGCTCGGTGTCGCTCGGCTGCGGATGACACCGTTTTGGCCACTTCGCTCCGGGCGGTACAACGAGCGATACGCCGCCTTGATCCGGCTTAGACCCAGCGCCGCTGCGGCAATCGAGTCTTCGGTAAAGTTCATAACCTTGCGGTAGCCGGTCTGCAGAAAAAGCCAGCGAATCGCCTGCGGATCGTGGCGGAGGAGCATGTCCGAAAGCGGTTCGAAGTTTCCGAGCGATTTCGCCATCTTGCGGTTGTCGAAGAGCAACAGCCCGCCGTGCACCCAGAAGTTCGCCATCGGCGGCTGCGACATCAGCGGCTCGCTCTGCGCGATCTCGTTCTCGTGGTGCGGAAAGATCAGGTCCGCACCGCCGCCGTGGATGTCTAAGCCGACGCCGGCCGGATCGAGCAGGGCACGCGCCATCGCCGAACACTCGATGTGCCAGCCCGGGCGCCCATCGCCGTAGGGCTCGAACGACCAAAGCGGTTCGCCCGGCTTGGCAAACTTCCACAGGGCAAAATCGAGCGGGTCTTCTTTACGCTCGTCCACTTCGATGCGCGCCCCGGCTTCGAGATCGGAGACGTTTCGGTTTGCCAGGCGCCCGTAATTCTGAAACGTCGAAACCCGATAGTAGACTCCATCGCGGGTGACGTAGGCGTGGCCGCCCTCGGCGAGCTCTCGAATCATCTGCTGGATCTCGCCGATATATTTGGTGGCGTACGGTTCGAAATCGTACTCCAGGACGCCGAGCTTACGCATCGATTCCTTGAACTCGGCATAAAAGTATTCGACGATCGAGTGGTAATCGCGACCGGTCTCGATTCCGGCTTTGATGCTGCGATCGTCGATATCGGTGACGTTCTGCACGTACGTCACCCGATAGCCGCGATGCGTCAGGTAGCGGCGCAGCACGTCGAAAAAGAGAAAGGAGCGCGCGTGACCGAGATGCGCTTGCGCGGACGGCGTCAAGCCGCAGACATAGATACGCACCTCGCCGCCGCGCAACGGCTCGAACTTCTCGACCGTGCGCGTTCGAGTGTTGTAGAGTTTTAGCGGCACCGCTTTTTAGATCACCCAGCTCCAGGATTCTTCGCCGGTCGCTTCGCCTTGCTCGAGCTCGTTCAAGCGTCGCTCGAGCTGTTCGAGTTGACGCGCAAGGCGGACGATTGCGTCGCTGGTCGGATCCGGCATCTCGACCTGCGGGCGGTCGGAAACGACGCGAACCGGTTTGCCGTCTTGTGCGACGACTCGCGCCGGTACGCCGACGACGGTCGCATTGGCCGGGACGTCTTTCACGACGACCGAACCTCCGCCGACCTTTGCGTTATCGCCGAGCACGATGGCGCCGAGTACGCTCGCGTTGACGCCGACGGTCACGTTCCGGCCAAGCGTCGGATGGCGCTTGCCATGCGACAGACTCGTGCCGCCCAGCGTTACGCCTTGATAGATCGTGCAGCCGTCGCCGATCTCCGAGGTTTCGCCGATGACGACGCCCGAACCATGATCGATGAAGACCCCCTTGCCGATGCGAGCCGCCGGATGGATCTCGACTCCCGTGAGGAAGCGCGCGACGTTGGCCAAGAAGCGCGGCAGCAGCGGAATTCCGGCGCGATAGAGCGAGTGGTTGACGCGATGCGCGACGAGCGCATGAAAACCGGGATACGAGAGGACGACGTCGAGCCAGCCTCGTGCGGCAGGATCGCGCTCTAGCGGCGCCTGCAGGTCGGCTTGTAACGTTTCGAATGCCTCGTCCATTTCCATCAATGTAACCCGTCAATCCCCACTGAGGTGACACTCGGCCATCCTTCGTCCTTCGTCCTTCGACAAGCTCAGGATGACAGCGCTCAGGATGACAGCGCTCAGGATGACATCGCTCAGGATGACAGCAGCGCCACGGCATAGGCCGCGATGCCGCTGCCGTCGCCCGTATAACCCAGACCCTCGCTCGACTTGGCCTTCACGCTAATTCGGCTTTGGTCGATCTCGAGTCGGACCGCAAGATTCGCGCGCATCCAGTCGATGTGCGGCGCAAGCTTCGGACGATCCACCACGATCGTGGCGTCGACGTTGACGATCTCGAAGCCGGCCACGCGCACGGCTGCGGCGCACTGCGCGAGCAGCTCCATCGAGTCGGCATCCTTCCAGCGCGGATCGCTCGCGGGGAAGCGCGTGCCCAGATCGCTCATTGCGGCGGCTCCGAGCAGTGCGTCGGCGAGTGCGTGGGCGAGGACGTCGGCGTCGGAGTGACCGAGCGCACCGCGTTCGAACGGAACGTGAACGCCGCCCAACATCAGCCTGCGCCCTTCGACCAGCGGGTGTGCGTCGAATCCCTGACCGACGCGCATCATCCTTCGTCCTTCGACCCTTCGACAAGCTCAGGGCAGGCTGAGCTCAGGATGACGGGGTGACGAGCAGTGACCCGACGCGCGTTCAAAATCGTTTCCGCCCGGATAACGTCTCCCGGCAGCGTGACTTTGAAGTTCTCGCTAGTAGATGCTACGACGACCACGGATATGCCGAGGCGTTCCAGCAGCGCGGCGTCGTCGGTGACGGCAACGCCGTCGCGCCGGCCGCGTTCGTGCGCGGCGCGCAGCTCGGCGGTCAAGGCGAACTGCGGCGTTTGCGCCGCCCAGAGCGTACCCCGATCGAGCGTCGCACCGACGATCAGCGAATCGCGATCGACCAGCTTGATTGTGTCCACGACCGGCTCGGCCAAAAGCGATGCGCGTCCCGCACGCACTTCACGCATTCCGGCGCGTACGTCTGCGGCCGTGACGAGCGGGCGGGCACCGTCGTGAATCAATGTGGCGTCGCAACGGTCGCTCAGCGCCATGATGCCCTCTCGAGCGCTATCTTGGCGCAACGGCCCTCCGCGCACGACGCGCTGCGTGAGGTTTGGCGCGAGGCGCAGAGCAAGCTCGCTGAGCGGCTCGATGGATTCGGGCTCCGTCGCAATGACGAGCTCCGCAATTTCCGGCATTGCTGCGAACGTTTGAATCGACCATCCAACCATCGGCACTCCCGCCAGCTCGATAAACTGCTTCGGCCGCCCTAAACGCAGCCCGCGCCCCGCCGCGACGATGACCGCGCCCCATCTCATTGCGTCACCCCTTCGCGTTTCGGGCGCGCAAAGATCATTCGGCCCGCAACCGTCTGGAGCACGCTGGTGACGACGACATCGGCCTCCTCGCCGATCAAGCGACGCCCGTGCTCGACGACGATCATCGTGCCGTCTTCCAAATATCCGATCCCCTGATGCCCCTCTTTTCCTTCGCGGATTACCGCGACGTGCAGCTCCTCGCCGGGCAGCACGACCGGCTTGACGGCATTGGCCAGCTCGTTGACGTTGAGGACGGCGACGCCTTCGACGTGGGCGACGCGGTTGAGATTATAATCGTTGGTGACGAGCTTAGCCCCAAGTTCGCGAGCGAGCCGAACGAGGCGCGCGTCCACGTTTCCGGGTGCCATGTCGCTGTAATCCCGCTCGCTGATTTCAAAAATCGTGAGCTCCTGCAACCGCGTGAGCACGTCGAAGCCGCGACGCCCGCGGGTACGTTTGAGGGGATCGACGGAATCGGCGATCGACTGCAGCTCGCGCAAAACGAATCGCGGAACGATGAGCGCGCCGTCGAGAAAGCCGCTCTCGAGGATGTCAACGATCCGGCCGTCCACAATCGCCGAGGTGTCCACCAGCTTGGGGGCGACGGCTGACGAGTTCGCGGCCACCCCGCGCGCTACGGGGACGATTCGTGTCTTGGCGCCGATGCGCGCTCCGAGGTAGGCGGCGAAGATCGCCACGATGAGATAGAGGACGATCGCGATATACGTTCCCGCGCGGCCGACGTCCGAGATCAGCTCGAAGACGATGCCTTTGATCAAGAATGCGATTAAGAGGCCGACGACGAGCCCAACCGCGCCGCCCGCAATCTCAGCCGGAGTTAAGCGATCCATCGCGCCTTCGGCCTGGCTGAGCTGGCCCTCAAAGAGCGCTTGAGCCAGCGGCGCTAGCAGCGCCCCGAGCACCGCGCCGGCAACCGGGGAACCGATCAAAAAGACGAGTTGCATCGTTTCGCTGGCAAAATGTGGCGAAAAAACGCTGAAGTACGCCTCGCGACCCAGCAAGAATCCGGTCACGCCGAAAACCACGACGAACGCGACGCGTAGGACCGTTCCAGCCAGATTGCTTCCTGCTACTCGAATGTTATGAAGGCTCCGCAAACGTCGTTGGCAAGAAAACGGCCCCGGCGCGTTAGCCGTAACGCATCCGCGGTTCGCTCGAGCAATCCAGTCTGTGCAAGTTGAGTTACGACGGGATCGTAAGTTTCGATCACGTCGATACCATAACGCTCGTTGAAATCCGCTAAACGAACACCTTGCACGGTGCGCAGCGCGAGCATCATCGCTTCCCCAACCCGGCGCCGCCCTTGCAGACGCTCGGCCTCCGACGGAATCGGCCGACCCTCGCGCGCCGCCGTCACATACTCCTCGAGCACTCGCGTGTGCACCGAGCGAACGCCGTCGCGGTAGGAGGCCGCGCCGACGCCTAAGCCCACGTACTCGCCATTGGCCCAGTAGTTCAAATTGTGCGCGCACTGATGCCCGGGCCGAGCGAAGTTGCTTACCTCATATTGGTGATAACCGTCGGCCTGCAGCAGATCGATGGCCAGAGCGTACAGCTCCGCCTCGCGCTCGTCGTCGAAGAAGACCGCGGGTTCGCGCGCGCGCCACGCTGCGTACGGTGTGTTCTCCTCGACCGTCAGACCGTATGCCGAAATATGATCTACTTCCAAGTCTATGGCGCGGCGCAGCGATTGCTCCCAAGTTGCCGGCGTCTGTCCGGGGACGCCGTACATCAGATCCAGCGAGACGGAATCGATCCCCGCGTTTCGCGCGGCAGCGACGACCCCTTCGACCATTTCGCCGGTGTGCTTGCGTCCGAGCGTACGAATCTCATCGGGCTCGAATGATTGAACGCCGATCGAAAGCCGTGTGATCCCGGCTTCGCGATAGCCGAGCAAATCGCCGTCGCGCACCAGCTCGGGATTGACCTCGATGGAACGCTCCGCTGTGAGGCCAAATCGGTGTTGCAGCGCGCCGAGAAGCCGCACGATCGTCTCGCGGTCGTAGGCATTCGGCGTTCCGCCGCCGAGGTAGAGCGTTGCGGCAGCCGCGCGCGGCTCGCGCGCGATTTCGGCAGAAAGCGCTTCGAAGTACCGGCGCGCCGCCGACGCGCGCAACGGCCACTTTGCAAAATCGCAATAGGGACACAGATACGCGCAAAAGGGTAGGTGAACGTATACGCCGAGCATAGCGGCGACGGCCTTACGTGGCCGCGAGTTGCGGTGCGATCAGTTCGCTAATTTTACCGACGACGTCGTGTTCGACTTCTTCAGCCGCCGCCTTGATGGCGTGTTTGATCGCATTGCGACTGGAGCGCCCGTGCGTCACGATGCAGTTTCCTCGAAGGCCGAGTAGCGGCGCGCCGCCGTACGTTTCGTAATCGAACTTCCGGCGTAAGCGCCGCAAGGCCGGCGCCAGCATATACGTACCGATTTTCGTGGCGAGATTGCCGCCGAGCAGTGCGTCATGCATCACGCGCGCGAGGTCGGCGATCATGCCTTCGCCGGTCTTGAGCACGACGTTGCCGACGAAGCCGTCGGCGACGATCACGTCGGCCGCATTGTGGAAGAGATCGCGGCCCTCGACGTTGCCGATGAATCGAACCGGAGCGGCCTCGAGCAGGCGCGCAGCTTCCAGGACGAGCTGGTTTCCCTTGCTGCGTTCCTCGCCATTAGAGAGCACCGCGACGCGCGGCTCGGCGATTCCAAGCACGGCTTTGGCGTAGGCCGATCCCATTACGCCGAACTGCTCGAGCCATTCCGGGCGGCAATCCACCGTCGCGCCCGAATCGAGCAGGATCGTTGGGCCGTTGAGCGCCGGCCAGACGGTCGCAATAGCCGGACGCGAGACCCCTTCGATCGTGCGGAGTTTGATAAAAGCAATCGCGACGAAGGCCCCGCTGTTCCCGGCGGAGACAACGGCGTCGGCCTCGCCCTGCTTGACGAGATGCACCGCAACGCCCAGCGACGTGCGTTCGCAAGAGCGAACCGCCGTCGAAGGCGTGAGGTCCATGGCGATCGATTCGGGCGCGTGGACCAGGGTGATGCGGTCGACAACGGAGGAGGGAAGCAGCGAGCGAACGCGCGCTTCATCTCCGACCAGCACGACCTCAACGTCGAACTCTTGCGCGGCAAGCAATGCTCCGGCGACAATTTCTTCCGGCGCGTGGTCGCCGCCCATCGCGTCGACTGCGATGCGCGCTCGCTTCACGGGAGCCGTCTTTGGGGGCCACCCGGGGAATCCTTGCCTCCGGTCATCCTTTCAATCCCCGTGTCTGCGCGAAGCGCAGTCCTGAGCGAGGCTCCTGAGCTTGTCGAAGGGGCCGCGTCGAAGGGTCAGGATGACAATTTACCTTGCCAGGGTCTGCGCCGCATGGTACTATCGCCCCGCTATGGCCAAGCGCTGTGAAGTATGCGGAAAAGGACCGAAGGCGGGCAATAATGTCAGCCACGCCATGAATAAAACCAAGCGGCGCTGGTTGCCGAACCTGCAATCCGTTCGGATCGACGACCGCGGGGTGCACCGCACCGCCAAAGTCTGCACCAGCTGCTTGCGCTCCAAACGCGTCACCCGCCGCGCCTAGGCGCGCCCTCCGCGAAGTGATCCCAGCCCAAGCGATCGAGCGGCGCCCCACGCCACTCGAGGTCGCGTCCTTTTCGTAGAGCCCCAACTCGCAGCAGCTTCTTGTTGAAGCGCTTTTCGTAGCGGCCGGCGAGGTAGCGAAACGCGCGAGCCCGCACCGTCACCAAAAGCTCAAAATCTTCACCGCCGGCCAGCGCGAAACGTTCGGGGTCTTCGCCGAGCCGTTGCGCGACCTCGCGAGCGGAGTCGGCGACGGCAACGGCCTCGAGAACCGCACCGCAGCCGCTCGCGGCGCAGAGCCGCCGCGCGTCGGTCGATAGCCCATCCGAACAATCCATCATCGACGTCACGTTTGCGCTCGCTCCCAGAAAGCGGCCTTCCGCAATTCGCGGCGTAGGCCGGCGAAAGGCCTGCAGCGCCGCATCCTTGTTCGCGCCTTCCATAAGTCGGGGTTGGTTTGCGAGTTCGAGTCCCGCGCGTGCTGCTCCGAGCGCGCCGGTCACCGCCAGCACGTCCCCGGGTCCGCCGCCGGCGCGCGTCTTGGCGCGCGAGTTAGATACCTCGCCGACGACCGTGACCGAGATCGTCACGAGATCGCAACGCGATAGATCTCCGCCGGCGATCGTGATTTCAAAGCGCCGAGCCGCCGCAGCGATTCCTCGGTAGAGCTCCACGATCTGCGCGTCAGCCTTGGCCGCGGGCACACCCAGAGCGACCGTTGCAAGAACGGGTCGCGCGCCCATTGCGGCCAGATCGCTGAGCGCCGCGGCCATCGCGCGCCAGCCGGCGTCCTCGAGCGACATCGTTTCGCGCCGAAAATGGACGCCTTCGACGAGCATATCGGTCGAGATAACGCTGCGATGGGAGCGCGAAGGCTGCCAAAGCGCGGCATCGTCGCCGATCCCGAGCAGGATTCTGTGTCGCCCTTCGACGGGCTCAGGGTGACACAGAAGGGCTGCTATCGCCTTGACGATTTCGTCTTCGGTCACGCCAGGAGCGCGCGGATCCGGCGCAACGCTGCGCCAGGATCCGGCGCGCCGAAGACTGTCGCACCCATGACGAGCGCGTCCGCGCCCGCCTCAACCAGCGCGCGCGCGTTCCCTTCGCCGACTCCGCCATCCACTTCGATCAAACACTCGAGGTTGCGTCCGTCGATCAGCTGGCGGGCCTCGCGCACTTTCTCGATCGTCTGCGGGATGAACTTTTGGCCTGAGAACCCGGGATTGACGCTCATCACGAGCACGGTGTCGCAATTATAAATGACGTCTTGCAGCATCCCGACCGGCGTTTGGGGGCAGATCGCTATTCCCGCCTTCACACCCATCGAACGCAGATGCACGAGCAGCCGCTGCGCGTGCGGCGTCGCCTCTAAATGAAAGCTGATGCGGTCGCAACCCGCTTCGCGAAAAGCGTCCACGTAGCGCTCCGGCTCGACGATCATCAAATGCGCGTCGAAGACTAGCGGCGATAACCTCCGCAGGTCGCCGATGATCTTTGGTCCCCACGTAATGTTCGGAACGAATCGCCCGTCCATCACATCGAGATGCAGATACTGCGCGCCCGCTTCCTGCACGCACGCGATTTGCTCCGCAATTCGTGCGAAATCGGCCGAAAGCAGCGAAGGGGCGAGTATCGTCACGTCGACGCCGTTCGGCTGCAGCCGATGAAAATCATTGAGTGGGCGAGGGGGAGGGCTTTGCACCGTAAACGCTCGCCGGTTCCGTTCCGAGGCGCGTTTCGCCCACGAGCGTGTTGTTGACGTACATGTCGAGCACGGACGTTCCGATCGCGGTGACGGTGAAATCGAGCTTCTGGCCTGGCTCGGCAAAGGCGTGATAGAGATCGTACTGGCCCGTTGCGTCCGTGAGCGCGAGGCGGACGTCGAGCTGCGAGTCAGTTGCGGCGCTGTCCGCCTGCGGAACCGAAACGAGCACGCGAGCTTGATGGACGATATAGCCCGATTCGTTCGGGCCCGCGCTTACCTGCAGCGAAACGGGCTCGAACGACGCGATCTTTGCATCGGGCGCGGGACGCTGTCGCGCGACGACGCCGTGAGCGGGCCCGCTCGCGCCCAGCGGTGTCCACACGATCTGCCCGAGTTGGATGCCGACGTCGGCAGCGACCGTCCGCGCCTGATCGATCGTTAATCCGACGAAATCGGGAACGCGCACGTTCGGCCGGCCGCCTTGGCTTACGACCAGCGCGACGGAGTCCCCCTCGTGCATGCTGGTTATCGGCGCCGGGGCCTGCGAGATTACGTGCCCCTCCGGGATCACGTCGCTCTTTGCGTACGTTACTTTTCCGAGCGCAAGGCGCGCGCGAGAAAGATCGAGTTGCACCTCTCGCATGGACTGGTAGCGCAAGTCGGGCATCAGACGCGCGATAATTCCGTCGCTGATCACGAATGAAACTTGACGCCCTTGGCGCACTTGATCGCCGGCTTGGGGGCGCTGCATGATAACGACGTCTTTGGGATAGCGATCGCTCGAAGTGTGGTCCACGACGGCCGAGCTCAGCTTCAATCGCTCGACCTCGGCGTCGGCGTCGGTCAGCGTTTGGCCTACAAACGACGGCACGGTCACCGTCGCCGACGAGGGAATCAAGAAATCGTAGATCTGGTGCCCAAACCAGACGACCAACGCCACGAAGATCACCAGGACGATGGTAGCGGGCTTCAGTTAAGCGCCTCCATCGGGACTCGGCCAAAGTCGAGATTGCTAAAGATCCGCTGCACGTCTTCATGCTCGTCGAGGGCGTCGAGAAAGGCCAGCGAGGCCGTGAGCTCGCTGCCGTTGCGCTCGAGCTTCGTCTTAGGGCGCATCCCGAGGTACGCATCTAAAATTCGTGCCGCGCGCGTGCGAAGGGCATCGCGCACGCCGGCCAACATCGTCGGTTGCGTATAGATGACGGCGACGTCCGCGTCGTACTCGATGTCCTCGACCCCATCAACGAGCGCCTCTTCCATCACCGCGTCTTCCGATTTGCCGCCGGGATCGAGCTCGATGATGCCGACCGGATCGAACATCCACGCGACGCTGCCGGTCTCGCCCAAGCTGCCCTCGTGCCTGCTGAAGAGAAAACGCAGTTCTCCCGCGGTCCGGTTCCGATTGTCCGTCGCAGCGTCAATGACGACCGCCAGCCCCGCCGGACCATATCCCTCGTAACGAATTTCCTCGATTTCGCGCTCGTCGTCCTGCCCACCGGCGCGCGCAATGGCGCGCTTGATGTTCTCTTGCGGCATGTTGAACTCGCGCGCTTTCTCGACGGCTATCTTCAGCCGGTAGTTGGCTTCAGGGTCGGGAGAGCCGCCTTTCGCTGCGAGGATGATCTCTTTGCTGAGCTTCGTAAAGAGCGCGCCTCGTTGCGCGTCCACCTTGCCCTTCTTGAGCTTGATATTGTGCCACTTGGAATGTCCCGACATTTTACGCTAAACCTTTCCTAGCCCGGACCGATTATCCAGGTCGGCAACCACATCCGCTGATGCCAAGCGTTCCACGCAATCGGATGCGCCGCCAGAACAGGATAGAAATAGATGAAACCCGCCGCCGCCGCGGCGACGTAGGAGCCGACTGCCAAGCCCCCGAGCCATTGGAGATTCTCTCGAGCCCGCAACCATAACCAGGCTCGCTGCAAGAAAATGGCGTTGCACAGACAGATCAGCGGAATGTTCACATAAAAATGGTAGGCGAAGATCAGGCGGGGCGACCCGATCCACGGCAGCCATTGCAAGAGGTAGGTGATAACGATCAGCGCGTAGCCTTTGTTCCGTTCTCGCCAGGCCAGCACGCCCACGAACGGCACGCAGAACAAGCCGAACCACAGGATGATCGGGTTTGGCATCGACGTGATCTCGTAGACGCAGCAGCCTTTCTCATCGCTGGGATTGTTGCGATGATCCTGATAGAAGTATGCGACCGGAACGTAATCGATCGGCCACTCGAACCATTTTGAGGAGTACGGGTGCGTGGCCACGAGGTTATGGTGATACTCATACATCGTGTACTGTCGATAGACGACGTCGTTGACGTTGTGAACCTCGCCCGGATCGGGAGAATGCCGCACGAGATCCGGCACCCAAGCCAGCGCGTACACCGTGGCGCTCACGAAGAGAATCGTCGCCAGGGCGCCGTCGATGCGAAAGCCGCGCGGATTACCCCAAAGCGTCGGCCGCAGGTTGAACAGGTACCGTTGAAGCCAGACGGCGATCAACACGACGAAACTCACGCCGAAGCCCATCACTCCGTACCACTTCGAACTCACCAGCAACCCGAGCGCGACGGTAAAGAGCATCAGCCAACGACGCGAGGTGTGCCCATTCTCAACGGCGGCCGTGCTGCGGTCGCGAATTTCGTCGTCCGCATAGGTGACGCTGCCTTCGGGGGTGTCGTACTTGACGCTGCCGTCGCGTGAATATTCGATCGTCAGCGGATCGTCGCAATAGAGCAGCGTGCCGCCCTTGCCCTGCGAAAGCTCGCCGCGCGTAATCTTTCCACGCGAGTCGATGGTTCCACCATCTGCGGCAAAGAGCGCCGTACTCGCAGCGTCGCGCAACGCATACGAGCCCTCGGCGTACGAAAGCTCCCGGCGCCCGTCGCCGAAGAATCGCACGAACAACACGTAACGCACCAAGAGGTAGATTCCGCTCGCGCAATAGAGCGCGACGACGACCGTTGCAGCCGTATCGAAGTGCCAGAGCGCACGACCGATCGAAGCGATTGCCAGCCCGGCGAGCAGTGCCGCTGCCGGCCCGGCGGCCACGGCCCAGGTTGGAACGGCTACGTGCGCTCGTTCGCCGACCTGGGAGTTGATCCAGAATCGATAGAACGCGTAGACGGCCAACGTTGCAAAGAAGACGACGAAGCCTTCGGGGGTCGCGATTCGCGATTGCACGAAATGCATGCCGTCGAAGGTCAGGAGCAGCGCGGTGATCGTCGCAAAGAGCGTCGAGCCGGTGATGCGCTTTGCAAAAACGTACAGCAACATGACGACGAGCGCACCGAAGACGACGTCGAGAAAACGCCAGCCATACGAGTTGTCGCCGTTGCTCATATGGCCGACCAGGGCGTTGAGACCCGTCCAGCCGCCAATTCCGTGGCCGTGAGGCATGCCTCCGAAGAGCATCATCGAGAGGGTTATCAGAAGCTTGGTCAGCGGAGGATGGGTGTTCTCGTAGATGCGAAGGTTCTGCAGATACTCTTCGCCGGCGCGCGCAAAGTAAATCTCGTCGAAGACCTTATCGGGCGGCCACCAGTAACCGACGAACGACAGAATGAAGTTTCCGACGCCCAGCACCGCCACGATCGCATAGTCGAGCGGAGCGCGCATTGCGGTCAAGCCCTCGCGAGGGTCGAACCAGTGGCGCAGCGCCGGAAGGATGGCCGCGCCGGTTTGTCGCTCCAACGCGGGCTCCCCGCTCGTCGCAGGCTTGGGCGCGCGCACGTCGGCACCGCCCAACTCGGCGCCGCCCAAGAACTGGTAACCGAGGACGAAGAACGTCCCGACGGCAAGCAGCGAAAACAGCGTCGTCCACAGACCCCAGAGGTTCTGGGCGTTGGCGCCCGGCGTGTTGCCCGTGACCGCCTGCAGGTATTGCAGGCTGTATAAGAGATTCGCGAAGAGCACGATCGAGAGCGCAATCGCGCCCCAAAAATAGCGGCGCGCCAGCGGAATGCATGCGATCGTAAAGAGCAGACCGTTGAAGAGATAGCGCTCGTGCATCCGCGTCGCCAAGACGAAGAAGGCGAGTGTGGCAATCGCGCAGCCTTCGAGCAGCGCCGCGGAAGTACGATCCTGGACGTAACGCCAAACGATCAAGGCCAGCGCGGCCACGACCAACACCACTCCCCAGGCATATTGCGGAAGGCCCAGGATGTTTTGGTTGTCCGACACCCACATGGTGCCGCGAAGTGCCCACAGGTTGAAGGCGTTGACGGTGTTGTACGGATAGACGCCCGAACCGTAGGTGTACTGGTTCCATAGCCAACTGAAGGCTGCCACTGGGTTGCTGGCGTGAAACGGCTCCGTTACGAGCACCGCGAACGCGAGCGCGGCGGCGACTCCGATCGCCGTCGCAACGATTCGCTCGCGGCGGCGCTGCCGGTCGACGAATGCAAAGGCGAGCAGGAGCGGCAGCAGGACCGCGGCCTGCGGTTTGATCAGCAATGAATAAGCGAACGAGAGCCACGCCAGCACGAGCCAGGCTAGGTGCGCGCGCGATTGCGGCGCTGCATCCTCGCTGCGCAAGAGCGCGTAGACTGCCAAGAGCGCTAGGCCTCCCGAAATCTAATCCACTTGGCCCCACGACGCGGAGATGTAGATCGTCGCCGGATTG
>DATMKR010000085.1:0-9740 GCA_035571115.1 Candidatus Acidiferrum sp. | reverse complement strand
CTCAGGATGACATAGCTCAGGATGACATAGCTCAGGATGACATAGCTCAGGATGACATAGCTCAGGATGACATAGCTCAGGATGACATAGCTAGGATGACATGGCTAGGATGACGGGGTCATCGTGAGAAGATCGAGGAGATTGCAAACAGCGCGTTCTCGCGCCGCTCCAACACGCGCCGGTAGAAATATCCCGCCCAATGCGTTCCGAACGGAACGTAAATGCGTAAGCGGTATCCTTGCGCGACTATTTCCCGCTGCACGCTCGGGCGACAGCCGTAGAGCATTTGGAACTCGAAGCTCTCGCGTGGGAGCCGTTCGGAGGCAACAAACTCCTTGACTGCGGCGATCAGCCGGCGATCGTGCGTTGCGATGCCCGGATAGTTTCCATGCAGCAAGAGCCGCCGGGCTTGCGCCAGATATTGAGCACGGATCTTCGGCATCGACTTGTAGGCGATCTCGGGGCTCTCGTTATACGCGCCCTTGACCAGCCGTACCCGGGCGCGCATCGCGATCGCGTTCTCGACGTCGGCGGGCGTGCGCTTCAAGTAAGACTGCAGCACGGGGCCGACGTTCCGGTGCGCCGCGAAGGCTTGCCGGAAGACGCGCAGTGTGGCCTCGACGACTGCAGAGCCCTCCATATCGATGCGCACGAACGGATCGCTGTTTTGCGCCGCGCGCTCGAGGATTGCAACGAGGTTGTCCAACGCAAACTCTTCGTCGAAGAGTAGGCCCATCGCCGTCAGTTTGACGGAAACGTTCGAATCGACGCCGCTTTGCGCTATCGCGTCGAGTATCTCTTCGTAGACCTCCCGCGTGCGGCGTGCGGCTTCGGGAACGTGGACGTCTTCGCCCAGAAAGTCGAGCGTCGCCGACATCCCTTCGCTGTTGAGCGCGCGCACGGCTTCGATCGCGTCGCCGATATTGTCGCCTGCGACGAAACGACGAGCGACGAAATAGAAGTTCCGCTGGACCGTGTCCCTGATCATCGATCGGTAGCCAAAAGGCCAACAAGCAAAGGGCTTATCGGCCCGTCACACGCCAAGGGCTATGAACTGAAAGCTTGCGTCGACACGCCCGCCGTTGCTGGGATCGTAGAGGTGCACCTGAACGATGGGCGGACCAACCTCATGGCAGTTGACGGCTACGGCCGTGCTGAGAACCGGTCCCGAGACTTCTCCGTTGACGACGACTGCCGCGCATCCCGTGGGGAAGACTCCCTTGTCGAAGGTGATTCGGTAGTGACCGGATTCTTCGCGGTCAACGGCAAAACCGCGACCCCGTTCGATCGTTCCGTTTGCGCGGATGATGCCACCTACTGGCGTCGAGGCAGCCGGCGCGAGATCGCGGTAGTAGGTTCCGGCTGAGGCGGGCCCTGCCAGCGCGATACCCAGGGCGACGCCGGGGATGAGGAAACGATTCATGATAGAGACCTTTCTAAGAGGCCGCAAGCAATGGTGAAAACCCCCCATGATGATTGGCGCCGCGGGGCAGGCGCCCCTGGGCGAACGCGCAGCGACGTGATTGCCCTAAAGGTCCAGCGCGAGGCAGCGCGGAACGGCGCGCTACCCATTTCCTAAGGAGAACAACATGTTGCATGGTAGTGCTTCGTTTGCTTGTCGCGCGGCAACGATATCGATATTTGGAATATTTGGCGCGCTCGCCGCTGGTTGCTCGAACTCCGGGGTGCCTGCTGCTAATCCAGCGGGTAATCCGGCGAGTAACTTAGCGAGTAATTCGGCGAGCGATTTCCGGACGCTGGCCAACGGTCATGGCGTGGTCGCGCGCCGGCCCGAGGCCAAAACGGGCGGTTGGCTGTCGCCCGATGCGAAGAAGGGCAAGAATCTGATCTATTGGGGCGATTACGACAACGACACGATCACCATCTACTCGTCCAAGGGCGTTAATGGCAAGGAGAAAGGCCAGATCACGACGGGCCTTTCGGAACCCGAGCGTCTCTTCGTCGACAAAAAGGGTAACGTGTATGCCACCAACATCGGCAACGACACGATAACCGCCTATAAGCCGGGGGCCACCTCGCCGTTCCTGACCATCAGTTCCGGCGTCGTTTCGCCCACGGGTCTCACGGTGGACGCAGCAGGTACCGTCTATTGCGCCAACGTCGGCAACGATACGATTACGGTCTATCCGAAGGGGAAAACGTCTCCTTCGCTCACCATCCCCACGTCGGGCAGCGCCGAGAGCCTGGCGACGGATGCGAAAGATAATCTATACGCGTCGATTGGAACCGAAGTAGAAGAGTTTGCTCCTGGATCCACCACCGGCGTCAACCTCGGCCTCCCTAGCTATCCGGGCGCGCTCGAAGTCGATCACTCGGGCAACCTCATCGTGAACTATGGTAGCGCCATCGACTATTTTCCGGCGGGCCAAACCGAACCGTCAAAGGAGATCGACGTAACTGCCGGTTCGCCGTTCGAGCTTTCGCTCAGCGGTAACGAGAAGACGTTGTACGTCAGCGTCGACGCTGGGACGCCCTTCATTATTCAAAGTGTTGCTTATCCGAACGGCACGGCGTTTAGCAACAAGCTCTCGACCAACGGCGGCCAGTGGCCAATTGCGGTGAGTCCCGATAGCGCATTGGGCACATAATGGTTTAGCCCACCGGGGTTTGGGCCTGGCGAGTTGGGTTGCTGGGCCCGGACCTCACGAATGTTCGACGCCGCGGCGAAGAAGCCAGGCGGTGGCAAGAACGGCTGCGGCCAAAACGATGAAGCCGTAGCAGATCGCAAGTGCTTCGCGAACGCCCGAAGCCGAAAGAGCTACGTAAAGTGCGACCGGCAGCGATGTGGGATGAAATGCCACGATGCTGGTCGCCCCGTATTCGCCGATTGCGCGAAGCCAAGCGAACGCGATTCCGGCACCGATGCCGCCCGACGCCGCCGGCAGCGCGATGCGAGCGAAGATTCGCCACTCGCTCGAACCTAAAGTTCGTGCGGCGTCCGCATACATTGGATCGAGGGCGCTGAATGCCGCGGTTGCGGCAATAGCGACGAAGGATCCGGAAACAAAGAACTCGGCGATGCCGACGCCCAGCAGCGAATCCGGCACCGTCAATCCGTGGGCTGCGAGCCAGGACCCGGCCGGCGAGTTCGTCCCGAGCGCGTAGATCAGCATCAAACCCGAGGCGACCGGCGGAAACGCCAGCGGCAAAGCCAACAAAAAGAGCGCGGCTGCGCGTAGGCTGGGCGCTAAGCGAGCGAGGTAGTAGCCTGTAGGTATTCCCAAGAGCGTCGCGACCAGCGTCGCCCCCGCCGACGCAATCAGCGAAACGCGCGCCGCGTCGCCTCCAATCCTGGCGAAGGTCGCAAACGCTTGAGTCGGCGGCATTGCCGTGATGACGACGACGACCGGCGCAACCACCGCGACGAGCAGCACCAGCGTCGCGAGCGGAAAGATCGGGCCTGCAGACCGGCGCCTCATGCAGGAACCTTCACCGACCGACCGCGCAAAGCGTGCCGATGGGCGCAGCACTGCTCAAGATCTTCGTCATCGCGCTCGCCCTGGCGCTCGACGTCTTTGCGGTGGGCGTCGGCGTCGGCGTTCGCGGCGTCGCGCGTCGGCACAAAATTCGCATCGGCATCGCCTTTGCTTGCGCCGAGGTCGGGATGAATATCCTTGGAGCCTGCCTCGGTTTGCTGGCCGGCCGGCTCATTGGCGACGTAGCGGGCTACTTCGGATTCGCCGCGCTTGTGGGCCTGGGCGCTTACATGATGAATGAGAGCCGCACCGATCTCCGGGGCGCACCGGTCGACCTCTCGCGCGGGCCGGGTTTGATCGTGGCGTCGCTGGCGATCAGCCTCGACTCGCTCGGGATCGGATTCTCGATCCTGTACGTCGGCGTTCCGATGCCGATCTCTCTCATCGTTATCGCTGCCGTCTCGATCGCGTCGACGACCCTGGGTCTTACGGTAGGGTCTCAGCTGGGACGATATGCCGAACGCAACGCGGCGTTCGTCGGCGGCCTCCTACTTTCGCTCACCGGTATCGCCTTTGCAACCCTCAAGGCGCTGCACGCCGGGTAGCTGAAGGTCCGACGCGTGCGAGTTGGGCGCAGACTCTTGGAACTTGCGCGCGAAAGACGTGCGCGCGCGATCTTCGTCGTCGGAACCGGAAAGAACGTGGGCAAAACCACCGCGCTCTTGGCGATTTACGAAGCGGCGTGCAGGTTGGGGCTGCGCGTCGGCCTGGCGTCGATTGGCCCCAAACCTCGGTTGCGGCTTCATCCGAACACCGTTTTCATCACGGCGCGGCCGTTGCTGCGGCCTTCGCCGGCCGTCGAAATTCTCAACATCTCGCAGCTCGAGAGCTCCTCGGGGTCGCTGCTGTACGCTCGAACTGCCCACGGCGGCCTGTACGATTTGGCCGGCCCTTCGAGCGCCTCGGGACTTCGAGCGGCCATCGAGGAGATCGCGGCGTGCAGCGACGTCGTCTTGATCGACGGTGCCATCGATCGGATCTCGACGCTGGCAAGCTCTAACGGGGCGATCGTCGTCTCCTGTGGCGCCGCCGCAGCAAAGACGGAGTCGGAGGCGGTTTGCGACGTCGCAACCCTCACCGCGCGTCTGCGCGTGCCTGTATTCGATCCGCGTGCCGGCGTCCTCGAGTTGGAAGGAGCGCTTACGGCATCGATGGCCGCAGATTTCATTGCTGCAAGGGAAGGCCGGCAGATTGTCGTTGGGGATTCGACGCAGATCGTCATGACCGGGAGATCGCTCGCGGAAGCGCTGGCGCGGCTGCGCATTCGATGCCGCCGCGCGTTCGAGGTGATCGCGACGACGGTTTGCGCCGTTGCCCCGGAGCGCAGCTTCGATCCGGCGGCGTTTCTCGGCGCCGTTGCAGATGCAACGAAATTGCCCTCGTTCGACGTCTTCGCCGGCAAAGAGGTCGCGTGAAGGCGCTCGATCTGCTCGACGATGCGAGTGCGGAGCTGTTGGGCTTTGACTGGCTCGTCAACGCGGTTGCGCCCGTCTCGCCCTACGGAACCCGACTGTTCTCCGAACTCGTGCCGTTTCGCCCCGGCGGTGAGGCAGCCGCAGAATCGCGTGCGCGGCGGCTCGCGGAGATCGCCGACGTGCTTCATCCCGATCGGGTGGCGGCAGCGCGCTCGCTCCTCCAGCAACTTCCCGACATCGTGGGTGTCATCGCCCGCGCCTCGATGGGAGAGATGCTCGACGATCCCGCATTTTTCGAGCTGCGACAGTTTTGCGAGATGCTCGAACGCGTCGACGCGTCGCTCGCAGCCGGCGCACTGGTGCAACCTATCGCCAACGAAGCGACTCGCGCGGTCTCCGAGGCACTCGCACCGGGACGCAGTGAGGCGCAGGGGTTTTATCTCGCCGATGCCTTCGACGCCGAGCTGGCGGCGGCGCGCGCCGCGTATGCGCAGGCGCAGGCCGAACTGAATGCGGCACGCGGTCGAGAGAACGAAAGCGTCGCGCGCGAACTCGCCCGCGACGAAATCGCCGGTAGTGAGTTCATCGTTATGCGATCGGACTTGCGCGGCGCGCTGCCGGCGGGTGTGCGCGTCGTGCGGGAAGCGGCGACCTATCTTTTTTGCGCCTTGGAGTACGGCGAAAGCTCCCGTAGCGCACTCGAGCGCCGCGAGGCGGCCTTCAGTTTGGTGGCCGCGCTCGAAGAGCGCGCGCGCCTCAGTCTTTCCGCGATCGTTCGCGAGCACGCCACGGGTCTCGGCGCCGCTGCCGGCGCGTTGGGCGAGCTCGATGTCACGATCGGCGCGGTGCACTTCTCGCGGGGCCATCGTTGCACGGCCCCGGCCGTGACCGGCGAGCCGGCGTTAACCTTTGAGCAGGCACGTTTTCTTCCGTTAGAGGCCGAACTGACGGTCGCCGGACGCCGGTACGTTCCGATCGATCTCGACCTGCGCGGAGCGGCCGTTCTGACCGGACCCAACATGGGCGGAAAGAGCCTCGCTTTGCAGACCTGCGGCTTTCTCGCGCTCTGCACGGCTTTCGGGTTGCCGGTACCCGCCGTCCGGGCGCGAGTCGGACTCTTCGATCAGATCGCGTGGCTCGGGACGGGACTCCAAGAACGCACCGGCGGTCTGCTCTCCTCGTTCGCCCGAGAGCTCATGGGCCTCCAAGAGATCCTGGCACGATCGGCTCCGCGGCTCTTGATCTTCGTCGACGAGTTCGCGCGCACGACCACACCGCACGAAGGTAAGGCGCTCGTCGTGGCGCTGACCGAGCGTTTGCGGCAAAGTAACGCCTGCGCTCTAGTGGCGACGCATTTGCAGGGCGTTGCCGCCGCTGCCGGAGTCGCGCACTTTGCGGTTCGCGGGCTCAAAGGAATCCGCACGCCTCCCGCCGCGCGCAACCTGCACGAAGCGCTCGAGGCATTGGCCGCGTCGATGGATTACACGATCGCCAACGTTAGCGTTGACGACGTTCCGGACGCCGACGCCATCGCGCTGGCCGAGCTGCTCGGCCTCGATTCGGAGTTCGTAAAGGCCGCCTACCGCGCGCTGTCACAATGAGCGCCATGGACCCCCTGATCATTACCTGTGCGCCCGTCGGAGCGGAGATAAGGCCGGAACAGACGCCGTATCTGCCGTATACGCCGCAGCTGCTTGGCGAGACGGCCCGAGCGGTGCGTGAGGCGGGCGCCTCGATACTCCACGTGCATTGTCGCAACGACGACGGCACCAATACGCACAGCGTGGAACGCTTCGGTCAGGCTTACGAGGCGATTCGCGGGCAAAGCGATCTCATCGTGCAGTTCTCAACCGGCGGCGCAATTGGGATGACGCCGCAGGAACGCGCCGCCGTGCTCGAACTGCGCCCGGAGATGGCGACGCTCACCTGTGGGAGCGTGAACTTCGGCGACGACATTTTCGAGAATAGTTTTCCGATCATGCGCGACCTTTTGAAGAAAATGAATGAGTTCGGAGTGCGCCCCGAGCTCGAGATCTTCGATAAAGGCCACCTCGCGAACGCGCGCCGCCTCGCCAGAGAGCGTCTTCTATTGTTTCCGCAGCACGTGGATTTCGTACTGGGGGTGCCGGGCGGCTTGGAAGCGACGGTCCAGAATCTTTGCGACTTGGTCGACGATCTGCCCGAGGGCTGCACGTGGTCCGTCGCGGGCATCGGCAAACGGCAGCTTCCGATGGCGATGGCGGCGATCGCGATGGGTGGTCACGTCCGCGTAGGCCTCGAGGATAATCTCTTTTACAGCCGCGGACGACTGGCCAGAAATGACGAGCTCGTGGCGCGCGTCGCCCGCCTCGCTGCGGAGGCCGGCCGGACCATCGCTACGCCCGACCGCGCCCGGAAGGTCCTCGGTCTGCCGATGCCGCAATAACGCCGCCCATTGTTCACCTACGTTGTGCGCCGGACGCTCCAGTCGATTCCGCTGCTGCTGGCCATCTCCGTCATCCTTTACGGCATCCTCTACAACATGCCGGGTGGACCCCTTGCGCCTTATTTGCAGAATCCTCATATCACGGCCGCGGATATCACGCGTCTGAAACACAACCTTGGGCTCGACCAGCCGGTTCCGATCCAGTATCTCAAGTGGCTCGGGCACATTTTGGTCGGCGACATGGGGTACTCGACGAGCAACTCCGAGCCGGTTTTTCAAGCGCTGATCGAGCGTTTTCCCGCGACGGTCGAGCTCATGGGCGCTTCTCTGTTCATCGCGATCGCTGTGGGGATAACGGCGGGAATCGTCTCGGCGGTGTATCGTTACTCGGCCCTCGATTACGCGATCACGACCTTTGCATTTTTCGGCCAGTCGATGCCCGTCTTCTGGTTTGCGCTGATGATGCAGCTCGCGTTTGCCGTTCACGGCATTCCGCTTCCCGGCGGCTATCAAATCCAGTTGCCGTCGGCCGGTATCTCGAGCTCCGACACGTTCGATTTCGGCGACCGGCTCGAGCACTTGATCCTGCCTGCGATCGTCCTCTCGTTACTGCAGATCGCGCTCTTTAGCCGGTTCATGCGGTCGTCGCTCTTGGAGGTTCTGGGCACCGACTATATGCGTACGGCGGCCGCGAAGGGACTTTCGTTTAGAACGATCCTCTACAAGCACGGATTGAAGAATGCGCTGATTCCGGTCGTCACGGTCATTGCGCTCTCGCTCCCGAGCTTGCTCGCCGGAGCCATCGTCACCGAAACGATCTTCGCTTGGCCCGGGATGGGGCGGCTCTTCATCAACGCGCTCACGCAGAGCGACCTCGCGCTGCTCATGGGCTATCTGCTATTGGTCGCATTTCTCGTGGTATTCTCCAACCTTCTCGCCGACGTCGTGTACGCGTGGCTCGACCCGCGCGTGAAGTACGACTGATGGCCGTCGCGTTGATTGCCGAGGAAGAGCTTCCCCTTTCCAAAGTAACCTTTTGGACGCGCTTTCGCCGCCACAAGCTCGCGATCGCGGGCGCCGTGGTGCTGAGCCTGATGGTGCTCGCGGCCGTCTTTGCGGGGCAGCTCTCTCCGTTCGATCCAAACTCCATCGACAACGGAACCACGGCCGTGCCTCATTGGAACGGCACGCCGCTGCCGCCGTGCTTTCAAGATAAAGCGCTGTGCTGGGGACACGCGCTGGGTACCGACGAAGTCGGACGCGACTTGTTATCGCGTTTGCTCTTCGGCGCGCGCATTTCGTTAACCGTCGGTCTCTTCGCCGTAATCATGGAGGTGCTCATCGGCACCACGCTCGGTGCGATTGCCGGGTATTACGGCGGCTGGGTCGACTATGCGCTGATGCGCCTGACCGACGTCTTCCTTTCGATTCCGTTACTGCCGCTGTTGCTCGTGCTGACGGCGATCATTGCGGCCACGTCATCCCACGCGGCGTTGAGTTTCGGGGTGATCGTCATCATCATCGGAGCCCTCTCATGGCCGAACGTCGCTCGTTTGGTGCGGGCCTCGTTCCTGAGCCTGCGCGAGCGGGAGTTCGCCGAAGCGGCGCGAGCGGTCGGTAACAACGACGCCCGCATCATCTTTCGTCACCTGTTGCCCAACGCGGTGGCGCCGATCATCGTTCAGGCGACGCTCGACGTCGCGGGCGTCATCATCCTCGAGTCGACGCTCTCCTTCTTAGGGCTCGGCATTCAACCGCCGACGGCTTCCTGGGGCAATATGCTCGCCAACGCCCAAAGCGATCTCCAGACCGCCTGGTGGGCCGCGGTCTTTCCGGGCCTGTGCATCCTGATTACCGTGCTGGCGATCAACTATATCGGCGACGGACTGCGAGACGCCCTCGATCCCAACATGAGATAAGGGCAGCCTTCAAGAACCGTCCTTCCTCGCGCGCAAGTGGCGAAATTGGTAGACGCACTAGCTTGAGGGGCTAGCGGGAGCAATCTCGTGCTGGTTCGAGTCCAGTCTTGCGCAGGTCTTACTTCGAGGGCCGCCGCCATGTCATGCTGAGCTTGTCGAAGCATGAGCTTGTCGAAGCACGCGTAACGTTGGGGGAGGTCACCCTTCGACGGGCTCAGGGTGACAGGAACGCTCGGGCTCCCAGACTACGATTGTGCTCCCAGACTATAGGAAGGATCGACCGTGAGCGCTCTGGACCCGACTCGAACCGATCCGGATAGAACATCGGGACCACCGACTCACATGTGGTCTTCGTGGAGCTGAAAGATTGACCTTAGGGGCCATCACGTGGGCATAACGGTGCGCAAGGAACGACCTACTGACGTTGAAGCGATCGGTCGCCTGACCGAAGCTGCCTTCCGAGATCATCCACTCTCAAACCATA
>DATMKR010000084.1:0-22169 GCA_035571115.1 Candidatus Acidiferrum sp. | reverse complement strand
CCAATGGATGGTTGACCAAAAAGAGCTCCAGCACCATCGCGCGAGCCGCCTCGACGCGCTCGCCGCGCGTCCGCACCACCATGCCGTCGGCCACGACGGTGTTGCATGCGATCTGCAGCTTCGGCGTCCCTTCGATGTCGACCAGGCAGATGCGACAGAGCCCCGCGGGCCCCAACTTCGTGTGATAGCAGTAGACCGGAATCTCTTGCTTGACCGTCTTAGCGGCCTCGACCAGGAGCGTTCCTTTCGGAACGTTGACCGGCACCCCATCGATGGTCAGGTTGACAAAGTCGGTCTGCGGCGCGGTCACCGTACTCATGCCGGCTGCGCCTGCGGCGCCAGAATGCGCGACTCGAACTGATCCGGAAAGCGGACCATCACCGATTTCAAGAACGGTTCGATGGAGTCGCCCAGCGGACAAAGATTCAAACCGGTGATGCCGCTGGAAACCCGTGAGAGCATCTGGATATCACCGGGAACGCCGCGATAGTTGACGAGTCGATTCAGGACGCGCGCGATCCAGTCGCCGCCCTCGCGGCAAGGAGTGCACTGGCCGCACGATTCGTGGGCGAAAAACCGCGCGAGATTATAGGCCGCCTTCACAAAATCGGTCGTGTCGTCAAAGACGACCATCGCACCGGAGCCCAGCATCGAGCCGGCTTTGGCTAAACTCTCGTAGTCGTACGGCCAGTCCAACTGCTCTTCAAAAACGCACGCGGATGAGCCGCCGCCGGGCTGAACGGCCATGAGCTTTCGCCCCGGCCGAAGGCCACCCGCAATGTCGATGAGCTCGCGGATAGTCGTCCCCAACGCAATCTCGTAGTTGCCGGGATTGCAAACGTGGCCGGAGACGGAGACGATCTTATAACCCTTGCTCCGCTCCGTGCCGACCGCGGCAAACCATTGCGCACCGCGCTCGAGAATCGGAACGAGATAGGCGAGCGTTTCGACGTTGTTGACCACCGTCGGCATGCCGTACAAACCTTCAACCGCGGGGAAGGGCGGCTTGAGGCGCGGCTCCCCGCGCTTGCCTTCCAGCGAGTTGAGGAGCGCGGTCTCTTCGCCGCAGATGTACGCGCCCGCGCCCCGATGGACGGTGAGCTCCAAATCGAAGCCGCTGCCGAAGATATTCTTGCCGACGTATCCGGCGCGTTTGGCTTCCTCCAACGCCGCGCAAAAGATCTCGTAGCCGCGCCGGAACTCGCCGCGGATATAAATGAACGCGTGATGTGAAGCGATTGCGTAAGCGCCGATCAGCATGCCCTCGATCACCTGATGCGGCGTCTCCTCGAGCAGCATGTGGTCCTTGAACGTTCCGGGCTCCGCTTCGTCGCAGTTGCAGACCAGGTAACGCGGGTGCTTGTCCTTCGGAAGGAACGACCATTTGCGCCCGGTGGGGAAACCGGCGCCCCCGCGCCCGCGCAGGCCGGATTTTTCGGCCAAGTCGAGGACGTCGACCGGCTGCATCTCGCGCACGGCGCGTTCCCATTGCTTGTAACCGCCACGCTCACGATACGCTTCGATGCCGCGCAGGTCGACTTCGCCGATACCAGCCGTCAAGACTTTAGTGACCGGCACGGCTGGCCTCTTCTTGAGCGACTTCGACCACCGCGCGAGAATCGACGACCGCTCGCTCCGAAGTCTTGGTGAAGAACTCGACGTCGTGATCGATGATGTGATCGAGCATGATGATGCCGCTCCGATCGCCGACGCCCCCGGCATTGTTCGGCAGCGGGACGCCCATCGCGCCGGGCGACTTCTTGCCGCGCGCAATATCGCTCTCTTGCGAGATCGCCCACGTCCGCCCGGGAGCTTCGGTCTGCGCCATCGGCGGCGTCGAATACCTCCCCGAACGCATCGAGGCCAGCATCTCGTCGATCGCGTGCGGCGTCAAACTATACACGAAGTCGAGATTCACCTGCATGCAGCTCGCTCGATCGCACGCCGCAAGGCACTCCACTTCTTCGTATGAGAAAACTCCGTCGTCCGTCGTCTCGAGGTGCCCGATGCCGAGCTTTTCCCGAAAATAGGCCATAATATCCTCGGCACCGTTAATCGAACAGGCCAACCCACGACAAACCTGCAGCATGTACTTCCCGACCGGCCGCCGATAGAGCAGCGTATAAAACGAAACCGTCGCTTCGACCTCCGCCGGCGTCAAATTCAGCATCCCCGCCGCCGCATTCATCGCATCCGCGCTAACGTACCCTTCGTGCTCCTGAAACAAATGCATAATCGGCAGCAACGCCGATCTGCGCTGCTCGTACTGCGCAATAATTCGGTGACAATCCGGCGTGAGCCGCTCGAGCAACGCCAGAAAGCTCGTCTCTCGATCGGTCATGCGTCGGACTCGGGGCGCGGCATCAGCGATCGACCTCGCCGAACACAGGATCGAGGGAGCCGATCATCACGACGAGGTCGGCGATCAGGTTTCCGGGCGCGATGCCCTTGAGCGCCTGAAGGTTATACATGCTGGGCGGACGGGTGCGGATGCGGTACGGTTTGTTCTCGCCGTTGCTGACGATGTAGTACGCGAGCTCGCCCCGCGGCGACTCGACGGATTGATAGACGTCGCCCGGCGGAACGCGAAAGCCCTCGCTGATCAGTTTAAAATGATGGATCAGCGCCTCCATCGAGAGCGCGATCGTCTCTTTGGGAGGGAGCGCAACCTTTGGATCGTCGATCATGACCGGACCGGGCGTGTCGAGACGCTGGCGAGTCTGCTCGATGAGGCGGATCGACTGATCCATTTCGTCGAGCCGCACCAAGAATCGCGCGTATGCGTCGCCTTCGGTCCGCGTGGGAATCTCGAAGTCGTACGTTTGGTATCCGCAGTACGGAAAGGCTTTGCGGACGTCGTAGGCGAGGCCGCTGGCGCGCAGGCTCGGGCCCGTAACGCTCCACTGCACCGCTTCTTCGGGCGTGAGCACGCCAATGTCGATCGTTCGGTCCTGGAAGATCGGATTGGCCTGCAGGAGGCCACGCAGCTCGCGCATGCGGCCCGGAATCTTTTCGATCAGCGCGTCGAGCCTCGCCAGATAGCCCTCCGGTAGATCGCCGTTGAGGCCGCCCACGCGCACGTAGTTCGGATGCATACGTGCGCCGCCCGCTGCTTCTTGCAGGTCGAGAATGTTCTCGCGTAAGTCGAAACAATAAAAGAAGACGGAGATCGCGCCGAGATCGATGCCGTGCGTGCCCAACCACACGCAGTGCGATGCGATGCGGGTCAGCTCTCCGATCAGCACGCGAATCGTCTGCGCGCGTTCCGGTATGCGGTCGGTGATGCCAAGCAGCTTCTCGACCGCCAAGGCGTAGCAAAGCGCGTTTGAAGACGGCGCGAGATAATCCATGCGCTCGATGACCGTCTGCGCCTGCGTCCAGAAGAGACCCTCGGCGCTTTTCTCGATGCCGGTGTGCAGGTAGCCGATCTCGGGGTCGGCTTTGACGACGTTCTCGCTGTCGATCTCGAGCACGATCTGCAGGACGCCGTGCGTCGAGGGGTGCTGCGGTCCCATCGAGAGCACCATCGTATTCTCAGTCTGAGCGATTACCTCGGGCGGCGGCGTAGCGGACAGGGTCATGGGCCGCCCTCGCGGACGCGCTTCACTTGTTCTTGCAACGCCTCGAGCGTACGCCCCGAAGGAGGGCTGCCCGCTACGACGTTGGTCTTATTTGCAAATGCGGGACGCGGCGCGCGCTCGAGCGCAGGCCCGCGCATCGGGTAGTCTTTGCGCAGCGGATGCCCGACCCAGTCGTGGGGCATCTGGATCCGGCGGAGATCCGGGTGCCCGTCGAAGCGAATTCCAAAGAGGTCGTAGACCTCGCGCTCGGCCCAGTCGGCCGCCTTCCAGACGTCCGAGACCGTTGGAAGAGACTGGCCTTCGTCGACGCCGCAGAGAATCCGCACACGCGCAGGCGTGCCGATCTCTGCGACCGTGGCCACTTTTGCAGCCAGTCGAAGCAGATGGTACACGACGTCAAAACGCGGCGTTCGACCCAAATAGTCGACCGCCCCGAGATCGAGCAACATCGCATAACCACCGGCCTTGAGCGCTTCGAGACGCGAGCGGAGTTCGGATGGAACGACGCGCTCGATAACGGCATCGTCGATCGGCGGGCGTAGGCTCGGCGGGTCGATCGCGGCACCGGCGATCGGCGGAACTTGCGTGCTTGGCATGCTGTAGACGTCTTAGACTTTAGGCTCGAGCCAGGATGCCGCCACGGCCACCTTCGCGGATCTGTTGTTGGATCAGGTTGACCGCGTAGAGAAGGCCGTCGGGTGTCGGCGGACAGCCGGGAACGTAGACGTCGACCGGAATGATCGTATCGACGCCTTGAATGATCGCATAGTTATCAAAGATGCCGCCCGAACTGGCGCACGCGCCCATCGAGATGACCCACTTGGGTTCCGCCATCTGATCGTAGAGGCGTTTGATCACGGGCCCCATCTTCTGCGCGACTCGCCCCGAAACGATCATGAGATCGGCTTGACGCGGCGAGCTTCGAAAGACCTCGGAACCCAAACGCGCGATGTCGTACTCCGAGGACGTTACCGTCATCATCTCGATGGCGCAGCATGCGAGTCCCATCGTCAACGGCCACACCGACGAGCTCTGCGCCCAGCGCGCGACGTCATCGAGCCGCGCCAGCATGAACTGTCCGGGGCTTACTGTCATGGACCTGGGGTTCCTTGCGACAGATCACGAGGGAAGACTAACGCCACACGAAGCCGCCCTTCTTCCAAACGTAGGCGTAGCCGATCGCGAGCACCACGATGAACACGACCATCTCCAGGAGCCCAAAGACGCGCAGCGCATGCATTTGCACGGCCCACGGATAGAACGACGCCGCTTCGACGTCGAAGACCACGAACAGCATCGCGATCAAATAAAACCGTACCGGAAACCGCCCCACGACCGCCGAGGTTGGTTCGACTCCGCATTCGTAGGCTTCACGTTTGTGCGCGTTTGGCTTCGCGCGTCCCAGAAGGCCGGGCAACACGCTAAAGAGCAACGCCGCCGCAAGCGCTACGCAGAGGAAGATCGCGACTGGCCCGTACGGATTCATGACTCACGAACGTTTTTGCAAATCGCGGGCCATACCTGTCCTCCACGTCCGTCGGCCGCCTGCTAAACGCCGATCGCCAAGGGGGACGCGGCGACGTCTTAAACGTACACTCGCACATGCGGTATGCGGTTTTGGGGATGCTCCTGCTCTTCGCTCTCGGCGACGGATGCTCGCCACCGCCAAATGTCGTAGGCGTACAAGACTTCGGGCACGTCACGGGGCGCGTACTGGATGCGATGACCAATCGCCCGATTGCAAATGCTCTGCTCTCGGTCGGCTCGCTCTACACGACGCGGGCCGACGTGAACGGAGGCTTCACGCTCCGCGCCGTAGCAGGCGACCAGACCGTTACCGCCCGGGCCGCCGGCTACGCGACGGTAACCGCCGATACGACGATCACCAAAAACTCGACCGTGTCGATCGGATACATCCGCCTGGTGCCGCTCATCTTCCCGCAGGGCCAGCCGACGCTGCAGCCCCCGGCGATTCCGACGCCGTCGGCCTCGCCGAGCCCCGCCGCCAAAGCGTCGCCGGCCGCCGCGACGAGCCCACCGGCAACGGGGTCCCCCACGCCTTTTTAATCGCCCGGCTCGAAGTCGATCGGCTGACCGAGGCGACGTAAATCGAGCGCGTATCCGGCGACGACGAGGTAAACGTTGTCGGCCTGTTTAGCCAACCGCTGAACCATCCGCCCCATTGCGTCGCGGAAGAGGCGGGCAGAGGCAGCGACCGGGACGACGTCCCAGCCGAACTGTTCGCTGACGGCGATGACCGACGAACGCGAAGCGAGCATCGCGTCGACGAACTGGGCCGCCTCGTCATCCAGCTGCGACGCGAAGACGTTATAGTCGATCTCCAGCAGATCGATACGGCTCGCAATCCGGGCAGCTAACCAGGTCCCGAGCGCGTCGACGAGGAGGCATGCCGTCGCCGGCGCCTCTCGAAAGAGCGCGAGCTGCGCCTCATGCGCCATGGAGGCGGTTTCGACGGTGCGCCAGGCCTTCGGGCGGTCGCGCACGTGCCGCATCAAGCGGGCTCGCCATTCCACGTCCTCGGGTTCGCCCGCAGCCGTCGCAATATAGGTCACTTCGCGGCCGCTTTCGAGCGCGAGGCGAACGGCGAACGCGCTCTTGCCAGAGCTCACCGGCCCCGTGATGAATATGAGCGCCATCCCGCACGCCATTCGACTTTGAGCGGCTTACAGCCCCGCCGCGACGAAACGCGAGAGCCTACAAAAATGGTAAGCAACATCCTCAGCATGGCCGCGGGCATAGCTCTTGTCGTGATAACGCTCAGCGACATCTTTCAGGTCGTCGTCGTGCCGCGCTCTACCGGACGGCGCTATCGCATCAGTTTCTACTTGTGGCGCTCGATGTGGCTGGTATGGCCCGCGTTGGGCTGGCGCTTCTACGCCTCCGACTCGGATCGGCGCGAGGAGTTCCTCGCGACGTTCGCGCCGTTCATGCTGATCGCGCTGCTTGGATTTTGGGTCGGCTTGCTGATCCTCGGCTTCGCGTTGTTAAGCTGGGGTCTGCGCTCGGGCATAATGCCGGCCAACGCATCGTTCGGGACGATGCTCTACTTCGCCGGGACGTCGTTGCTGACGATCGGGTTTGGCGACGTGGTCGGCCGAACGGCCGGACCTCGGCTCGTAGCAGTCCTTGCTGGCCTCTCCGGGCTCTCGCTCCTTTCGATCACCACCGCGTTTCTGTTCGCAATCTTCGGATCGTTTCAGCGACGCGAGACGTTCGTCGTAACGGTCGCCGCTCGCGCGGGCGCGCCGCCAAGCGGCGTCGATCTGCTCGCGATCGCGGGCTACTCGATGACGCGCGACGATCTGCCCGCGCTGATGATCGACGCGCAGCGGTGGGCCGCCCTCGTGATGGAGAGTCATCTGGCTTACCCAGTCTTGGCCTTTTTCCGGTCGAGCCACGACGATCAGTCCTGGATCGGGACCCTGGGGACGCTGCTCGACGCGGCCACGCTCCTGATGACCACCGTCGCCGGCGGAAAGGACGGTCAAGCTCGCATCATGTACAACGTCGGCCGCCACGCGACGCGCGACCTGGCGGTATACTTCGGTGCCGGAACGGAGGACAAGGCGGTCGGCATCGAACGGTCGGAGTTCGATCACGCTTGCGATCGACTCGTTGCCGCCGGCTACGATCTTCAAGACCGCGACGGAGCGTGGTTGCGCTTCAGCGATCTGCGCGCCACGTACGCCACTCACTTGAACGAGCTGGCGCGACTCTTTGCGATTCCGCCGATTGCGTGGATCGGCGACCGCTCGGCGATCACCCCTTCGTCTCATCACTAATCGCTGCAACTCTCTGGTGGATTGCCGCGCGCAGCGCATCGAGACCCTCACGAGTCTTGGCGCTGACGTAGAGTGCGCCGGTCTGCCCCAACGCCTCCGCCACGGCGCGATCGTATTTATTGAAGACCGTAAGTGCCGGCACGTCATCCAGCTCCAACTGCGCCAGAATCGTTTCCACCGCGCGCCGCTGCCGGAGCCACTGGGGATTGCTTGCGTCCAACACGTGCAGCAGCAGATCCGCTTCCTGCAGCTCTTCGAGCGTGGCGCGAAATGCCGCGACGAGCTCCTTGGGAAGGTCGGTGATGAACCCGACGGTGTCGGCCATTCGAACGTACGAGCCCGTGGCGAGGTAGACGCGCCGAATCGTCGGATCCAGCGTCGCAAAGGGTCGGTCGGCGACGTATGCGTCGCTGCGGGCCAGGGCGTTGAGCAGCGACGATTTTCCCACATTGGTATATCCGACCAGCGCGACGAGCGGCTCGCGCTGCGGTCCGCTCCGCCGCAACGCGCGCTGACTCCGAATGTTCCGCAACGCGACGTTCAGTGCGGCGATGCGCTGCGCGATCCGCCGTCGGTCGACTTCGAGTTTCGTCTCACCGGGTCCGCGCGTTCCGATGCCGCCGCCCAGGCGGGAGAGGTCGGCGGCAGCGCCGATTAAATTCGACTGGCGGTAGCGGAGCTGGGCCAGCTCGACCTGGAGCTTTCCCTCGCGGCTGCGCGCGTACCGTGCAAAGACGTCCAGAATCAGCATCGTGCGATCGACGATCGGCAGCGGAATGATCTTCTCGAGATTCTTTCGTTGCCGGGGGCGCAGGTCGTTGAGAACCAAGAGCAGGTCCGCGCCTTGGTCGTCCGCCCGCTGCGCGATCTCGCTCGCCTTTCCGCTTCCGACCAGCGTCGCGGCATCCACGGCGTCACGTCGCTGCACGATGCGCTCCAGGATCTTCGCTCCGGCGGCCCGCGCGAGCGCCTCAAACTCGTCGAGCTCGACGTCGATCGCCGCATGCAGGGCGCGGGTCTCGACCGCGACGACAATCGCCCGTTGCACTATGAGTGCGCCGGGGTCCCGTTGGGACGCGTCGCGATGGGGCTCAAGCGATTCACGAGCCAGCGGATCGCATCGTTATAGCGCGGTCCGGGCCGCTCCAACAGATCGGAGTCAACCGAATAGACGCGATGCAGGCGAACCGCTCGCAAACTGCGCCACGGCTCCCGATCGAGTGCGGCGTCGAGATGTGCCGCGCGATCGGCGATGAGTACGTCGGGCCGATCCTCAACCAGCGCCTCGCTGCTGTACGATGCGTATGCCGCACCAAGATCCGCGGCGGCGTTGCGGCCGCCGGCAATCGTAACGAGCTTGGAAATGTACGAAGCGGAGCCTGCGGTCCATACCGGCGCGCTGTCCAGGACGATAAAGACACGGGGATGCCACGCGAACCGGTACGTGCGCGCGTGCAGTTTCGCGGTCTCTCGCGCCAAGCGTGCCACGAGCGCGGCGGCCTCGCCCGGGCGGCCGGCGAGCTCCCCGATCGTTTGTAAGTTCGTGAAGATTCGATCGTAACCATCATCGGAGAGCAGCACGACGCGGAGATGCGCGCGGCGCAAAGGCTCGACCAATCGCGCCTGCGACGGAATGCCGATCACGAGGTTGGGACGTAATGCGACGATCTCTTCGACGTCGACGCTGCTCGAATCGGCGACACGGGGCAGCGCCGCGGCCCGCCGATCGTCGGTAAAGGCGGAAACGGCGACGAGTTGCGGCCCGGCGCCGATCGCGTAAACGTCGTCGGCAAATGACGGCACCAACGTGACGATGCCGCCGGTTGCGCCTGCGCCGGAATGGGACGCGCACGCCCCGCCCAACAGGGCAACGAAAAGGGTCGCCGCTCGGATTTGCACAAGTGACGATTCTACGTTTTGCGCGGGAAGCCGGTGTGAGGCCGGCACGGTCGCGCCACTGTATGCGTGCTGAGCCCGTCGAGGCACGCGAGTCAGGATGCGCGCAAGACGTTCGAGCAGGTCCACCTCGCGCCAAGGAGAGGATTGCTATGTTTCCACTGCTCGCCGCGCTCGTCGCGGCCGTGCCGTTGCCTTCCCCCACCCCAACGGTCGTCCCCCAGATCGCCCACGTCGTCACCAGCGACCGGGGCATCGAATCAGCACAGCGTACCGCGCGCACGACCTACGTCGTAACGGCCGCGCAGATCGCACAAGACGGCGATCGTACCGTCGCCGACGCCATCGAATCCGTCCCGGGCGTCGACGTAATACGCTACGGAGCCTTCGGGGCCTCAGCGAGCGTCGGCATTCGCGGCAGCTCGTCGGAGCAAGTTCTCGTTCTAGTCGACGGACTGCCTGTCGCGGGCAATCAGATCGACGACGTCGACCTCGAGCAGATCCCGGTGAGCGGTATCGACCGCATCGAGGTCGTCGAAGGAGGCGGGTCGACGCTGTACGGCTCCGGATCGATCGGGGGTGTCATCAATATCATCACGGCACCCGCAAGCGCCCGCAGCAACGCGACGATCTCGACGGGATCCTTCGGAGAACAAACGTATCTCTTCCAAACGCCGTACCTGTCCTTTCAACGAACGTACGCAACCAACGACTATTCCGTCGAAAATGCGCCGAATCGGGAAAACGCGCAAGCGGGATTGACCGGCCTCTCCGCCCGCTACGGACATGCGATCGGTGCCATCGACGTCACGCTGTCGGGAAATCTCGCCGATGCACTCGCCGGTGCGCCGGGCGAGTTGGGTTACTTCTCGCCGACGAGCGAGCAAAGCAGCGTCGGCCGCAACGTGCGGCTCGTCGCGCAAACGCACGGCACGCGCTCGACGGCGACGCTCGAGCTCGGCGATTCGTCGCAGGATCTTTCGTATACGTGCGACACGCCCGTCGATTCGAACTGTCCGAACTCGTTCTATCCAACGCCGGCGCCGAGCCAGACGTCAAATCCGCCCTACGCGCAGGTGCTCTACGACCAGCACTGGATGGCAAGCCTCCGTAACGTTGTTGGTGACGCCCGCGAACGGCTCGTCTATGGCGTCGACCTCATGCGCGGGATCGCGCGCGTCGACGAAGGCACCGGCGGTGGATCGTCCTCTGCCGCCGACAACTCGCCGATCTTCGACGCGTACGCGCAAACCGCGGCCTACGCGCAGTCGCAGTGGTTCGGCGCCAACGGCGATCAGATCTACGCCGGACTGCGCGCCGAGCGCGATGGGGGTCTGGGCGGCGCGTTCTCTCCCTCCGTGGGCGGCATCGCACAGATCGCCGGACCGCTGCAGTTGCGCCTCAATGCGGCTACTGCGTTTCGGGCACCGACTGCCGAGGAGTTGTACTATCCAGGATTCTCCAACCCCGATCTGGTCGCCGAGCGAACGCGGGTAGGAGATGCAACGTTCTATGATCCAGCGCTCTGGGGAGGCGTAAGCCTTGGGTGGTTCACGACCAGCGGCTCAAACCTGATCGTCTCGCCGCCGCCGCTCTACATTCCCGAGAATATCGGGCGCGCGTCGATTGCGGGCCTCGCGTTTTCGGTGCAAACGCCGTCGGAGCACGGGCTGACCGCGACCGTCGGCGTCGTCAACCTCTATCGCGCGCAAGATCTCGAGACGGAGGAACGGATCTCGGGGCGCGGCCCCGTCTTCGCGGTGACGACCGCGTTGCGCTACCGCGCGCCGGCAACGAGCCATTTCGATGGGTTTACGATCGAGGCTCGAGCGCAAGGGCCGCAAGAAGCGCCCGATCCATACCTCTCCCCGGTCTACGCGACCTATCAGCCGGCAGACTTCACACAGGTTGACGCCTACGCCGGCTATCGGCTCGGCCCATCGCTACTGATCGAAGTGCGCGGCTACAATCTCGGCAACGACCGCTACGCGCTCTTCGCGGGATATCCGATGCCGGGACGATCGTTGCAGATCGAGCTGCAAGGCAGATGAGAGCGACGGCGCTCGCGGTCTTGCCACTATTGGCCGCCGTATTGAGCCTGCTCGTTGGCTCAACCTCGCTCTCGCCGGCGGCAGTCACGTCGGCACTGCTTCATCCCCACGCTACCGGCGTGCTCCACACCATCGTGTGGCAGCTTCGATTGCCACGTGTCTGTATTGCCGCGACGGTCGGCGCATCGCTTGCACTCTGCGGAGCCGTCCTGCAAGGGATGCTGCGTAACCCGCTCGTGGATCCTTATCTCACGGGCGTCAGCGCAGCCGCTGCCGCCGCAATCGCGATCGCAATCGTGGCGGGAGTGTCGGCCGCAGCGACACCCGGAATCGGGTTTGTCGCGGGTCTGGGTGCGGCACTGCTCGTCGCAGCGCTCGCGCGGCGCGGCGGCGGAATCGATTCCAACCGTCTGATCCTGGCCGGCGTCTCGCTCTCAACGCTCTTCGCGGCAATCGTTACCCTGGCGTTGGTTCGCGCGCAATCCAACCAGTATGCCAGTACGGTCGTGGCGTGGTTAGCCGGTTCGATGGCCGGTCGCGGCTGGCCCGAACTGGCGATGGCCGCACCCTACGCGGCACTCGGGGCTTTGCTCGCGTTTGCGGTTGCGGCACCACTCAACGCGCTACGAGTCGGTGAGCTTCGCGCGCGTGCCGTCGGCCTCAACGTCAATCGAGCGCAATGGATAATGCTGGCCGCATCGTCGCTCTTGGCGGCGAGCAGCGTCGTTCTTGCCGGCCTGGTCGGCTTCATCGGACTGATCGTTCCGCACATCGGGCGGCGCATCGTCGGTTCGGACGCTCGAGTGCTGCTGCCGGCCTGCGCGTCGATCGGGGCCGCGTTGTGCATGTTTGCCGACGCCGTGTGCCGCCGGATCGTGGCGCCCGCGGAGCTTCCTATCGGAGTTTTACTGGCCTTTATCGGCGTCCCCGCATTTCTCTATCTGTACCTTCGTCCGGCAAGCGCCACGCGGCGCGACGCCGTCTCCAGAAGCCCATGATCGAGTTGCGCGGCGTGACGCTCGATGTCGGCGGGCGCGCGCTTCTCAACGATATCGAGGCCCGCGTTGCCACCGGAGAGTTCGTGGCGCTCCTCGGGCGCAATGGCGCCGGCAAGACGACGCTCCTTCGCGCGATCGCCGGATTGCATCGCCTGCGCCTGGGCGCGATATCGATCGACGGCGCGCCCAGCGAGCAACTGCGAGCGCTCGACCGTGCAAAGCGGATCGCGTTCGTAACCGGCGACGAAGTCTTTCTCGAGTCGCTGCTGGTTCGCGATGTCGTTTCGATCGGACGCTTCCCGCATCATCGCTGGTGGCAGTGGAACGCCGCGCCCAGCGACGATGCCGCAGTCGATCGTGCGCTGGCCGCCGTGCGGCTCGAGGCCTTCGCGCAACGCCTCTTTTCGACGCTGAGCGCGGGCGAGCGCCAACGCGTTTGGATTGCGTTGGGGCTAGCCCAAGAGACTCCGATCCTGCTGCTCGACGAACCCACTAGTCATCTCGACGTCGGCGTCGCGCACGAGATCCTCGCGTTGCTTCGGCGATTGACCCGAGAGGGAAAGACCGTCGTCTGCGCGCTGCACGACATCAATGAAGCAGCAAGCTACGCCGACCGCATAGCGCTCTTGGGTGATGGTGCGTTGCTCGCGCTGGCGCCTCCGGATGCGGTGCTCACCGAGCCTTTTCTCCAAAGAGCGTACGGAATTACCTTCGCGCGGCGCAGCGCACTTTTGCCCGACTCAGTTCTTGTGGCGCGGCCGCACGTCGGAGCCTAGCACCCAGCGAACGATTCCCTTCAAAGGACCGCTCGTGATCGTGACGCCGACCGCATCGTCGGGTGATGTGAAGAGCGGCGAAACGACGTAGCCCGGGAGGCAGGTGACGACGTCGCCGTGCGTGCCCGGCGAAACCAGCACCGCGTGCGGCAACATCGCTTGAGCTTCGTCGAAGGATGCGCCGTGATACTCGCGCAGGCGCGTGCGCGAGTCCCACATCAACACCGAGGGGTCGTCAGTCGTGCTGTAGAGCACGACGTGCTCGCCGCGATGGACGCGGCAATCGGCCGACGCCTGGGCGGAGACCAACGTCAAGCAGACGACGAGCAGCACCCACGCCTTACGCACGAGCCGCCGCTCCGTCGAGCACGCGAATCGCAAGAATCGCCAAGTCGTCCCTTACGCGACTCCCGCCGCGCTCTCGAACGGCCGCGGCAAGCTCGTCTGCGAGCTGCTGCGCGCCTGGGCTTGCGCGTTCGATCAGCTCCATCGCACCCTGTCCGGAGAGCTGTTCTCCGGCCCTGTTGCGAACCTCGGTTAAGCCGTCGGTCGCCAACACGAGCGTATCGCCGGGCTGCAAGTAGATCGTTTCGGACCCAAACGGTTCTTCCATGACGCCCAGGACCGGTCCGGTTATCGCAAGCTGGACGACGTCGTTGCGACGGCGCACGAACGCGGTGTCGTGTCCGCCGCTCGCATACGTTAGCGCAAAAGTGTCGGTGTTGAGCAGACCTACGAACATCGAAACGAAAATATAGGGATCGGCGACCGCCTTGGAGAGAACGACGTTAAACTCCGTGAGAATTGCCATGGGATCGCTGTTGCGCAACGCGATCGCGCGCACCATAAACTTGACGAACGCCGTCAGCACCGCTGCGTCGACGCCCTTTCCGCTGATGTCGGCTATCAAGATCAGCGCCTGGTTTTCTGAAACGCGATAGACGTCGAATACGTCACCGCCGACCGCGCGGTCACTGCTCGCCGACAGGTACGCGCTACCGACGTCGCAATGTGGAAGCGGAGTCGACTCGCTTCGAAAGGCTTTCTGAAGAACCCGCGTCACGGCGCGTTCTTCCTCGAGCTCGCGGTTCAACCGCGTGCGGTAGGCGTTCAAGACGATCGCAAGGAGACCGAACGCCAGCACCCACGCGGCGCGCAGATAAGACGAGCGATCGAGTTGCATCTGCGTACTACGCTCGAGCTCGTCGTCGGTGCCGGCGAGCTCGCGGCGGATCGCCGCGGCCGTCAACGTCTCGTAGTCGGAGAAGAGTTTGTTTCTCTTGTCCAGCTCTTCCAAACGTAGCCGCGGATGCGCGAGCAGCGGCGCCGCTACGGTATTCCGCCACTCGAGCTGAAGCCGCGCGTAGTCGGCGAGCAGCTTATCGGCGCCGACTAGCTGGTTGCCCAGCTTCTTGCGGATCGCGGCTTCTTTTTGGTCGTATCCGGCAGAAGCCGAGCGGTACTCGGCGTTATAAAACGGGTCGCGCGTCAGCAGGTAGCCGCGAAGCGAGTTCTCTTCATCGATCTGTAAGCGCAACAACTCCTCGAGATCGATCTGCGCTTGCTGGATCTGCGCCTGCCGCGCAAACGTATTCGCGATCTGCGCGCGCGTTTCGAACGAGCCCTCAACGGCAAAACCGAGCGACAGCAGCAAAAAGGCCGTCAATAACATCGTCCCCGTGACGCTCGCGAACGAGACGCTCCTCACAAAGGCCTCACGGAGAAAGCCGAAGAACAGCGGGCTGTGTACAGCCGGGTGCGAACCACGATTTTAAGTCCTACGACGTTCGTCGAATTTATCCGTCTGAGCTCGATAAGGACGAGGCGCTGGCGCTAATCCGCCGAACTTGAGGTTGATGTCCAAACGCCTGCTCGGGCCCGCCTTTATTGCGGTCGGCGATGGAACGTCGACGTTCGGACGCCTGGCAGTCGAAGATGGCCGTATCGTCGGCGTTCTCGCCGCCGACGGCCCCTCTGATTACCCGCTGCCCGCCGGGAGCACGATGGCTCCGGGCCTGATCGACGTGCACACAAACGGCGCCGGTGCATATCTCTTCAATCGAGATCAAGGTAACGCCGTCGCAGTCGCCGGCACCGCGTACGCGCAGACCGGCACGACCGGCTTCGTGGCGAGCGTCATGACTGCTCCGTGGGAGTCCATGCTCCACGCCGCATCGGAGATCGTCGAAGCGGCCAACCAGTTGGAGGAGGATTTACCCAACGGCGCTCGCTGCCTCGGCGTGCATTTTGAAGGCCCATTCCTCAATCCGAAGTTTCGGCGCATTCATCGCAATGAGTGGCTGCTGACTGCCGGCGCCCCGCGCGCGCAAGAAATGCTCGATTCGTGCAAAGGTGCCCTCCTGTTGGTAACGATGGCCCCCGAAATCGACGGTGCGAGCGAAGCGCTGCGGGTTTTCCTGGAGAACGGGGTCGTGTGTTCGGCCGGTCACACCGGCGCGCGCTATCGCGAAGGAATGCTGGCGATCGGACTGGGCTTCCGGTCCTTGACGCACGCGTTCAACGGAATGCCGCCGCTCGACCACCGCGACCCTTCGATTCTAGCGGCGTTCATCCAAGACCGGCGCACGCTCGTGCAAGTAATCTGCGATGGATTTCACGTCTCACCCGTCATGGTCGACATCTTGCACCGAACGCTGGGCGATCGGCTGGTGCTGGTAACCGATGCGATGCCGGTGGCCGATCCGGGTTATCATATCGAAGGCGGCGTGGTGCGTTCGGCCGACGGCACGATTGCCGGAAGCGCACTGCGCATGGACGAGGCACTGCGGAACTACATGTCGTACGCACAGATTCCGTTCGCCGCGGCGATCGTTGCGGCAACGCACGCCCCGGCACGATTGATTCGGCACGACGCCGAGCTCGGCCGCATCGCGCGCGGCGCGCGCGCCGATCTCTCCTTCTGGGATAAGGAGTATCACGTGATCGCAACGATGGTGGGCGGCCGCTTCGTCTACAATCAGATCGAAGTCGCCGCGTAGTAAGGGGCCGTTCCCGTCAAGCCTCGTAGGCGTATTCGCTGGTATCCGGACGCGGTGCGAACGCCGAACGCAGCATCACGTAACTCGCGTAAAGCACGACGACGACCACGAGCCAGCGCACCGCGCCTAGCGGCAGCGACTTCACGATATAGGCGGCGATCAGCACGCCCGGAATTCCCCCGAGCGTCAGGCCCAAGACGGCACGCATCGAAATCGCATCGAAGCGGATAAAGCGCAAGCTCGCAATCGGCATCAGAAACGCGCACGACCCCATCATGATCGGAAAGGCCGCTACCGGACTCATCCCTAGTAGGCTTACCATGATCATGCACGGTGCATAAAGTCCGATTCCGACCGTCATCAGCGCGCCGAGGCAGAAGTTGATCGCAACGGCGATCCAGAGGCGCGGACCGTCGAGGCCGAGCGCCGAACCGCTCAATCCGAAGTGACTCCCCAAAAAGATGGTGAGAATGAAGAGCACCGCCGCGGCCAGCAGCGCCGTCCCCATCCCGATCTGTACGTAGCGCCTCGGCCAGCGCGCGACGAATCCGGCACCGAGCCACGCGCCGGCGATCGAGGCGACGATCAGCAGCAGCAACGTCTTGGGCTCGACCGCGACGATGACGATGTAGATGAGCGCCTCGACCACCGTCGGAAGCGCGTGCCCCACGTTGAGCGTTCCAGGAATGCGCTCGTCGGGTACCGCCCGGAAGAACTTGAAGAGCGAAGTCGTCACCGCGAACGACCCGATACCGAGCGTGTCCAAAAAATCGGTGACGAAGCCGATCGCGCCCAGTAACGGCGTCGGTGCCGGGTTCTTATGCCGCGGCAGCGCCCGGACCAGGGCCACGATCAGCACGAGCGCGACGAGGACGAGCGCAACGACGAGCAGTGTGTGCGTCATGATTGCAGACGGTACGCCCACAAAGCGCCGCGGCCTGCTACCGGGAGAGCCTCGTCACTAGGCGACGTGCTCTTTGGTTGCCGCCGCGTTGAAGTACGAAGCCTGTGGGTGATGTATCACGATCGCGGCGGTCGATTGCTCGGGAACGATTTGAAAGGCCGGCGTGAGCGTTACTCCGATCTTCGAGGTTGCATCGAGCAGCCGGAACACCACGTCGTGCGCTCCGAGATCGGGGCAGGCTCCGTAGCCCCAGGAATACCGTTTCCCACGGCCGTTCTCTAAAGCGAGCTCGCGACGAATGTGGCGGTGTGCGTACTCGGCGAGCGCCTCGGCGGCCTGTACCGAAAATCCATGCACGAAGTACGATTCGCTGTAGTCGCCGGCCGCCTGTAACGCTTCGGTCCGTTGCGTCGCGTTGCGTCCGACCGTTACGATCTGCAACGCCACCACGTCGCTGGGGCCACCGTCGCTGGGCTCGAGCAAATAATCCGCGAGGCTCAGATGCTCTCCGCCGCTCTGGCGCGGAAAGCGCAGGCGAGCGATTTCGTTGGCCGGCTGCGCCGGATCGTAAAGAATGATGTCGTTACCTAAACCCGCGGCGGGGAAATACCCGTACACGACTTTCGGCTCGAGCAGGGCGTCTTCAATCGCCTGCGCCTCGTAGCGGCGCAGGCGAGGCTCGAACTCCTCGCCGACGAGCCGCGCAAACGCGTCGCCTTTCGTGTTGGCGGCGCCCCACGAAAGCCGGTAGAGGCTGCGCAGATCGAAGCACGGCCAGAGCTCGCGAAGATCGATTCGGTCCAGCGCGCGAACACCCCAGAAGGGCGGTTGCGGAACTGGAGCACGGTCGGCTTTGACTGCGGAGATCGACGGTACCCGCGGCGGTGCGGCCGCGGGGCGGCGCTCGCGCTGCGCGAGAGCTTCGCCCTTAGCCCGCTCGATGAGATCTTGCCGCCGTTGCGGATCGCTCGTGAGCGCATCGACGAGATCGAGCCCTTCGAACGCATCGCGCGCATAAAACACGCCCGGCTCGAAGAAGCGGGTACCGCCCTCCAAGAGCGCGATACGCCGGCCAAAATCCCGGTTGATCGCGGCCCCACCGATGATCACCGGGAATCGTAAACCGCGAGCGTCCTGCTCCTCCAGGCAGACCGGCATCTGTTTGCTGGTCGAAACCAAAAGCGCGGAGAGCCCGATTGCATCGGCCTTTACCTCAACGGCTTTCTCGAGAATCGTATTCATCGGAACCTGCTTGCCGAGATCGTGGACCGTGTAGCCGTTGTTGGCGAGGATCGTGTGCACCAGGTTCTTCCCGATGTCGTGCACGTCGCCGAATACCGTTGCGATGACGACGGTCCCCTTCGTCGAGCCTTCGGAGCGTTCGAGGAACTGTTCGAGATGCGCAACGGCCTTCTTCATCACCTCGGCCGATTGCAGGACGAACGGCAGAATCAGCTCGCCGCGACCGAACCGATCCCCGACATCTTTCATGGCGGGCAGAAGAATTTCGTTGAGTACCGCTACCGGCGCTCTTTCCAGCAAAGCTTCATCGATCTTCGTCTCGATGCCGTCTTTACGGCGGCGCAGAATCGCTTGATGAATCCGCTCTGCGATCGTAGTCTCTTCCGTCTGCTCTTCTGCGGCGGCGCGATCGGTCTCCGATCGGCCGTCGGACGCTTCGCGCTCGAAATGATCGATGAGCCGCGGCAGCGCATCCGGCCGCCGATTAAAAACGAGATCGTCGCACAGCTCCCGCACCGCCGAGTCGACTTCGAAATACGGAACGATTTCCTTAGGATGGACGAGCGCGCAATCCAAGCCCGCCTCGACGCAATGATACAGGAAGACCGAGTTCAGCGCAGCGCGCGCGTTAGGCCGCAACCCGAACGAAACGTTGGAGACGCCAAGCGAGGTGAGCGGGCCCTGTAACTCCCGCTTGATGAGGCGAATTCCTTCGATCGTTTCGACGGCGGAGTTTAAGAACTCGGGCTCGCCGGTTGCCAGCGTGAAGGTGAGATCGTCGAAGATCAATGCTCCCGGCGGAAGGCCGTACTCGCCGACTGCAATCTCATAGATGCGGCGAGCGACTTCGAGTTTCCGTTCCGCCGTTTTCGCCATGCCCTTTTCATCGATCGTCAAAGCGACGACCGCCGCGCCATGCTCGCGTGCGAGCGGTAAAACGGCGTCGAGCTTGGCTCGGCCCGACTCGAGGTGCACCGAGTTGAGAATCGCTCGGCCTGGGTAGTTCTGCAGGGCAGTTTCGAGCACTTTCGGCTCGGTCGAATCGATTGAGAGGGGTGCCTCGATGGATTGCGCGAGCCGTCGCACGAGGTCGCGCATCTGTTCGTCTTCGTCGGGCCGTTCGGTCAGCGCGCAGCATACGTCGAGCACGTGCGCTCCGCCCTCGACTTGCTCGCGCGCGATCAGCACGACGTCGTCGTACCGGTCGTCGAGGAGCAGACGCTTGACCTTCCTCGAACCTTGGGCGTTGATGCGCTCCCCTACGATCAGCGGTCGCGGTTGCTGTTCCAGCGAGATTGCCGTCATCGCCGACGCGATCTCTTGCGGGCGCTCCGCGCGCGGTCGGGTCCGGCGCTCGACCGACGCGAGGGCCTCGCGAAGCGCGCTGATGTGCTCCGGCGTCGTACCGCAGCACCCGCCGATCGCGTTGACGCCGAAATCGCGAACGAACGCTGCGAGCTCCACGGCCAGCTCTCGTGGACCTTCCGGATAGATCGTCTCGCCATGCGGACCCATGAGCGGAAGTCCCGCGTTGGGTATGACGCTCACGAAGCAGCGTGACGTCTCGCAGAGGTAGCGAATCGAGTCGCGCATTTGCGACGGGCCGGTCGAACAGTTGAGTCCGATCACGTCGATCGGCAGCGCATCGAGCGTCGCGCGAATCGCACGGATGTCCGTGCCGAGCAGCATGCGGCCGTCGGTGATGAGCGTCGGCTGCGCTTGAATCGGCACGCGGCGCAATCCGCGCTCGAACTCACGGGTTATTCCTGCGATTGCCGCCTTTAACTCGAGCAGATCTTGCATCGTCTCGAGCACGAGCAGATCGGCGCCGCCTTCGACGAGCGCTCGCGCCTGCTCGCCGTAGACGTCGCGCAACTGCTGGTACGTGATATTTGAGAGCGCCGGATCAGAAGAGGAGATCAGCATTCCCGTGGGTCCCATGGAGCCCGCGACGAAGCGAGGATGCTGCGGCGTCGAAATAGCGTCGCAGGCTTTTCGCGCAATTGCAGCGGCTTGGAAGTTGACTTCGTGCGTTCGCTCGCCGAGCCCATACTCGTCGAGTTTTAATCTCGACGCCGTGAAGGAGTCGGTCTCGACGACGTCTGCACCGGCCAGCAGATAGGCTTCGTGAATCGAACGAACGATATCGGGGCGCGCGAGCACGATCGCTTCGTTGCAGCCGAGGAGGGCGGTACCGCCAAAGTCCTCCGGGGAAAGTTCGAGCGCCATGAGCTGCGTGCCCATGGCGCCGTCGAAGATCGCAACCCGCTCTTCGAGCAGGCGCAAGTACTCAGACACGATCGCGGCTCGCTATCTCTCCCACTTTGTTTCCGGCCCGATTATACACCGGCGGACGCGCGAATCGGGCAAGTGCGCCCGCGTGGCGCTCGTCGAGGACGCCTAACCGCCGCAACGCAGAAATCGAGGCGGGTCCCCGCGCTCGGGAACTGCCGTCAATCACCTTCGATGCGTAGCCGTACCCCTGCGAGACGGCCGCGGCTGCATGCACTCCTTCCGCGCCGGCTTTCGAGACGATATTCCCAGCGCCGGCGATCATCAGCTCGGTGTCGAACTGGCCGGTTCCAGCCACGTACTCCGGATGAGCGAGCATCGCATCGCGCACGATTCGTAGCGCTCGTGCGTCCGCGGAATCGACGCCCGAAAGCGTCGCCAGCCGCGCAAAGGAGATCGCAGCCTTCCGCAGCCCCGTCGCATAAACCGGAATTCCGCAGCCGTCGATCGCGACGGGCCACCTCGAAGCGTCGTCATCGGAGAGGCGCGCGCACAATGCGAGAATCCGCTGCTGGGCCGGATTCTCGGCGCTCAAGTAGGTCGTTGGATCCGTTCCGATTGCCAAGCACAGCGCCAGAATGCCGGCGTGCTTTCCGGAGCAGTTATTATAGAGCGCGGTCGGTTCCATGCCCGCTTCGGCAAGTCCCTGCGCCGCGGTCTCGTCGTACGGCGGATGCGTGCCGCACTGCAACGCCGATTCGTCCATGCCGATTTTATCCAAGATCGAAGCGACGGCTTCAATGTGGAAGGGCTCGCCGGAATGCGAGGCCGTCATCACTGCGATTTCGCGCGGCTCCAGGTGGAATCGTTCGCGCACGCCGGCGGCAATCGCCGCCGCCGCAATGAACGGTTTTGCCGCCGACCGCAGGAAGATCGGCGACTCGATATCGCCGGCCCGCTCGAGCACCGTTCCGTCGGCATCGACCGCACAGACGGCGACGCGGTGAACCGACTCGACGTATCCACCGCGGGTTACGTCAACGTAGACTTCGCCGCTTGCGATCAAACGAGCGCGGGTTCGACGATCGTGGCTTCCTGCTCGGCGAAGACGGGATTGCTCAAGTATCGCTCGCCGGTATCACATCCGAACGTTACGATCGTCTTGCCACGCAACTCAGACGCGCCGCAACGCTCAGGGCCGCCCAAACGTTCGCGCCGGTCGAAATGCCAACGAGCATGCCCTCTTCGCGCGCCAGCCGGCGTGCCGTTGCGATAGCGTCGGCATCGGTGACGCGCACGACCTCTTGATAAACGTCGGTGTTGAGCACCTTGGGCACGAACCCGGCGCCGGTTCCCTGAATCTTGTGCGGCCCCGGTTTTCCGCCCGAAAGCACCGGCGACGCATCGGGTTCGACGGCGATCATCCGTACGCTCGGCTTGCGCGCTCTCAGCACTTCTCCGACGCCAGTAATGGTGCCGCCGGTACCGATCGCCGACACCACGACGTCGACGGCGCCATCCGTGTCACGCCAAATCTCTTCGGCGGTCGTGCGGCGATGAATTTCCGGGTTCGCCGGATTCTCGAACTGCTGCGGCATGAAATACTTGCCGGGGGCCGCTGCGACGATCTCGGTTGCCCGTCGAACAGCGCCCGGCATGCCTTCCGATCCTGGCGTCAGCAAGACCT
>DATMKR010000083.1:0-21706 GCA_035571115.1 Candidatus Acidiferrum sp. | reverse complement strand
AGATCGCCGTCGAGCGGCGAGAAACCATCGGGCAGCGCCGGTTTTCGCGCGGCGAAACCGGCGCTGCGAACGACTCGATCTGGGTCGTTTGAAGACCCGCTCACCCGCTGCGGTTGCACGACGGTGTAGCCTTTCGGCAGGTCGAACGCGGTCGCTGGAACGGGCGCATAGCGAACGTGGTCGAGTCGCGTTTCGCCGATCATCGCGCCGTTGGCGGCAAACTCTTGTTTGTCGAGTACGATCTTTGTTTCGCGATCGACCCGCACGAACATCGCTGGACGATTGGTGTGCTTGTTGATCAGAAGGACGTCGATAGTCGGGCGGCCCCCGAAGGTTCCGTTACCGCGCCAAGCTGCCCGATAGTTTGCGCGTATCAAGGCTTCACGGTCGCGCAGCGCGGAGCCGGTCATGACTGCGGGGTCGCTTCGCGTCACGACGATGCGGTGAGCCTTGGCATCGATCGAGAACTTGAGGTTCCCTTTGACGATCTCAGAGTCGCCGAGGAACCGCGACGGCGAGCTGTACGTGCGCCGGGTAAGATCGGGAGCGCGATGCTCGATTCGGTAAACCGACGTCACGCTGCCGCGACTTTCCATTCGGAGGGTTTCCACGATGCCGCTGTACGAAACCGTGGCCGGTGCCGAGAGAGTTTGCGAGAGCAGCTGCAGATCGGCGTCGCTCCGAGAGCCGGCGCCCGCCGGCGTCAGGCCGCAGGCCAGCAGCGTCAGCGTCGCAAGGCTAGCGCGTCGTAACATCGCTGGCCAAGGCTTGCGGTATCGGATCGTCCTCGGAGAGCGGCGTCGCTGCATCGAGTGTCGCATGGCTCTCGACGTAATAACCCGCGTCGATCGTCGCGGCGTGGGCCGGGCCGTGCGCGACTTTGATGCTGAAGAAGAGGAACGCAGCGATGGCGATTGCCACCGGCACGGCAATCGCCGGGCGAAGTGCGGCGCTAAAACGCTCCCAAACCGACGGCGGCCGGTTTCGTAGCTTTTCCCAGATCCCGAAAGCGACGCCGGGGGGCAACTCGCGTTCCTGCGCTCGCGCGTGGTCACGCAAGAGCTGGGTGAGCGAGACCTCCGCGGCGCGAGCATCGGCACATTCCGAGCAGCCGGCGATATGCGCCGCAATGGCAGCGCTACGGGGCGCCGGCAGCTCTCCGTGCAGATAATCGACGAGTTCGTCGGGCGTCGGATGTGTTTGATTCATGATGGCGATTTCATATAACGATTGAGAAGACCACGCAGCTGTCCACGAGCGCGGTGAAGGCGCGAACGCACCGTGCCGACGGTACAGCCGACGATCTCCGCGATCTCTTGGTAGCTGTACCCTTCAACGTCGGCGAGCATCACGATCTGGCGCTGTTCTGTTGCCAAGTCGGCGAGCGCCTTTGAGACTGGTTCGCTGAGTTGACTCTCGACGTACTCCTCGATTGGCTCGACTGCGAGGGGGCGGTTGCCACCGTGTTCTTGGAGCTCATGATCTTCCGGAATCTCCTCTTGATAACGTCCTTTGCGCCGGCGAAGTTCGTCCCGGTGAAGATTCGTGACGATTCGATAGATCCATGAGAGAAAAGACGTACCGGGTTTAAAGCTTCGCCAGGCGCGATAAACGCGAATGAAGGCCTCTTGGGTGAGGTCGCGGGCATCCGCCTCATTTTGGGTCAGACGGTAGGCATAGTTGTAGGTCGCCTTGCCGTAGTCGTTGATGGCACGTTCCAAGAAAGCCGTCTGTTCCATCGAGCGGCTACGCTTCCGTGCTGCGCTCGCCAGCTCCGCTCAGCTTCTCGAGGCCCAGAGCACTCGCGCGACCGCCCACATACCGAGTGCTGCCAGGACCGTCAAAAACGTGAAAAGCGAGAGCTCCAGCAATGCGATACCTGCGAATTGGCTCCCGCCGCAAATCGCCACGGCCTGGGAAATCAGTGCGAGCTTGAATCGTTCGAACGGATTGGCGGCCAATCCGGAAATGGTCCGGGCCGCAGCGAGCACCCCTGCGGGATCCCAACCGCCGGTTTGTACGATCGAGGCGACTCGACCGGTCGGCGCTACGATAAAGAGCTTGTCGTCGTGAAGAAAGTTATCGGTGCTCACGCGCATCGAACTGATGCGAAACTCATCGAGCAGATGCTGGATCGTCGAACCGGTGCCGGTAAGCAACATCCAACTTTCCGTTCTGGCGCCGTAGGACGAGCCGTAATCGCGCAACACCGCGGGAGAATCGTACGGCGGGTCGAGCGTTATCTCGGCCAGAGCAAATCGTTTTGGATCGAGCCGGCTCTGCAAGTACGCGAACTTGCCGCTAATTGCCGGGCAGAGATCGCGATCGGGACATCGCGTGAAGACGAACGAGAGCAACAGCGTTTTTCCCGCGAAGGCTCGGTCGAGCGCGACCCGGTTGCCGTCTTGATCGATAAGCTCCGCCGCCGGTAGCGCGCTTCCAATCTCTACCGGGACGACGCGTCCGGAGTCGGGGAGGCCGGGTGCAAAAACCGCTGCCGGCACCGGATCGAGTAACGCCGGCGGTGTGGTCGAGGGATCGAGCAATGCGTCGACGCTCGTGCCGCCGCGAAAACTCGCAGGCCGGGCGAAGCCATAGCGCCGTATTTGCGCAGGCATCATCTTCGGTACGGGGTCGGTGCGGACGATCGCGGTGCGATCGCCGAGCATATCGATCACGACGCCGTGGACTGGGATCAGCGCGAGCAATGCCGCAAGCAGCATACCGCTATTGTACATCCTCGTGGACAGGGGTTCGCCGAGATTGAGCGCAACGAAGGGACCGGTGAATGCTGCCGTGCTGCTCCTCCGCATTCTTTTAGGCGGCCTGCTTTTGGCTGCCGGAGCGCTAAAAACCGGCGACGCATCGAGTCTGGCCGCGAGCATCGCGGCCTTTCGGCTGCTTCCGGCGGCAATCGTCGGCCCGCTCGCGCTGGCATTGCCCTACCTCGAGTTAATGCTGGGAGCCTATCTGGTCGTCGGCCTCTTCACTCGGGTAGCCGCCACGCTCGCAGCGTTCGAGTTCTCGATTTACGCGGTGGCGATTGCCTCGGCCGTGCTCCGCCACATTGCGGCCGGCTGCGGCTGCTTCGGTCCCAAGGACACCGCGATCGCCGATTGGCCGCACGTCGTTTTTGATCTCGCACTGGCTGCGGCGAGCGGGGTGGTGGCATTCGCCGCGCCGGGCGCGCTCGCGGTCGACCGAATGCTGCGTCGCGTATGAACCGGCGCGTGCTCGCCACCCTTACCACGGTTGCGGCCGTGGCGATCGTCGTGGCGGCCGTCGTCGTCTATTTCAGAGGCCCCACTCACGGGTCCGTGCAGAATGCCTCGCAGTCGCCGGTGGTCGGCAAGGCGCAGAAAGAGAAGACGGCCCCGCAGTTCGAGATTGCTACGACGGCGGGTTTCTTCGACTTGAGCAAAACGCGCAAGCCGGTCTTCCTGGAAGTCTTCGCGACGTGGTGTCCGCACTGTCAGCGAGAGACGGCGGTCATCGACAGACTCTACGCGAAATACCGAAACCGAGTGGACTTCCTCGCCGTTTCGGGAAGCGATACCGGAATGGACGGCACCTCGGCCTCCTCGGAACTCGACGTGCTCAATTGGATTCGCCAGTTTAACGTGAAGTATCCGGTCGCATACGACCCGATTCTCAACGTGGCGGATCTCTATCTGCAGGGCGGCTTTCCGACAATCGCCATCATCGGCACTAACAAGAAGATTCGCTACCTAAACGATGGCGAGATCAGCTACGGTGAACTCGACGCTGCGCTTAGATCGGTTCTGCGCTAAGTACCCGGCGGAAAAGTGTAGTTCGGCGGTGGAACGAGCGGCGCTCCAATCTCGAGTACGATCTGCTGATGCGCTCGCAACGGAATCACCGTCAGGTCGCCGTCGTATTTCTCGCCGTTGACGTAGGCGGAAACGTCGCCTTTCAATCCGGCAACGTCGTCGCGTTGCAGCGGTTGCCCCCAGATGTCGAAGAGCATGCCAAGCGTGAACGGGCCGCCTTGCGGAGGTGACAGGTCGGGCGCTTCGATATGAATCACGCCGCTGGCATCGTGGGTGTGAATCCAGTAGAGGCACGAGCCGGATAGACTAGGCGCGAAGCCAATGTATTGCGGTACCTGGATTTGCTTACCGTTATAAAAGATCGCGAGGTGCGGGTGCACGTGCAACGTGAAGAACTCCATCGTGCCGCAGCCGATGCCATCTACCGTTTGCCCATGGCCGCCCTGCGCCGTATCGGGATACTTCCCCTTGAAGAATTTCGCGCCGAGCGCTTCGCCGTTGGATAGCGCAATCGGCTTTTCGCTGGCGTTGGGGCCGGGGGTCGGCGTTGCGTTGGCCTGTTGGATGGTGCGATTTTGCCACCAGTTAAAGCCGGCAAAGGCGAGGACGATCGCGACGAACGCAACGGCAACCCCGATATAGATCGGGCGCATGGGATCGCGTCGTGGCGGAGGAGCGGATCCCCCGCGACCTTGACGCCTGCGTTCGGCACGACTCGGCTGTGGCATATGATCCCTTCTACGATGGAGCCTTGAGCGGTGCGGAGATCGGAGCATCGGTGAGCTCGAGCGTCCGCTGTGGAACTAAATAGTTCGTAACGTAGTCGGTGACGGCGTCGGCGAGCGGTGTAACGGGTCGGTCGTAGCCCGTCGCACGCAAGCGGTCGACCCGCGCGCACGTGTAGTACTGATACTTGCCGCGCAACTCGTTGGGCATCTCGACGAACTCGATGCGTTCGGGCAGTTCCAGAGCGTGGAAAATCGGGCGAACCAGCTCGAGCCACGTGTGCGTAGAACCGGAGCCGACGTTGTAGAGACCGACGGCATCGGACTCGGCCAAGTGCAGCGTCATCGCGACCGCGTCCTTGATGTAAATGAAATCGCGCCGCTGCTCGCCATCGCGATATTCGGGCCGGTAGCTCTTGAAGAGACGCACGTTCCCGGTCTCGCGAATCTGTTCGTAGGCTTTGTGGACGATGCTGCGCATTTCACCCTTGTGATCCTCGTTTGGGCCGAAAACGTTGAAGTACTTCAGGCCGCAGATATGCTCGGACAGCCTCGTGCCGCTCGCGTACAGATCGAAAAGGTGTTTCGAGTAACCGTAGGCGTTGAGTGGGCGGAGCGCGCGCAAGTCCGACTCATCGGAAAGCTCGGCCTCGAGCGCACCGTAGGTGGCCGCCGATGAGGCGTAGACGAATCGCGCCTGATGCTCGACTGCCCAATGCGCCAAGTTCTTGGTGTACTCGAAGTTGTTTTCCAAGAGATATCCGGTATCGCGCTCCGTCGTCGAGGAGCACGCGCCGAGGTGAACGATCGTCGAAATGTGGCCTACGGAGCGGCCCTGCGCCATTCGAGCGGCGAAATCGTCGGCGTCGAGGCAATCCGCGAAGCGCAAGGGGACCAGGTGTCGCCACTTTTCCGAGGAGTCCAGGCGATCCACCACCAGGATATCCTCCAGGCCGCGCCGGTTGAGAGCCCAAATGACGGCGCTGCCGATAAGGCCTGCGCCGCCGGTAACGACGATTCTTCCGTGATTGAGGTCGTGCATCGCTGTGAGGGCCCATAATCCCCCAGGCTTTGCGTGGAGTCCTCCGTCAAGGCCGGAACCTGACGCCCATATTGAGTTCGCGGCCCGGCCCAAAATGATTGCCTTGGGCATTGAGGAGTGTTACGTAATAGCGATCGTTGAGCAGATTTTGGATATCCAACGTCAGTGCGGTTTTCGGCGATAGCGCGATTCCGTCTTCCACGTTGAAAATCGTGTGGGGCGTTTCTTTGCAGTATCCCGGCGTATCGAGTGGACAGAAAGCCGACGAAAGCCCGCTGCCGTAATAGGCGTCGGCAGAAAACCAGCCGCCGCGCCGATCGTTGAGCAAGACGCCGCTGGTGATCGTGTAGCGCTGCTCGTGGTCGGCGGGCGTAAAGCCAGTGGGCTGTCCAAAGCATGGCGCCAGCAGTTGCGTCTCGCAACCGGCATTGAGCGAGACCACGTGAGCGATCGTAAAGTAGGCGCGGCTGCTGAGCGATAGCGGTTGGACGTAGTTGAGCGCCTCCTGCGACAGCCGGCCCAGCACGTAGTTGATGTCCTGATGGAGAAGCGTAACGCCGACCTGGGTGTCGTCGATGAGATCGTTGGCGTTCTTCTGCCAGACCCGAAAGCCAAGGTCGCCGGAGCCGACCGGGATATGGCCGCCGAGCTCGAGCTGCGTGTCGCGTTCGGGCTTGAGGTCGAACTGCGCCTCGGTACGCTGCAATGGCAGGTTGAGAACGTAGGCGGCCTCCGGGCTGACGTTTTCAAATGAAAACGGTTCGAAGAATCGCCCGATATATCCGTACACGCTCGCACGCTTTCCGAAGAGGCGTGTGATCTTTAGCCTGGGGCTGAACGCGCCGAAGCCCTCTCCAAAAGCGGCCGACTTTATCGTAAAGAAATCGTAGCGGAGCCCATAGTCGGCCTGCCAGAGGCTGCTGATTCGCCAGCTGTCCTGAACGTACGATTGATACGTATTCCCGAGATTTGGCGAGTCGTCGATTACCGTATAGGGAGCGTAGGGCGTGCTTGGAGTTTCGATCGGTGAGAGATAGTTATTAGGCTGCAGGGTGAACGAGTAGTATTTTAGGACGCGACTCAGATCGTAGTTGACGCCCGCGCCAAGCGTATGGCTACCAAGACTCTGCGTATAGTCACCCTGCATGATGTAGTCGAGCTCCGTCCGCGCATCGGCGAGCGATAAGCCGCACATGGTGGGGAAGCCCGTCGGGTTCGTTGGAGCGACGACGAAAGCATTGGCGCAGTCCGTCGACGTGCCTCCGTTACCGAAAGGGGGCGGCGTCTGGTTGAGGGACTCGCCGTAGATCCAATCGTTGGAGGGATCGCCGAAGTCCTGGATCTTCGACTCGTTATATACCGGACCCCAGCTGATCGCACCCGTATTTCCGATCGCATGCTGGAACTGGACGGATAGGAAGGTATCGGCTTGAGTCTCGTTGTCGTCGGTATCGCCCGGTTCGCCGTAGGCGATGTCGTTGGGGATCTGAAACGTGTCGTGGCTATTGAAGAACGTAATATTCGTGAAGTTGTTGCCACCGGCCGGGAGCGTGAAGCGCGCGAACTGACTCACCGAGCTCGCATCGTTGTGGGGCGAATTAAAATCGGGCGGATCGAGGCCCCGCGTGGTCGTTAGACCGCTCAACGCGACGTCGTAACCACCGCCACCGGCAATCGGCGCGTGATACCCGATTGTCGATTGAGCGTCGGTGTAGGAGCCGTAGGACGCGTACCCATCGAACCCGGGTGGACCCGTACCGGCCCGCGTCGACATATTGAAAACCGAGCCGAATTTCAGACCGTATTGTGCCGGATACGCGCCCTCGATGAGGTCCACGAAGGAGAGATCGCTGAGATTGAACTCGCTGCCGATATCCCGGTTCAGTTCCTGCGGCAACGGCACGCCGTCGAGCATATAGTTGATGACGCCGTGGTCGCCATTGATGTGGACGACCCCGTTCGCGCCTTGAGCCGCCCCCGGCATCTGCGTCTCCATTTGGGTGAAGCTGTTGTCGAACGGCAGTCGGGTCAAAGCGGTGTTGTTCAGGACGACGTCGCTGCCGCTGCCGTGGGTACTCACGGATTGCGATTCACTGACGACGGCATGCGCTATCTCCGTGAGCTTCTCGAGTGCGATGGATATGCTCGCGCCGCCGCTTCCAAGATCGACGCGCACGAGGCCCCGCAGGTCGCCGTCCCGCGCCTCGACGTCATACGTGCCTAATGCGAGCGGTGGAAACGAGAAGCGGCCCCGGGCATCGGTCGTCGTCTTGGCGGTCCGATTGTTTCCCGACGCCGTTACCGTGACGTGCGTCGCCGGTGCGCCGTTGTTCGTCACGGTTCCGGCAATGAAAGCGCTTGCGTTGACGGCAGACGCCGTCGCGACGCATAAGAACGCCAGGGCGCAGGCAACCAGAGCGGCGCCGGCATAGCGCCGCAATGGATCGTTCATGTTGGTCCTCGGGAAAGCTTCAGAGTTTGTGTGTGTAGTGATATTAGCTTATCATTAGCAAATAGTCAACAGGCTCCCCGGAGGCGCCCGCTGTGATAGCATGAGGGCAGCATAAACCGCGGAGGAGAACGAAATTGCCAACGGGACCTAGTAGGAAAACAAAACAGCGAGACGCGGTGCGCGCCGTCTTGGCCGCCGCGGAACGGCCGCTGAGTATCGACGAGTTGCTTAAGGCGGCTTCGAGGCGAGTCGACGGCTTGGGCGTCGCGACGGTTTATCGCGCGGTTGCGCTTCTTTTAGATGACGGTTGGATTGAAGCCGTCGAAATTCCGGGGGAGCCTGCGCGCTACGAGCGCTCAGACAAGGGTCACCACCACCATTTTCAATGCGAGAAGTGCGATCGAGCTTTCGACATCGCCGGGTGCCTTGACAATCTGCGGAAGTTGGTGCCCCCGAAGTTTCGGGTCAAGGAACACTCCGTAACGCTCTATGGACTATGCGCTGCTTGCGCGGCTTAGCTTGCCGCCATGGTGCATGACAAGTTCACGATCGGCCGCAACGGCGACGTCGTCGTCGCAATGCAGGTGAGCCCTTCGCAGGAGTGGCCACTCGTACAGGCTTCCGGATTAACCGCCGACGCTTCTACGACGTGTTCGTCGACATGGCCGTCGTGCACGAAGTGGAGATGGCCATCGTGGAGATAATCGGTATGTCCGGCGTGCCGGACCGTGGGGTGAGAGCATCCGGGCCCATGCTCGTGCGTGTGCCCGCCGTGCATCGTGTGTTCCATGCAGAAGTATACCCTAAAACGGGGCCGAGAGGCGCAGCAGGAACGACGTTCCGTTGGCAATCTGCGTCGTGTTGAAGCCGTTGGAGACCTTGATCGGGTACTGATGGTTGAGCACGTTGAGGACTTGCAGCGATAGCCCCAAGCCTTGATCCTCGCCCTGCCGGCCCGGTGTAAGCTCGCGGCCGAGCGAAAAATCGAAGGTTGTGTGCGCCGGAAGCGTGCCGCTCAAGTTCACGTTGGCATCTTCGAACTGGACCGGAAAGCCGCTGCCGTAGTTGGCCTGTAGCGTCGTGTACCACAGTTTCGGTGCGCCGCCGAACCGGTGCGTATAGGCCGCAGTGGCGTCGACCGTTTGACTGTGGTCTTCGAGGGAGAGTTGCGCGACGCAGGAGACGCCCGGAAGATTGGTGTTCGGCGGGAAGAGAAACTCGGATCCGGAGATGCAGGCAGCGTAAGATCCGGAGTACGTGCCGGTCAAAAACCATTGGTCTCCGCCGGGTTCCTGGTTCTGCAGCCGAATCTCGGCGCCGTGATCGATTCCGATCGAGTTATTGTAGACCGCAAAGATCGGCGTGTTGAACAACTGCGTGGTGTCCAGCACGTTGACGACGCTTTTCTCGAAGATATTGAGCGAACCGGTGAAATGGGAGTTAAACGTGTGCACGGCGCCCATCTCGAAGTAGCTATCGCTCTCGGGCTTCAAATCGTAGACGGGATTCGTCGTGGAACAGGCCTGCTGAGCCGAAAGCAGAACGCACGCTTGTCGTACGTCTTCGAGCAGCGGCGCCGCATAGAACTTACCGTAGTAAACGTGCGCGACGTTCCTACCGCCATCCCAGATATTAACGCCGATGCGCGGGCTAATCTGATCTCCGCCGACGTAGCCGGTCGAATGGTCGTAGCGCAAACCGTAACTCCAGAGCACGTAGGGCGTCATCTGCCATCGATCCTCGCCGTAGATGCCGATCTGGGATCCGGCCTGCCCCTGCGGCGTCGTGAACGCAGGAAAATAGGGGGTAGCGACCGGCCCGCTCGCGGCGCAATTAACGTAGTAGCAGGCAAACTCCTGATAGGCCGTAGCGCTTTCGCGATCGATATCGACGCCGATTTTCCATGCATGACTTGCCGTTGCCCGAAAATCCGATGCGCGCAAGCCCACGTAGCTCGCATACGAGCCCTGATTCAAGCCCACTAAGTGCACCGTCGGGTCGCACGACGGCGGGCAGTCGCTGAAGTTCGGCTCGGTGGCGAGGACGTCGAGCGGAAGATCGCCGTAGTAGTCGATACGCGTCGAGCGCCACCACGGTATCACTTGCCAGATGCCGTTTCCGTCTTGAGAAATATGCGTCCAGTTGAGGTTTGAGAAGCGATCGTACTCGAGTTGGGTGTCGAGGGTCCCGGGCGCGCTGACGACGGGGTCGAGCGGATTGTTAGGATCCGTATTGATTGGAATCTGAAACTGCGAAAACTGGTTTGAGTAGTCGAATGCCAGGCTGTCGCGAGTTCCCATCTGCGTAATGAAACGAAAGAACTGGTCGTTGCTCGAGCTAGCATCGTTGATCGGCGTGTACGTCGGCGCATCGAGGCCGCGGTCGGTCGTTTGGAGATTTCCGCTGAGAAAGAACTCGCTCTGTCCGGAGCGCGACTCCAGATCGAGCGTCCCAAGACTCTGCGCCTGATTGCCGATTCCGGCAGTGATCGTGCCGTAGGTGCCTTCCGGAATGTCGGTCGGCCGATTACTGATGATGTTGACGACGCCGCCCATACGGTCCCCACCGTACTCGGCGGGAATGGCTCCCGTTAAGACTTCGATCGAATTGATCAGCTTCGGGTCCATGATCTCGGCGAAGTTGGAGGTCGTCGCCAGCGGCAGCGGTGCGCCGTCGATGTTGTAGGTCACGCCGTGGAAGCCGTTGATGACGGGCTCGTTGTAGGAGAACTGCACGACGCCCGGCAGCGTCTCGAGGAGCCGGTCGAGGCTATTGCTGACCGGCGATGTCTGGATCTGGCTACGGGTGAGCTGATTGACCGACGGAGGATTGGCTTCCAGCCCGGCGTGCGCCGTCACGGTAGTCTGGGCAATCTGCTTTAGCTCTTTGGTGAGTGCCACGTCGATCGTGGTGACGCGGCCACTGGCCACGGTGATCAGCAATTCAACCTCGTGCACTCCTTTGCTCGATGCGGCGAGTCGGTACGAGCCGAAGGGCACTTGAGGAAAAACGTAATCACCTCTCGCGTCAGCGGTCGTCCGAAAGCGCGAGCCTTCGCCTTCGAGAACGACCGTCGCGCCAGAGGCACGTTTGCCGTCAATTGTGATCGTGCCGCGGACGAGCCCGGTGGTCGCGGCGAGCACCGGCGCGATGAAGCTCAAAGCCAAGAAGACGGCGACCAGCGCCGTGCGAAACCGAAACATGGTTCTTCTCCGATCTTAGGTGTGGAAGAAAAAAGGATCGACGCGCGCGGTTACGCGCAGTAGTCGAGCCCGATCGGAGGGGGACGAGCGAACCGGCGGCGCGTCCACAGAATACGCCGCGTGGGCCGGAGCGAGTGCGAGCGCGCAGACCATACCGGCGTTCGCGGCGAGAAGGCGGCGCGCCACGCCGCAATGAGGGCGCCTGCCAAAACTGCCACGACGCCGCGGGCGAGCATCGCAACCAGCCACGATGCTGCCGCCAACAAAAGCGGCACGGCGAGGAGCGACGCGGCTTCGTGATGCGGTTCGAGGCACTCGGCCACGCCATACCAAGCACCGGCCGCGATACAGAGCGGTCCGTAGCCGGGAAGCCGTTCGAGTAGCCGGGCGGCCAGGACGCTGCCGCTAACGACGGCATTCTTGCCGCTTGCCGCCAGCAAGCCAAAGAAAAGAAAGAGGCCCACGGCGCCTGCCAGTGCCGTCTGGACGAGCGCAGCGTGGTAGCCGCCGCCCATAGCGTGCTCTCCGCCGTAGAGCCCGCCGTGGGCCAGCATGGAGGCAAGCAAACCAAGCGCGAGCGCGGCCGGAACCTTCCGGAGGGTCACGAGGGGTCTTTTCTAGGCGCGCCTGCGGGGAGACCTTGGGACCGCGTCGTACTGACCCTGCCCCTTGGGGATTCGTGAACCTGGTGGGATGGAGCCGCGAAAGAAGAGCCAAGAGTGATGAGCACCCGAGTACGCATCGAGAATGCCGATACCGTCAGCTTGGTCTGCGCGCTTCTAGTGCGCTTTCCCGAGTTGGCTTCGATTCGATCCGGTCCAACGGATCGTACGCTGCGATTGACCTTCGCGGTGCGTCAACGATTCGACCGAACCTCTCAGCTGAGGCTCGCCGAGGCGATCGAAGAGCACGTTCGCGGATTTCTCGCTTTAAGTAAGGACGAGCCGACGGCCCTACACGTCGAGTGCGAGGGCGATCGAACGCTGACGTTCCTTCACGTCACGCGCGATCTGGAGACCTTCTCAAAGGAAGAGCTCGAGCTTCAGGTAGGGTTCCTGTGCGATCGCTGCGGCGACACGCTGGTCCGAAACCCACCGCCCGACGATCATCTCGAGGGCGATCCGGCCGCCGAGGACGAGGCCGCGCTCTATGCCGTCGAGGCGTTGCGCGATCCGTCACAATCGAAGAGTTTGGTCGGCTTTAGAGAAGAAAAACGAGTGCTCGTGTATTTCTTGAAGGCTCAAAAGAAAGCGAAGGCATCGGCTCGCCGCTAGATAGCCCGAGCCTGAACCTCATGATCATCGGGGACGTGGTCGGCTCCCCGGGACGCGAGGCGCTCAAGCGTTGTGTATCGTTGCTTCGAGAGCAACATCAAATCCACGCCTGCATCGCCAACGGCGAAAATGCCGCAGGCGGGTTTGGCCTGACCGCTCAAACTGCCGAAGAAATGTTCGCCGGCGGCATCGACTTTATCACCGGAGGGAATCACATTTTTGATAAGCGCGACTTCGGCGAGTACTTAGAAAGCAGCAACCGGGTAATTCGACCGGCCAACTATCCGCCGGCCGTGCCCGGACGGGGCGCCGGCACGTTCGCGGCCGACGGCGTGACGGTGGGTGTCCTTAATCTGATGGGACGGACGTTCATGCCCCCCATGGATGATCCGTTTCGTTGCGCGGACGCCATGGTCAGCGATCTGCGCCGGCGGACCCCGGTAATCGTGGTAGACCTTCATGCCGAGGCAACCTCGGAAAAGGTCGCCATGGGGCGCTACCTCGACGGACGCGTCTCGTGCGTCGTCGGGACGCACACCCACGTGCAGACCGCCGACGAGCAGATCTTCCCCGGGGGAACCGCATACATCAGCGACCTGGGTATGACAGGTCCTATGGACGGAGTCATAGGGATGGAACAGGGAGCCGTGCTGGACCGGTTTCTTACCGGTCTTTCGGAGCGGTTCAACGTGCAAAAAAGCGGGATGAAACAGTTCAACGCCGCGGTGGTTTCGATCGATCGCGTTACCGGAAAGGCCACCGAAATCAAGCGCATCTTTTTACGAGGGATCGCATGACGACCGCCGGGGTTACTTTAAAGGTCTCGGCTAAAAGCAATCCCAACGCGGTAGCCGGCGCACTGGCAGCCGTCCTTCGCGAGCGCGAGACCGCGGAAGTTCAGGCCGTAGGAGCCGGCGCGATCAATCAAGCGATCAAAGCGGTCGCGATTGCGCGCAGCTACCTCAGGGGCGCAAAGCTGGATGTCGTTTGCGCGCCGTCATTCGTGCTCGTGGCGATCGACGAGAGCGAGCGCACTGCGATTTCGCTGCAGGTCGAGCGGCGCAAGCTAGAAGAGAAAGTGGTCGAAGTTGAAGGTTGATTTGCATTCTCATACGAGCATGAGCGACGGCACGCTCAGCCCGCAAGAGCTCTCCGACTTCATGGGCGAGCGGGGGGTCGAGGTCTTTTCGATTTCCGATCACGACACGCTGGCGGCGTACGGTGCGTTCACGCCCCCGCCCGGAGCCCGCGTGATTACCGCGATCGAGATCAACACGACCTGGCGTGAGAACGAAGTTCACGTTTTGGGGTACGGGGTGCCGCTGGGGCCATCGCCGATCAACGAGCTGCTCGAGTACAACCAGGTCCAGCGGCGGATTCGAGCAGAGACGATGGTCGAACGCCTGCGCCAAGCCGGCTACGCCTTGACCCTCGAGGACGTCTTGCGGGAATCCGGCGGCGCGTTCGCGATCGGCCGGCCGCACGTGGCTAAGGCCTTGGTGCGACTCGGAGTTGTGGATAGCGTAGATGCCGCCTTTAAGCAGGCGCTGAGCCGCGGCAGACCGGGTTACGTTCCGCAGCTGTACACAACCCCGGAGCACGCGATCGAACAGATTGCGGCGGCGGGCGGCATTCCGGTGCTGGCCCACCCGGGGCGGCTCAAAGATCGCATCCTCATCGACGAGCTTGCCGAGCGCGGCTTACGAGGTCTCGAGGTTTTCTATCCGTTACACGACGCCGCAGATACGGCGGAGTTCCGGGAGACCGCGCGGCGTTACGGACTGGTCATGACGGCCGGCATGGATTTCCACGACATTCGCTACCATACGCGGGGCGTCGGCATCGACGTTGACGCGCAGGATCTGGCGCCGTTCTTCGATTTGATCGGAGCGATCGCTTAAGCGCTATCCCCAATCGCGTGTCCGAGTTGGGCTCGAATGCGCGCGAGGATTCCCTGAGCCGCGACCTCGCGCTCGCCTAAGGCTTCCTCCTGCCATGCGACGACCTCCGGGTCGTGCATGAAGCGATGGTTGATTCGCACGTTGTAGGCACAGCTCGCCAGCGCCGCGCTCGCGAATTCGGCCGCTGAGCCGACGTCGCTGCGCAGTGCCTGGATCGGAAACTCGAGCAACTTCTCAAGCAGCTCGAGAACGTTCAAGCTAAGTGCCGTCGCACGCAAGGGTTCCGCGGCGGCCCGTGCGAGGGCATCGTCCACGGCTTGGCGACGCATCGTCTTGTCGGTCTCCGTCTGCTTGGGCAAAGCCTGTGCGGCGACGACGGCGGCAAAGGCCGCTTCGTCGCGAAGCCGCGCGTCGGCAAGCTCGACACGCAGTGCGTCGCTTCGTTCGACGATCGTATCCAGCGCCTCGGTCGTGCTCGAGTTCCTGGGGTTGCGCCGTGCGATTCGTGCGACCATGGCGGTCAGCGCCGCACCGAACGAAGCGACCAGTGCCGCCGCGCTTCCGCCCCCCGGCACCGCAGCATCGGCCGCGAGGCGTTCGAGATATGCATCCACCGTCTCCATAAACGCGGGGTTGGCCCTTTGTCATCCTGAGCCTTGTCATCCTGACCCTCGGACTCGGCGCTTCGCGCCTCGCTCAGGACTGCGCTTCGCGCAGGCACTAAGGTGTGCGACCTTCGTCGGTCGCCCTGCGGCGGAGGTAGCGTACGATGCGACGAAACGTTTTCCAACCTTCCCCAGATCGTAGGAGTTCTCAACGTGCCTCTTTTAGATTCAGCCCCCGGCGACGTCAAGGATCTGTCCCGTGCCGAAGCCGGACGCTCCCGGATCGGCTGGGCTGCGGCGTACATGCCGGTGCTCGCGCAAATCCATGACCGCTTCGAGGTGGACAAACCGCTGGCCGGCATTCGGATCGGCGCCTGCCTTCACGTGACGACGGAGACCGCGAATCTGATGCTCGCGCTGCAAGCCGGCGGCGCGGAAATCGCGCTATGCGCCAGCAATCCACTCTCCACGCAAGACGACGTCGCCGCCGCTCTTTGCGAATACGGGATCGCGACGTACGCGATCAAAGGGGAAGACCACGCAACGTACTATTCGCACATCGAATCCGTCATTGCGACCAAACCGGACATCTCGATGGACGATGGCTGCGACCTCCTTACGACGATCTATACGAAACACCCCGAGCAACTCGCAGAGATGATCGGCGGCTGCGAGGAGACGACGACCGGCATCATCCGGTTGCGGGCGATGCAGCGTGACGGCGTGCTGCCCTATCCCGTAATCGCGGTGAACAACGCTCTAACCAAGCACATGTTCGACAATCGCTACGGCACCGGGCAGTCCACGCTCGACGGCATCATTCGTGCCACGAACGTCTTGCTGGCAGGCCGGACCCTCGTCGTCGCCGGCTATGGCTGGTGCGGGCGAGGAATCGCGTCCCGGGCGGCCGGCATGGGGGCGCACGTCGTCGTGACCGAGGTCGATCCGCGCAAGGCGATCGAGGCCGTTATGGACGGGTACCGCGTAATGCTGATGACCGAGGCCGCCAAAATCGGCGACATTTTCGTGACGGTCACCGGCAACTACCACGTCATCGGCGACGAGCACTTCAAACTAATGAAGGACGGCGCGATCGTCTGCAACTCAGGTCACTTCAACGACGAGCTCGATCTCGACGCCATCCGGCGACTAGCAAAGGGTAAGGCCGAGCCGCGCGAATTCGTGGAGCAGTACGAGATGCACGACGGGCGAAAGATCTGCATCCTTGCCGACGGCCGGCTCGTGAATCTGGCGGCGGCCGAAGGTCACCCCGCGGCCGTGATGGATATGTCGTTTTCGAATCAAGCGCTGGCGACGACCTACCTCGTCAAGCATCACCGGGAGCTCTCGAAGCGGGTCTACGACGTTCCGCTCGCAATCGACGAGGAGGTTGCCCGGCTCAAGCTTGCCTCAATGGGCGTCGATATCGACACGCTCACCCCCGAGCAAGTCAAGTACGCCGAGTCGTGGAGCGAGGGCACCTGATGCCGTATAGGCGGCTCTTCACGAGCGAGTCGGTGACCGAAGGACATCCCGACAAGCTCGCCGATCAGATTTCCGACGCCGTGCTCGACGCTCTGATCAAAGACGATCCGTTCTCACGAGTGGCGGTCGAAACGTTTGCCATCACGGGTCAAATCCACATCGCCGGCGAGGTAACCACGAGAACGTACGTGGACATCCCGCGCTTGGCGCGAGAGGTCGTCCGCGAGGTTGGATACACGAGATCCGCAATCGGTTTCGATGCCGAAACGTGCGGCGTGAGCGTGTCGATCGACGAGCAATCACCCGACATCGCGCTTGGCGTAGACCGCTCGCAGGAGTCGCGGGCCGGCGATGACGACGAGTTCGAGCAAATCGGCGCCGGCGACCAAGGGATGATGTTCGGCTACGCGTGCCGCGACACCGAGGAGCTGATGCCGCTGCCGATCGTACTGGCGCACAATTTGACGCGACATCTCGCCGCGGTGCGCAAGAACGGCGATATTCCGTATCTGCGGCCTGACGGCAAATCGCAGGTGACCGTGGAGTACGAAGGCGATCGTCCGGTTCGCGTGGAGGCCGTCGTGCTTTCGACGCAGCACGACCCCGAGATTCCGCTCGAAGAGATTCGTCGCGAGATCACCGAGAGAGTGATCGACCACGTCATTCCGGCGTCGATGTACGATGCGCGCACGCGCGTGTTCGTCAATCCGACCGGCCGTTTTGTCATCGGCGGTCCGAAAGGCGACGCCGGACTCACCGGCCGCAAGATCATCGCCGACACCTACGGCGGCATGGCGCGCCATGGCGGCGGCGCGTTTTCGGGCAAGGATCCGACGAAGGTCGACCGCTCCGCCGCCTATGCGGCCCGTTGGGTGGCCAAGAATGTGGTCGCGGCCGGACTCGCCGATCGTTGCGAACTCCAGGTCGCCTACGCAATCGGTGTCGCGCATCCGGTAAGTGTCTTCGTCGAGACCTTCGGCACCGGGCGAATTCCCGAAGAGCAGATCGCTAAAGCCGTGACCGAGATCTTCGATCTGCGCCCGGCGGCGATCATCCACCACCTGAACCTGCGACGACCCATCTACAAGCAGACCGCGGCGTACGGACACTTCGGCCGTCCCGATCTCGATCTGCCGTGGGAGCGCGTCGATCGCGCCGACGCGCTTCGCTCTGCCGCTGCCTTCAATGGAGAACAACTACGTGTACCGCACTTCGCTAATTAAGGTCGCCGCGGTCCTTCTGGCGACATCAATCGTTCCGGCTGCGGCTGGCGCAACGACATTCGTCCCCTCACAAACCTACAAAGCGGGGACGAGGATTGCGTGCGTGCTCGACGAGCACCTCGACTCCTCGAAACTCGCTTATGGTGACAAGTTCAGACTGCAGGTTGTCGACTCCAACTTTCCCGCGCTGCACGGAGCGAAGATAATCGGCTACATCACGGACGTGCGCCAGCCGCACGGCGTGGATCGGGCGAGGGTCGGGTTCATGCTGACGTCGATCCATCTGTCCAACGGGGAGAAGAAGAGCATTAGCGCCACCGTTGTCAGCAAACGGGTGGTCCCGATGAATCCCAGCGCGCAATACGCGTCGCGTCAGCAGCTCTCGCCGATGTCCGGCGTGCCGTACGGAACGGTAACACCGGGGCCTATCGCATGGCAGATGCGTATCGGGAACGGCCCGTCGAGCGTACAGAGTCCCGCTTCCCAGAATCTCGGCGGATACGTCTACGCCACGAGCAACGGCGAGCCGATTATCGTTAACGCGGGGACGCCGGTCACGGTGGAGCTTTCGGCAAACCTGACGGTTCCGTAGGATTGAGCAGCTGGTCCATCGTGCACTGACGGGGCGCCTTATCGACCCGCCAGCGTAAGAGACGCGTCGCGTGCCGAAACCGGCGCGCAGTCACGTGATCGAACGAGACTTCGACGACGACTTTCGGTTTGACCGGAAACCATTGTGCATTCTCGGCGCGCCGCCATCGGCTCGGGCCGCCGGGTGCCGCGCCGGTAAATCCCGGCGGCTCTACGATCGGTTTAAGCAGCTCGGCCGCGTGCGCGCGTTCTTGTGCGCTCATCGAACCGACGAAGCCGACGTGGTGGAGCAAGCCAGCGTCGTCGTAGAGACCGAGCAACAGCGACGCGATCGAGCCGTCGCTCCCCGTGCGAAAGCCGCCGATCACGCAGTCGGCGGTATACCGCCGCTTGACTTTGACCGCTGCATCGCGGCTGCCGAACGCGTACGGCACATCTTTCTTCGCGATGACCCCGTCGAGGCGAGCTAAGCTTCCAGAGAGCCAGCGTGCCGCGAGGCCCGGGTCGTCGGTTGCGGGCGAGAGCGCGATCGTCGAATTCGTCGCGAAGTTGCGTTGCACGAACGCCTTCAGGCATGCCCGGCGTTCGCGTAGTTTGCGCTCGAAAAGCTCGCTTCGGTCTTGCACGAGCAAGTCGAACAGCACATAGACCGCCGGGGTCTCCGCCGCGAGCCTGCGGACGCGGCTCTCGGCGGGGTGAATGCGTTGGAGAAGCGCGTCGAAATCCGAGGTTTCGCCTTCGACGATCATCAGCTCCCCGTCGACAACGAAGCGCTGCGCCGTCGCTTCGAGCAGCGCCGAGACGATCTCGGGAAAATAGCGGGTTAGGGTTTCGCCGGATTTGGATTGCAACTCGACGTTCCTTCCGTCGCGAAAAGCGATGCAACGAAAGCCGTCCCATTTCGGCTCGTACGTCCAGTCGGCGCCCTCGGGAATGCGCTGCGCGTGCCGCGTCTCCATCGACTCGATCGGCGGACGGAGCGCGAGCTCTTCAAAGCTTGGCATTGAGGTCGAAGCGGCCGCGACTGCTGAGCAGCGGCTTCCAGAGATCGCCGATTTTTGCGACGCGCTGCGGTACGTTGAAAATCGTGAAGTCCGCCAACTCGCAGCCGGAATCGAGCTCTTCCCACGTGACCGGCGTCGAGACGGTCGCCATCTCATTTGCGCGCACCGAATAGATCGAGGCTAAGGTCTTGCCGAACGCATTTTGATTGTAGTCGACGAGAACGCGGCCCGGCGGCCGCTTCGCGACGCGATATTCGGCGGTAAGAACGTCGGGATGAGCGTTGGCGATTTGCTGCCCGATCGCTTTGGATATCTCCCAAACCTCGTGCTGCGTCGGACCGACGCGGATCGCGACATAGATATGAACTCCGCGACTGCCGGTCGTCTTGACGTACGGTGTCATCCCGATGCCGCGGAGAACGTCGCGGACAATGAACGCGCCCTCACGCACGACGGAGAACGGCGTCCCTTCCACCGGATCGAGATCAAAATGCAAGTAGAGGGGACGATTCGCGTCGTCGCACAGCGAGTACCATGGATTGAGATCGATGCAACCCAGGTTGATCAGCCACAGAAGCGACGGACGGTCGTCGATTAGGGGAAAGTCGATCGTATTACCCGAGCGATGCTCGATCGGACAGGTTCGTATCCAAGGCGGTCGGGGCGATGGCGTGCGTTTCATGTAGAAGAACTCGCCGGCAACCCCGTGCGGATAGCGCTTCATGACCATCGCGCGACCGGTAACGTGAGGAAGAAGAGCGCCGGCGATGCTGAGATAGTAACGAAGCAAGTCGCCTTTTGTCAGCCCAAGTTGCGGAAAGTAAACCTTGCGCAGATTCGTCAATGCGACGTGCCGCCCGTCGATCTCGAGCGTTAGGTTGTCGACGTCGCTAGGTATCTTCGCGGTCACGACGACCACATTTCTTTGCCGATTGCGTAGCGAACGCTCGCGAGGCCGTTCGCGGACAGGGTCTCGGTCTCGAAAATCATGCCGCACTTTTCCATGACGCGCCTCGATGGCGCATTGGCCGGTTGCGCGATTGCAATAATCCGCTGCAGGCCGAGCGATTCGAAGCCCACCTTGAGCGCGGCCATGGTTATCTCCGTCGCCAGTCCGCGGCCCCAGTACGCCGGCTTGATGACGTACCCTACCTCAACCTCTCCGGCTTCGCGAGGCGAGTTGAACAGGCCGCCGTGACCAACGATGCAGCGATCGGAATCTTGAAAGATCCAGAATCCTTTGCCGCTTTCTTCCCACATCCGCACCCATCGGCCCAGGCGTGCTCGCGACTGCTCGGGGCTCTGAATCTCACCGGAGAGCCACTGCGCGATGCGGATGTCGCGATCCACTTCCAGCAAGTAGTCGAGGTGCTCGGCACCTACGCGATATCCCGCGAGCCGGCGAGTCACGATCGCGTCCGGAGCTGCCGTTGACTCTTGCATAACGGCGAGTAGAATACGTATCCCGGCGCGCTTCGCCTCTCACCCGGACCCTAGCGGCGCCGGGCTCGTGGGCGCCGACAGGGACCACGAGGGAGCCGTGGAACCAGGCTCCCCGGCCTTGTCTGAGCGCAACCTCGTTCCGGATTAGCTCAGTTGGTAGAGCAGCTGACTGTTAATCAGCGGGTCGTTGGTTCGAGTCCAACATCCGGAGAGTTCCAAAAGCCTTACAGAATATAACGTTTTGTGAGGCTTTCGTTTTGGGGACTTGGGGCCATGTTCCTCAATTGTCCCTCTTAACTAGGCTGCCTTCAGATGCTTCTGCCGGAGGCGCACCAAAATTCCCGTCATTGCTTCGGCAGCTTGGGCGTGAAGGCCAGGTATCCAGGCGCTGTATACGTCGAGCGTGATGCTCACGCTAGCATGCCCCAAGCGCTCGCTGACTATTTTCGGGTGAACATTCGCCTTCAGGAGCAGGATGTCGATGGATTCGGAGGCACTGGCAAGCGCAACATCGTGCTTGCCGCACAGCCGAACGATTGCGAGTTAGTCTTCGAGGCTCCGGCAGAGCCGGTCAAGTTTCGTGACGTAGAGTGCTTTCACTTGGCCTGCCGCAATCGCGGCGAGAAGGTCGGCAACAGCCTGGCGTTTTAGGTTCTTGCCGGAACAGCCAGCGTCAACGAACATGCGGTTAATGGTGATGCCCTGAATCTGCGCAAGAGCCTGTAGGCGCGCCTCTTGGGCGGCAAGCTGTGTCCTTCTGCAGCCTGCTCCCGAGTCGAGACACGACAATAAGCAACGGCGATGCGTTGACGTTCGACCTGGGTTTTTCTGCCTCTCACGCTGCCTCCGAACTGTAGGGTATCAGGTGATTGCCTACAGTAAAGCGTCTTTGCGCAAGAAAGAAGACGTCTTAAGACGCATGGGGCCGGACGTTTTAGGGCACTGTAGCGGTCCTCGCAAGTCGTTG
>DATMKR010000082.1:0-41032 GCA_035571115.1 Candidatus Acidiferrum sp. | reverse complement strand
ATTTTGCAAAGAGGCGCCGGTCGGTGGCTTGGGCCCCGCGTAAGTCGCTCGCCTCGTCGCGCGTGAGAGAGATCGAAAACATCGCCCCCGCGCAGTTGACGAAGCTCGGAAGGCCATGCCGGTCGAAGCCGGCTTTCAATCCCGCGGTCAGCCGCCGTCCCAGCGCTTCAAGGCGGTCGTAGAGCGTGTGATCCGCTGCGACAACCCCGAGCGTGGCGATGCCCGCGGCCATGGCGACCGGGTTGCCCGAGAGCGTCCCTGCTTGGTAGACTGGCCCGTCGGGGGCCAGCTGGGCCATGATCTCCACCCGGCCGCCAAACGCCGCGACCGGCAAACCGCCGCCGATCACTTTGCCAAGCGTCGTCAGGTCGGGCCGGACGCCTTCGCGCGCCTGCGCGCCGCCGCGAGCCACGCGAAAACCGGTCATCACTTCGTCGAAAATCAGCACCGCGCCGTGCTGAGTGCACAGCTCGCGAAGCTCGAGCAGATATCCCGGCCGCGGCAAGATCAGTCCCATATTTCCGGGGTACGGCTCGACGATCAGCGCCGCGATCGTCCCCGGATTGCTCTCGAACGCCTCTTCGACGGCCGCGAGGTCGTTAAACGGCAACACGATCGTGTCCGCAGCGACACCGTCGGTGACGCCGGGCGAGTCCGGTACGCCTGCAGTTAGTGCGCCGGATCCGGCTGCAATCAGGAACGAGTCGCCGTGACCGTGATAGCAACCCGCAAACTTCACGATCTTCGAACGCCCGGTGAAGCCGCGGGCTAGCCGAACGGCGCTCAATGTCGCTTCGGTCCCGCTGGAAACGAAGCGAATGCGTTCGATTGACGGCATCATCGAAACGATCAGCTCCGCGAGCTGACTCTCGGATTCGGTCGGCGTTCCGAACGAAGTACCCCGCGAAGCGGCATTGACGATCGCCCGCGTTACCGCGGGATGAGCGTGGCCAAGGAGCAAGGCGCCCCAGGACATGAGGTAATCGAGATACTCGTGACCGTCCACGTCGTAGAGCATCGCCCCGGCGCCGCTCTTCATGAAGATGGGAGAAAGGCCAACCGAACCCAGCGCGCGGACCGGCGAGTTCACACCGCCGGCGATGACCTTGCGGGCGCGCGCAAACTCGGCGATCGAACGTTCCAGCTTCACGCTTTGTCCATTCTGCGTCCGAGGTCGGAGCGCGTGTTCACGTTGCAAAAGTAGCGGCTCTCCATCGGGACGAAGCGAGTTGCAACGGCGGCGATCAGATCGCGCATTGCCGTACGGCTCGCGCGGCGCAGTCGAAGCCCTTCGCGGATAAGCGCGAACTTATCGTAGAGAGCTGCGAGCGGCTCGACGACGCCGGCATGCTCGGGCACCGCGGCTTCGTCCCCCGGCTTCCACTCAGCAGCCAAACGTTCGAGCACGCTGGGCTCGAGTTGCGGCTGATCCGCCGCGACGGCAAAGATGCGATCGGCCGGAATGAATGGGCAAGCGGAGAGCAGCGCATGCAGCGGACCCCGCGGGAACCAGCGATCGATCAGCAACGGCGCGCAAAGCGCCGCGTCGACCGGCGGCGCAAAGCTTCCCTTGCCGGCGACATATATCGGCCACGGGCCGCCGGCCAGTTTCGCAAAGACGCTCACGATCATCGGCTGACCCTCGATGTCGTGCTCGAGCTTTCCCGGAAAGCGCGTCGCCGAGCCGCCGGCCAGGAGCAGGATCGCATCAGCCATGACGCCGCGCGTAGTTTTTGGCGAAATACGTGATGACGATGTCGGCGCCGGCGCGTACGAACGACGTCAAGGTCTCGTCGATGGCTCGATCGCCATCGAGCCAGCCGTTGCCGATTGCCGCTTGAAGCATCGCGTACTCGCCGCTGACGTTGTAAACGGCGATCGGCACGTCAAACCGGTCGCGTGCGGCGCGCACCACGTCGAGATAAGGCAACCCCGGCTTGACCATCACGATGTCCGCGCCCTGCGCAATGTCCAGCGCGATCTCACGCAGCGCTTCACGAGAGTTGGGCGCGTCCATCTGGTAGCCGCGGCGATCTCCTTGCTGCGGTGCCGAACCTGCCGCATCGCGAAACGGGCCGTAGAACGCCGATGCATACTTCGCGCTGTAGGCCATGATGGCGACGTTCGTGCGACCATCGCCATCCAGCGCGCAACGAATCGCCTCGACGCGGCCGTCCATCATATCCGACGGAGCGACGACGTCGGCTCCCGCATCCGCGTACGTCAGAGCGATGCGGCAGAGCAGTTCCAACGTCGCGTCGTTGTCGACCTCGCCATCCGAATCGAGAATTCCGCAGTGGCCGTGGTCGGTGTACTCGCAGCCGCAGAGGTCGGCCATCACCAGCATCTCCGGCAACTCAGCCTTGACGGCCCGAATTGCTCGCTGGACGATTCCATTGCGGTCGTAACTGCTCGATGCGAGGGCGTCTTTGTACGCCGGAATGCCGAAGAGAAGCACGCTCTTGATGCCTAACGCAAAAAGCTCGCGCGCTTCGGCTACCGTGGCGTCGAGCGAGAGCCGCGAGATTCCCGGCATCGACTCGATCGGGCCGGCGTCTTCGTCGCGTTCCACGACGAAGAGCGGTTGGACGAGATGCTCGATCCCGATGCGATGCTCGGCAACGAGCTCGCGCATCACCTGGCTGCGGCGAAGGCGCCGGGGACGCACTGCAATCACGGCCGGCTCACGTTGCGGCGACCCTTCGCGCGGCCAACTCGGCGGCGAGCGCCGCTCCCAGCGCCTCCGCCTCTTGTACCGTCGCCACGGAGCGTTCGATGCGGTGACGGAGAATAACGCCGGGCTCGGCTTCCACCGCGGCGTCAACCACCATGCCCGCCACGCCAAAGCGCGCGTGAATTCCGATCGGCGCGCTGCAGCCCGCGTGCATTGCCGCAAGCGCCGCGCGTTCGCAGACGACACAGAGTTCGCTGACGCGATCGTTTGCAGCCGATCGCAGGGCGTTCGTCAACCAATCCTCTCCGACGCGAGTCTCCACGGCGAGCGCGCCTTGACCGACGGCCGGAACGACGCGATCGACTTCAAATGGTACGAGGTGCGTGGCGCGTTCTCCCAATCGATCTAACCCGGCCATCGCAAGCACGATTGCATCGTAGCGGCCGTCGCGCAACTTCGCAAGCCGAGTGCCTACGTTACCCCTTAGCGTTTCGTATCGCAGATCGGGACGAAGCGCCGCGAGTTGTGCGCGCCGCCTCGGGCTCGACGTTCCGACGACCGATCCTAGCGGGAGGCTATCGAAGTCGCTATAGCGCTCGCTGCAAAAAGCATCGCGCGCGTCTTGCCGATGGGAGATGGCCGCGATCTGCAAATCGTCGGGAAGCGTGCTCGGTAGGTCCTTACAGGAATGAACCGCATAATCGGCACGCCGTTCGCGAAGCGCGTTCTCCAGCTCCGCGATGAAAACGTTGACGGTGCCGAGGCGATCGATGGAGTGCTCTTTATCCCGATCGCCGCTCGTGGTGATGCCCAGCATAATCGTTGCGATCCCGCGTTCGGCTAAACGCGCCGCAATCGTGCGGCTTTGAATCATCGCGAGCGGGCTGCGCCGCGAAGCGCAGACGACGGCCGCCTCCGGGACTGCGGCAAGTTCGGCAATCGGCCGCTCCGCGAGCGTGCGTAAAATGGCGGCGCCTTCTTCTCCAGGGAAGGCCTCTTTGACGTGAGCGCGCATGCGCCGCAGCACTTGCAACGCGTCGCCGTACTCCGATCCGAAATGCTCGGATAACTCGCGCACGACGCGCTTCGAGAAAGCCGGCGAGCTGCCCGCGGAGTCGGCGCTGATCGTCAGATCTCCGACGCGAAACGTCGCCGGCATCGTAAAATCTCCTCGATCCCCCGTGGAGGCATCGCAAACGAGTATGTGCGCAGCGCGGGCGTCGGCGACGACGCGCGCGTTGATTGCATCGTCGTCGGTTGCAGCGACGACGAGCGCCGCCCCGGCGAGGTCGCTCGGTTCGTAGCCTCGCTGCACACACGTTCCCGCGTTCGCGCCCAAGAACTCGCGCAAGCGATCGGCGATCCGATACGCTACGACCGAGATTCGAAATCCGGCCTCGGCAAGCGATTCGGCCTTTCGAGCCGCAACGATTCCTCCGCCGATTATAACCGCTCGGCGGCCGTCTGGCCGCAATGAGATGGTCAACATGGAAGCATAAAAGACTTCAGCGCCCGGCAGCCAAAAACCGCCTTTCGTCATGAAGAGAACCGCGGACGGAGCCGTTCGAGCCGCCGCCGTGGGTGCGGTCGTTGCAGCCCTCATAACCCTTCCGGGTTTGGGTGTCGGCACTCTCTGGGACAACAGCGAAACGGCGTATGGCGAGGTTGCCAAAGAAATTCTTCTCACGCATGACTGGGTGGTCATGCACCTCAACAGCGTGCCGTATTTCGTCCAGCCGCCGTTGTATTTTTGGTTCGGCGCCCTTTTCTCGCTGCTGACAGGCCCGACGCCGCTGGCGCTGCGACTTCCGTCGGCGCTGGCGACGGTCGCCCTCTCCGCCTTCACCGGCTACGCCGTCGCGCGGCAAGCTGGATCCCGCGTCGGCATTTACGCTGCCGTCATTCTTTCCACGTGCTTGATGCAAGCGGTGATCGGACGGCTGGCGATCATGGACGCGCTGCTCGACCTGGCGGTCGCGATGACGATCTTCTGGTGGTTTCGCGGTCTCGAGAGCGGGCGCGACCGGTATGCGATTTTCGGTTGGATTGCCGCGGGATTCGGGTTCCTGGCAAAAGGACTGGTTGCACCGGTCGTTGCGCTATTGGTCGTCGTGCCGTTCTTCTTTTGGAATCGGCGTTTCGAACCGACATTTGCGCCGTCGGCGCGAGCCTTGGTCGTCGGGCTTCTGGCATTTTTTGCGATCGCTGCGCCGTGGCCGATCGCATTGGTATTGCACTATCATTTCTTTCCGCTTCAAAAGCTCATTGGAGAGTACACAATCGGCCGTTATACCGGCGTCGTCGAGAATCAAGCCGGGCCGTTTTGGTATTACGTGCCCGTCATCATTCTTGGCTTCTTTCCGTGGATTGCGTTCCTCCCAATGGCGATAGCCGACGGTATTCGAAGGCTTCACGCGGCGCAGTCGCAGGATCCGGGATCTTCGCGTCTGGTGCGCCTCGCATTTGCGTGGATCGTCATGCCGGTGCTCTTTTTCAGCGCAGCTCGAACGAAGCTTCCGAACTATATCGCACTCGAGCTTCCCGCCCTCGCATTGATCACCGCGCTCTACTTCGAATCGGTCGTGCGCCGGGGCGGTACGCGTTCGGCGGTTTTTTCCGCGGCGACGGTGCCGGTGACGATCGGGGCGCTGGCGATTGCGATCTCGCTCTTCACGCGCAACAATCGCCTGACGGCCGAAATCGCGATCGCGGTTCCTCCCTTGCTGGCGATGGCGGCGGCGATCTTCGCCGGCTCGTTGTTGACCGCGCTGCTGGTCGCGCGCCGCAGTACCGTTGGCGCGGCACCCTACGCGCTGGCATTCGCCGCAATCGTCGCGACGGACGTGCTCGCCGTGACGGTCTTACCGCACGCCGAGGCATTTAAACCGGTGCCGCGATTGGCGGCAGTCATCGAGCGCGGGCAGCGTTCGGGCGACGTCGTGGCCATTCAAAACGTTTCGGGCGGCAATGCGTTGCTTTTTTACACGCATCCGGTCGTCCGCGTTCTGGCACCGCCGAGCGATGGAGATCCGCCAACCGATGGCGTCGACCCTCGCACGATCCTCTGCGCGGCAACGCGCGCGTGGGTGATCGTTCCGGCCGCGAGCGTGCCGACGGATCCTACCTATGGCCGCGTGCGCCGCCTCGTCACCGTCGACCGTAAGGCAGCGCTCTTACTCTACGAGGGCCGCCCCTGTCGCTAGCTCGTCCTTCGACACGCGCCCCTTCGACTCGCTGCGCTCGCTCAGGAGCGTTGCTCAGGATGACAAACGGCTAGGGCTTATAGCCTGCTACTTGCGCTGGCGTTACGGGCGAGGCGTGATTGCTTCCCAGGCTGCCGCGAATGTACGTTATGACGTCGGCGATGTCTTTATTCGAAAGCTGACCTTTCCACGCCGGCATCTGTCCGTTGTAGCTCATTCCTGCCACGGATATCTGTCCGTGGAGGCCGCCCGTCACGATTCCGACGACCTTATTCGGATCGCCGGTGACGATCGGATTGTTCGCGAGCGGAGGAAATGCGCCCGGCGTGCCCTGGCCCTGCGCTCCGTGGCAGCTCGCGCAGTTGGCTGCAAAGACCTTTGCACCATTGGCGTCGGTCGCGCCGCCCGCGCTTGGCGCCACCCCGGCTCCGGGTGCCGCCGCACTCGATATGGTCGAAGCCTCCGCGCTCAATACGACCGACTCCGGCGGTGAGGGCGGCGCTGCGGCCTGTTTGGCCATCGTCGTCACTTGGGCGAAGATCGATAATCCGACGATGGTGCAGACGACGATCGTAGTCGTCCACAATATGCCCGAACGCGCCGCGAAACTCCGCGTTCGGCTGCGATCGAGCCACGGAAGCAAAAGAACCACGATCAGGAACAGCGTGGGCACGACGATCGTCGCGATTAACTCCGTGCCGATGGTCAGCGGACCAAGATGTAGCTCGGGCGGCACGAGCGCGAGCAGGCCGAAGAGCGATAAGAAATACCAAGCGGGATAGGGGACGAAGAACTTGGTGGGATCGGCCTTCGCGTCCAGATACGGCGGAAACGCAAACGCGAGAAAGCAGATGATGACGAAGACGATGAACGAGAACGCGCCGTCCATAAACATCTGATCCGGCCAGAAGCGGCCCACCTTGAGCGTGCGCGGGTCCTCGACGACCGGCCCAGCCGAGCCGTTATGGCGGAAGATCGCCAAATGCGCGCCGACGAGCAACACGAGTACGGCCGGCATCAGCCACACGTGTAGTCCGAAGAAGCGGTTGATGGTGGCGGTGCCCATTGCCCCGCCGCCTTGCGCGATATGCTGGATGACTGGACCGAGTCCCGGAGCGAGGCCGGTTATGTTGAGTGAGACCTGCGAGGCAAAGTAGGCATCCATGTCCCACGGCAATAGATAACCCGTGAGGCCGAGCACCAAGGTGACGAGCAGCAAGAGCACGCCGACGACCCATTGCAGCTCGCGCGGCGATTTGTAGGCGCCAAAAATGAGCACTTGCAGCAGATGCAAGAAGACCAGGGCGATCATCGCCGAGGAGCCCCAATAGTGGACGGAAAGCAAAAAGTGCGTGTAGGGGTTGAGATAAATCGCGCGCGTCGACTCCCATGCGGTCGCTGCGGACGGCGCATAGAAGAAGGTCAAAAAGATGCCGGTCGTGATCTGCACGATCATCGCGAAGAGCGTCGCGCTTCCGAAGACGTACCAATAGCTCGCGCCGCCGGGTACGTCCTCGGTGAGAAAGTCCTTCGTCATCGAGACGAAGCCGGTTCGTTTTTCGATCCAGTTCAGCATCAGCGATTCCCTATGCCTGATAGGAGACGACGATACGTTGCGGTGTGTTGGACTGATAGACGATCCACGTTACCTCGGCTGCGCCGTTCTGTTCGCGAAACGGCAATGGGTCCAAGCCACGCGGCGCGGGGCCCGCGATGTGCGTTCCGTCGAAGGTATATTGCGATCCGTGGCAGGGGCACATGAACCGGTTCTGCGCGTCGCTCCAGTTGTAGTAGCAACCCAAATGCGGGCAGATTGGGCTGAAGATCACGAAGCCCATAGTGACGGCGTCGTAGGGCACGTCCGCGGCTCCGCTCGGACCGTTGAAAATGTCGGGGCGCGCGGCTTTAAACTTTGCCGGATCGATTTTGATGCCCCAGACGTACTCGGGAGCACTCTGCTCGGGCAAATAGCCGTCTTTGTATTTGAGCGTGAAGGTCAGCTTGACCGGCTTATCGGTCGCCTTCTGCAGGGCGTCGAGCTCCTGCGTGCTCAAGGGCGCCCAGCTCCCGCTCGAGGCGTTCTTGGGCGGTAATAGCGACCCCACGATCGGTACGGCCAGTACGACTCCGACGATCCCGCCGATGGTCAGCGTCGCGTTGGCCATGAAGGTCCGGCGGCTGACTTCGTCGGCGCTTTGGGCGGCAGCGTCGCTGCCCGCGCCGGCATTCGAGTCAGACAAAATAGCTTCTCCCCAAGGGCGTAGGTACGGGTGGCAGGCTCATTTGGCGACATTGTAACCTCTGCCTGCAGCAGGCCGCCAGGACTTCGATCACACCTTGTAGCTGTGCAATCCCGATATCCAGATGTTCACGCCGAGATAGCAGAAAATGATCGAAGCAAAGCCGATGACGCTGACCCAGTTCGTGCGCAGCCCCCGCCACGCGTGGCGAGTGTGCAGATGCATATACGCGAGATACACGATCCAGGAGAACAAGGCCGCCGTCTCCTTGGGATCCCACTGCCAGTATGCGCCCCACGCCTCGTGCGCCCACATCGCGCCGGTAATGATCCCGATGGAGATCAGCGGCAGACCGATCGCGACGGCGCGATAAACGATCGCGTCGAGTTGCGGGAGGCTCGGAAAGGACGCCAGCCAGCGTGCGACAGCGCCCGTGCCGGAGCGCGCCGCGTAGTACTTCAGCAGATAGATGCACGAGAAGACGAAGGCGACCAGAAACGCGGCGTACGACGAAACGACGATCGGCACGTGAATCTTGGCCCAGTAGGATTGCAGCGATGGAACCGGCGGCATCGTTCCCTCGTACCAGGTAACGCCATAGGCGAGAAATATCGCTGCGAGCGCGAGTACGAACCCGCCCGCGAACCAAAGCCGGTAGCGAAACGCAAAGCCGATATAAATAGCCACCGACATTGCCGAGAAGAGCGAGAGCGACCCGTACAGGTTGAGCAACGGCCAGACGTGTGTCGTTTCGAAGCGCACCGCGAGCTGGACGAACTGCGCAACGCATCCGAGAATCGCCAACGGAACGCCCGCCTTGCGGAACGACTCGTCCTGCGAAAAGAAATAGATCACTAGCGCGAGCGCGCCTAGCGTGTAAGCGCCCAACGCGACGCCGATGAGGATTTCGTCCCAGGGAAGGTTCATGAATTATCCGCCTTCAACGCTACCACCAATCGGGCAAACTCGCTCTCGAAAACGTCGTAGCCCTTGACCGTCGTCGCCGCCAGACCGACGCTCGAGCGGTGTGCGCCGGCGTCGTCGACGCGCACGTACAGCCGGGCCGGGACGAAGTAGAAGGAGATAATCAGGCCCGTCAGCAGCACGAACGCGCCGATTCCGACCAGCGGCACCCCGGGATCGTGGCGATACTGAAATCCACTGTACATCACGTACTTCTGCGGCTCCAGTCCCCAGCCGCCCCCGAGATCGATCCGGGAGCCAAGCGGTACGAGCGCTTCCCCCAGCGGCGCGCCGCCCTGCGAGACTCCCAGAACGACCGCGGGATCGTTGACGCGGGGATCGGCCGTGGGCGTGCCGGTTTGCTTGTCGACGGTCGGAGCGAAACGCTCGTACAGAACGTTGCGCTGCGTTCCGGGCAGATCCAATGAATCGCCCTCCAGCAGCGTGCGGCCGGAGAGCGCCTTGTCGGGCCGTCCGTCGTGTGTCACCGAAAAACGCATGCCGAAACCGTAGGTGGCTTGATAGTAGAGCGTGTCGTCGATATCGATCGGATGGTTGACGCGCACCGTCATGCGCGCGGGGATTCCGTTCTTGCCGCTTACCGTAACGTGCGAAACGTAATCGATGGGCTGGTAGACCATCCCGCTCTTGGTTTGCGTCGGCGCGATGCGATAAGCGAAATCGTCGAGCCGGATCACGGCGCCGGTGTTGGGGATCTGCGAGGTTTGGCCGTCGAGGAGCGCGATCTCGCCTGAAAAGCCGCGGGCCCAATAGAGCGTCGTGCCCGCTGCGAGAATCACGAAGCCCGCATGCGCGATCAGCACGCCTCGCCGCGCCCAATTATGTTTGTCGGCAAAGCTCCACTCGATGCCGCCAAAGATTCGTTCCCGAATGCGCCAGCCCCGGGAGGCGAAGAAATCGGCGAGACGGCTTCGCACGGTTTCGGCATCCCCGGCGGTTTCGAAGCGCGCGTGGAGCGGAATGCTCTCAATCTTGACCGGGCGCAACGCGGGGAGCCGCGCCGGAACGACTCGCTTGAACGTACAGACCGCCAGGGATGTGAGGATCAGACCGATGATGCCGACGTACCACGGCGAGTGGTAGACGTTGTCGAGATTGAGGCGTAAGATCGCACGCGCGACGGGAGCCGCGTACGATTCAAAATAAACGTTCGGATCTCGCCCCTGGTCGATGACGACACCGAGCAACGTGAGCACTCCCCAAACGACGAAAAGCGAGACGGCGAAGAGTACGTTCCCAAAGGTCCGTACGAAATCGGCGTAGAGCGCCCGAGCTGCGGTCACTTTGTCATCCTGAGCTTGTCGAAGGACCAGCGTCGTTCGAGCGGTACGATCACCCAGATCGAGAGCTCGTAGAGAACGTACATCGGCACCGCCAACAGAGCCATCGTAATCGGATTGCCGTCGGGCGCGGCCAGTCCGCCGGCGATAAAGAATCCGAAAATCGCATGCCGCCGGTAACGCATGAGCGACGAGGCGCTCACGATGCCCAGACGCGCCAGCCCGATAAGAATGATCGGCGTTTGAAAGATGATTGCGAAGAGCGCCAGCAGGACGATGACGAAGTTGAGCGTCGAAGCAACGCCAAAGGTTGGCGTCGCCACGGCGTCGGTGATTTGCAATAGTGCCGCAATGACCCGCGGGATCACGACAAAGTGCGCGAACGCAAGCCCGAGCGCGGCCAGAAACACCGACGGTACGACGAACGAATAGACCATGCGGCGAGTGCGCGGATGGACCGCCGGCACGACGAACAGCCAGAGCTGCTTCAGCAGTACCGGCAGGCCCACGACGATGCCTCCAACGACCGAGAACTTCAGCTCGGTAAAAATGACGTCGGCCGGCCCGAACGCGTGGAGCTGCAAGCCTCCGAAGTAGTGCCGCATCATCGCGCGAATGACGAACTGCGAGGGCCAGAAGAGCACGACGGCGATGGCGCCGACGGTTGCAATCGAGATCAGAAGACGATTACGGAGCTCCCGCAGGTGCTCCGTAATCGGCATCTCCTTTTGATCCCACATCGCGTCCTCGTCCTTCGACAAGCTCAGGATGACATTCCTTAGCGCCTGTGCGAAGCGCAGTCCTGAGCGAGGCGCGAACCGCCGAGTCCAAGGGTCAGGATGACAGCGTTGGGTATCTGGTATCGGTTACGAACTGGGCGTGCCTTTGCCGGGCGTCGGCGGCGGAACGCCTTCACCGGAGAACGAGCCGGCCTCGACATTATCCATGATGTCGGCGTGCGCGGCCTCGGTCCGCAAGCGCGCCTCCTCGCGAGCCTTCGCCGCCGCTTCGTCGGCCTCGACTTGGCCCATCAGAAACTCTTTCTTTGCCTGACCGGCACTTCGAGCGAGCTTCGGAAGCTTATCGGCTCCAAAAAGAAGCGCTCCGATGACGAGGATGCCGATGATGATCGGCGCGTCGATTATCGCGAGAAGCGGATGTAAACTCATGTCGATGATCCCTTTCGCACTCAGTATAGAAGGGCGTCGGTAAGCTGTGCCAGCTCTCTTTTCGCCGGACTCGGCGCAATCGGCTCCAACGCCTGCTTGGCGCGCTCGACAAAGAGAGCGATCTGCGAGCGAGTCGCGCGTAGTCCACCTTCGCGCTCGATCCCGAGCACGACCGAGGGAATAGCGTCGTTCCCGCCTTCGTCGTAGAAGCTTCGCATCTGCGCGCGAAAATCGCCGTTGCCCGATGCCAACGCGGCGATGAGCGGAATCGTCGTCTTGCGTTCGACTAGATCGTTCGCGGCAGGCTTGCCGAGTGATCGTTCGTCCGCCGTCACGTCGAGAAGGTCGTCCTTCATTTGGAACGCGATGCCGAGCGCTTCGCCGAATTCGCGCAGCGCCCCGATGTCGACCGCGCTGCCGCCGCCCATGATCGCTCCGCACTGGGCGGAAGCCGCGAAGAGCGAGGCGGTCTTTTTACGCGCGATCTCGACGTACGTTTCGAGCGGAAGGTCGAGGTTCCCCAGCGCCTGCAGCTGCAGCACCTCGCCGTCGCAGATTTCGGCCAGCGTTGCGGAGAGCACGTGTGGCACGGGGTGAGGATAGTTGAGCGTCACGTTTTTGAAAATCCACGCGAAGAGGTAATCCCCGGCTAATACGCTCACCCGATTGCCGTAGTCCACCGCCGTGGCGTTGACCCCGCGCCTAGTTTGCGCGTTGTCCACGACGTCGTCGTGAATCAGCGTCGCGACGTGAATGAGTTCCATGTAGGCCGCGAGGTGAAGATGGTCGACCGGGTTCCCGCCGCAGGCTGCCGCCGCGAGCAGCGTGACGCGGGGCCGCAGTCGTTTGCCACCCGCGCTGAGCATTCGTTTGACGGCCTCGGTGATGATTGAGTTGTCGGTCGAGAACCGCTCGCGAAAGAAACACTCGACGAGCGCTTCCAAATCTCCATCGGTGCTCGACGAAGAGTGGGTGAGATTCATGGCCGCGTCCCGTAGTGAATGGCGATGGTGCCTCCCACGAGCGGCAAATAGCCGGCGTCGACAAATCCGGCGCGCGTAAACCGGTCGCGCAGCTCCGGCGCGTTGGGATGGTGAATCAAAGAGTTTGGAAGATAACGATACGCCTCACGAGAGCCGCCGATGATTCCGCCCAGTACCGGCACGACGCCGTAAAAGTAGAGATCGAAGAACTGCTTGAATCGTTTGTTCGGCGCTTTGCTGACGTCGAGGTTGACGAAGCGCGCGCCCGGCCGCAGAACCCGAAAAATCTCCCGAAGCGTTGCATCGACGTCCACAACGTTGCGCAGCGAAAAGCCCATCGTCGCGCCATCGAACGCTTGGTCGGGGAAGGACATTGCCATGACGTCGCCCTCGACGAACCGCGCGTTCTCTCGAGAGACTCGCTTGGCGCGCGCCTGCGCACGATCCAGCATCGGGCGGCAGAAGTCGATTCCAATGACGTCCAGCGTCGGATCGCTGCGCAGCAGCCCGAAGACCAGATCGCCCGTCCCGCAGCAAAGATCGAGAATTCGCGCATGCGAGCGCGGCGCGAGCAACTTGATAGCCCGGCGGCGCCAGCGCGCGTCGAGACCTCCGGTCATCATTCGATTTGCAAGATCGTAGCGCGGCGCGATGCGAGCGAACATTTCGCGAACGAAGGCACCCTTCGGCTCCGCTTCGCTACGCTCGGCGTCGCTGGGGGCAAGCTCCTTGGTCGTGAGGTTCATTGCAGATACGGCTGCTTCCAAGTGATGCGCCGCTCTCCCCCTGAGGGACTAGTTGCTGGCGGCTAGGCACGGAACCGAGCGGGACTGGCGCGGCCGAGCCGAATGTTGCTCTTCCCACAGCTCGGAGGAGTAAAATTATGCTTCGTCCCATGTTCTTCGGATTGCCGATCGCAATCGTCATAGCCGTCGCCCCCGTCGCGATTGAAGCTCAGCCGACGGGGGGAATGTCAGACTCGGACTACATCGCAAAGGTCATGACCGCGGCGCCCGCGTCCGTCGTTAAAGGCGCGACGATCGTGCGGATGCAAGCAGGCGGCACCATGCGGACCCTTCAAACGGGCTCGAACGGCTTCACCTGCATGGTCGCCGGTGCTAACGCCATGTGCTTGGACAACAACGCTATGCAATGGGCGCGCGCGTGGATGACGCACACCACTCCGCCCGATACCGTCGGCTTTGTATATATGTTGGCCGGCGATAACGGCGCAAGCAACACTGATCCCTACGCGACTGCACCGACGGACGGCAACCATTGGGTGAAGACCGGACCCCACGTGATGATCGTCGGTCCTTCTGCCAAAACGATGGGCTACCCAACCACCGCCGATGCGGATCCAACGAACCCGTATGTGATGTGGTCGGGGACGCCCTACGCCCATCTGATGATTCCGGTAAGCGGTCAACAACAGTGATATAGCCTCTCCGTGCTTCGCGAGGCCCGGCATGGCCGCTGCGACAGCGCTGCAGCATAGCCACCGGGCCGCTTAGCTCCGGCTTCGATCGCTCCGCGGCGTGGCCGTCGCGGGGGCCGCCAGCTTTTCCGCTCTAGCTAGTATCCCGGACTGGTTACTGGCCACTAGCCGTCATCCGCCTGCGCCGTTATGGTGCACCGTCATGGCGGAGTTGAGTTCGACGGCGGACGTTTGCCGGGCACTATGCGGGGCTCATCGGATCGATCTTCAGGCATACACGGTGTGGGGCCCGGTTTTGAAGGCGGTTAGAGCCGCCGCGCAGCGCGGGGCCGAGGTGTCCGTTGCGCTCGAGGGCCATCCATTCAACAGCCCCCGTTTAGCGAAGGAAAACCGAAACGTCGCCGCCCAGCTCCGGGCCGCCGGCGCCACGGTGACGCTGGGGCATCCATTTCATGCGAAGGTGCTTGCCGTGGACGGCACCCTCTATCTGGACGAGAAGAACTGGCATCCCGGCGATCTCGTATTGAAGGTCGACGATCCGGCCGAGGTCGCAAAGATTCCCATGATCAAGCACGAGGCACTCGCGCGCGAAGGCCGGCTGATCGACGGCGCGAGCAGCGCCGACCGCGTGATCGTCGAAAGCGAATCGTTCGGCTGCTGTAACAAGGTTTACAGCGAACTTCGGCAAGCCGCCCGCGCCGGCGCCGCTCCGAGGCTGCTCGTGTCGGCGCGCGACCTCTCCGGAAATGCGCGCGAACGCGAGGTTATCGAAGCGCTGGTTCGAGACGGCGTCACGGCGCGCATCTGCAACGACTCGGAGAAACTCGCGGTCGCTGGAACGGCCGCGTGGCTAGGCTCGGCCAACGCGACGATTGCGGCACCCGATTCGGATAGCACCGATTGGGGCCTCGATACACGAAATGCCGAGATCGTTGCGGCGGTTCGCGCCCGTCTCGAAGCAGATTGGCAGACGGCCAAGCCCTTCAGATACCAAAAAGCTTGAACGCGTTGGCGTCGGTTGCCGAAACGATTTCGGCGAACGGGAGTGCGAGGAGCTCCGCGAGCTTGGCGGCAGTATGCGTCACGTATGCGGGCTCGTTGCGCTTGCCGCGTTTGGGCACCGGTGCCAAGTACGGAGAATCGGTTTCCAGGACGAGCGCGCCGATGCCGACGTCGCGCACCGCGTCGCGTACGGACTCCGCCTTTGGAAACGTCAGGACGCCGCCGATGCCCAGAAAGAGACCGAACTCGTCGCAGAAGACTCGGGCTTGCGCGGGCGTGCCCGTAAAACAGTGCACGACCCCGCGCATCGCCGGCTTCCATTCTTCGCGTAAGATCCGCGTGAACTCGTCGAACGCGTCGCGTTGGTGAAATATCACCGGGCTCGCGCTGTCGCGCGCGATGTGAAGTTGTTCGCGAAAAACCCTGACTTGAACGTCGCGAGGGCTGCGATCGTAATAATAGTCCAGCCCGATCTCGCCGAGCGCAACGGCGCCGTCCTCCCGCAAGAGCGAGGTCAGCTCGGGGGCGAGGTCGGGCGGCGCGCTCGCTGCTTCATGCGGGTGAATCCCTGCCGCCGCGACGATGCCGTAGCGGCGCGCGACCTCAACGGCCACGCGGCTGTCGGCTAAATCTTCCCCAACGGTAAGCATCGCGCGAACCCCAGCTTCGCGCGCACGCTCGACGACGTCCGCACGGTCGTCGTCGAAGACGCGGTCGTGCAAGTGACAATGGGTATCGATCACGCTAGTGCCGGCAGCTCGACGCGCGGAAAGAGGGGCGCGCCCAATGCCGTCTGCGTGATCGGCAAGAGACCACCCCACGCCTGCAGGGACGACGACCAATCCTCGTCGATCTCGCCTGGGTTGCCGAGCTGCTGCCACATCTCACTCATACGTTCGGGCATGAAGGGGTGGAGCAGGATTGCAATCCAGCGCAGTCCCTCACACAGATCGTAGAGTACGGCATCGAGCTCGCCGGTGCGGCCCTCCTTATAGAGCGTCCACGGCTTGCGCTCGTCGATCGCGCGGTTCAGCGCGGTAACCAGCTCCCAAACCGCTTCGAGTGCTTCGCGAAAGTGCAGATCGAGAATTCGTTGCCGAACGACCATCGGCAACGGCGCGTAGCGGCGCGCGAACTCCGCGTCCGAGCCGCCGGCCGGATCCGGAACGATGCCGTCACGGTAGCGTTGCAGCATCGAAAGCGTGCGCTGCAAGAGATTGCCGAGGTCGTTGGCGAGATCGCTGTTGTGCCGTTGCGCGATCTTCTCTTCCGAATACGAAAAATCGCTGCCGAATGGCGCCTCTCGTAAAAGGAAATAGCGCAGCGAATCCGCGCCGAAACGCCGCGCCAGCGCAAACGGATCCACGGCGTTCCCGACGCTCTTGCCCATCTTCTGGCCGTCAACCGTAATCCAACCGTGCGCGAAGACGAGATCGGGAGCGCTTTCGCCAAGAGCCCACAAGATCGCCGGCCAGATGATCGTGTGAAAGCGCGCGATCTCTTTGCCGACTAGCTGCGTTTGTGCGGGCCACCAGGTTTTGAAACGCGTGTCGTCCTCGCTCCAGCCGATCGCCGTGATGTAGTTGAGCAGAGCGTCCAGCCAGACGTATATCACGCCGCCGCCGTCGATCGGAACGCCCCAGTCGAAACTCGTTCGCGAGATCGACAGATCGTCGAGGCCCTCGTTCAGAATCGACATCATTTCGTTATAGACGCTGCGCGGCTGGACCCACTGTGGGTGCGCGAGGTAATGTTCCCGCAGGCGATCCCGATAGGCGGAGAGCCGAAAGAACCAGTCGTCTTCCGATATCCACTGGACCTCGCGGCAGCACGTCGGGCAGCGACCGTCGACCAGTTTCGATTCGAGCCAAAACGTCTCGTCGTTGACGCAGTACCAACCCTCATACTTACCGAGATACACGTCGCCGCTGCGCCGCAGTCGTTCGAAGACGCGCCGAACCTTTTCGACGTGGCGGGGTTCCGTCGTTCGAATGAAATCGTCGTAGCGCACGTGGTATGCGGCAAACAGTTCCTTCCAACGCGGCACCAGCTCGTCGCACCATTCCTGCGGCGTCTTGCCGGCAGCCGCTGCGGCGTTGGCGACTTTCTGGCCGTGCTCGTCGGTCCCCGTCAAGAAGAACGTTGGACGAAACGTGCGAGCGGTGCGCGCCAATACATCAGCCACGATCGTCGTGTAAGCGTGGCCGATATGCGGGCTTCCGCTGATGTAGTAGATCGGCGTCGTGACGTAATAGGAGCGTTCCATAGGCTTCATCGCTGTCTTTGCGGTGTTTTCTGGGCGGCCTTCCGCGCCGCGGCGGCCGCGTAGAGTTGGCGCCGGTCGCCGAGGCCGCGCGCCGCCAGCTCCTTTGCCACGTCGCCGACTCGTTGACCACTACCGAGCAGGGCGTCGATGGCGTCGCTTACCTCTTCGTGCCGGTCGCGCACGACGGTCGCGCCATGGTACGGTGCGATCGCGAAGGCCACCTCACCACGCGGCGGATCGGGGATCTGTGCCGCTACGGATTGCGGAGTTCCCCAGTAATGCGTTTCGTGAAGCTTGGTATATTCCCGGACGACGAAAACCTGTGCGTCGGCGGCTACGGCTGCGAGGTCGGCGAGAGTAGCGCGAATCCGCTGCGGCGATTCGTACCAGATCGACGTTGCGTTCGACTGCAATGCGGCGGCAAACCGCGCGCGCCGCGCCGCGGCTGCGCGCGGCGGAAATCCCTCGAACGCGAAACGGCGCAGCGAAAAACCCGACAAGAGTGCGACGCTCGTGGCGGCGGAGGGGCCCGGCAGAACGTCGATCGGTACGCCGGCGAGACGCGCCGCCGCGACGAGATCGCTTCCGGGATCCGAGACCCCCGGCATCCCGGCATCGGTGGTGACGGCGACGATCCCGCTGCGCGCTCGTTCGAGAATTCCCGGCGTCACGCGCGCCGCGTTCTGTTCGCGATAGCTCCAAAGTTCTCGGACCTCGATCTCCAAGGCCCGCAGCAGCCTGCGCGCGACGCGCGTATCTTCGGCGACGACGATCTCCGCCTGGCGCAAGACGTCTATCGCTCTCAGCGTGACGTCCCGCAGGTTCCCCAGTGGCGTCGGTACGAAGATCAGCGGCATGGCATTGCAGTTCGACGCAGAGCACCTTCCTCCGGGCGCGAAGCTGGAGCTTTATATTTCTCCAAGTTGTCCGTATTGCAAGAGCGCCATCGCCTATTACGATTCACACGGAACCTCATACCAGCGCTACGATGCCCAAAACGATCGGAAAGCGCGCGAGCGAATGTTGGCCTATAGCGCCGGCGATCCCACGGTGCCCGTCATCGTAGTCGATGGCGTGTATTTGCAATCCGGGTGGGGCTCGCCGCCGCGAGGTTGAACTGTGCACTGACGTGCCGGTCCGGCACGATCGCTTCTTCGAACGTTGCTACGAATGGAGAGTTTCAAGCATGAACGATAACTCGGCTACGGCAGCCAGTTTCATCGCGACGATGATTGTCGTGTACGGCGTCGTCATCGTTGGCCTCGTCGTCTTCACGATCTGGATCTACTGGCGAATCTTCGCCAAAGCGGGATTCAACGGAGCCCTGTCGCTGCTCAACCTGGTTCCCGGAGTCGGCCAGCTCATCTGTATGGTGATCTTGGCGTTCGGCCGTTGGCCGCTAGAAGACGAACTCGATGCCTTGCGCCGAGGGCTGCCGCTTACGGGCCCGCCGCCTCCGCCGGGCACATCGGTCATGCCGACGCCGCCCTAGGAAGTTAGCCAGGCCTCGACGTCGTCGGCCTTCGACGGTAAGGCGCCGGAGAGATTTTCGGCGCCTTCGCTCGTGACGGCGATGTCGTCTTCGATGCGGACCCCAATGCCGCGAAAGCGCTCCGGAACGGTTCCGTCGTCGGGCTGAAAGTAAAGTCCGGGCTCGACGGTGAGCACCATGCCTTCGCGTAGACGCCCGTAACGATACTCTTCTTCGCGGGCGTTCGCGCAATCGTGAACGTCGAGGCCGAGCATGTGGCTGACGCCGTGCAGCGTGTAGCGGCGGTGCAGCAGCCGATCCGGATCGAGCGCTTCGTCGAGCGAGACCTTGAGGATGCCCAGATCGATCAGGCCTTGCGCGAGTATGCGCGCCGCGCGCCGGCCAGGCTCGAGAAAGTCGTTGCCCGGCGAAACGGCCTCGATGCCCGCGCGCTGCGCTTCCCACACGAGATCGTAGATCGTCCGCTGCTCGGGCGAGAATCGTCCCGAGATCGGAAGCGTGCGCGTGACGTCGGCGGTATAGAGCGAATCGCATTCGACGCCGGCATCGAGCAAAAGCAGCTCGCCAGGCGACAACCGGCCGTCGTTGTGAGTCCAGTGTAGCGTACACGCATGATCGCCGGCGGCCGCGATGGTCAGATACCCGACATCATTCGCTTCGATGCGCGCGCGGCTCCAAAACGCGGCTTCGATCGCGCGTTCGCTCTTTGCGCTCCGCATCGCTCGAGCCGCATCCTCGAAGGCGACCTTCGTAATGGCGCAGGCTTTGCGAAGCTCCGCCAGCTCGTACTCGTCCTTGATCAGCCGCGTCTCAGAGAGCGCCTCGGCGAGTTCGGCATCTCCGTCGCTGCGTTCGAAAACTCGATCGATCTCTTCGTCGTGCCCGCGCATGACGCGCAGCGGATACTTCGCGTCGCGCAGCTCGTGAAGATAGCCGGTGAGCTGCTGTAACGAACGGCAATCGTCAACCTCGTAATAGGTCCGGCTCTCCGCGACGCCGCGGTGGCGCCCGACCCACAGCTCTCCAACTTGCCGATCGGTGAAGAACTCGGGCGTTCCGCGATTGTGATCGAGAACGAAAAGCAGGCTGCGATGCCGCGCCCCATCGGGCTCGAGCACCAAAACGGCGCCCGGTTCGCCATTTCCGACGAGGTACGCGAAGTCGCTGGAAGTGCGAAATCGAAAGAACGTGTCGTTCGCGCGGACTCGCTCGAGGCCAGCCGGAACGACCACGTAGGTCCCCCTGTTGGCTTGCGAAAGTGCCGCCCGTCGCTGCGCGAATCGCTGCGCCTGCGGGTGCGGCCGCGCGACGGAGGGTCGATCGATCCAGCCGGTCGCCATGAATTCGATCAGCTGCGCAGGGGGTATAAAGGCTTGATTCGGGCGGGCCGCCTCGGCCGGCAGCGGGGTGTTTTGTTCGGCAGACATGGTTCGAACGGATTTCGCCTAACGCCGCAGGGGTCATGCCGGAGAACGAGCGGGAGAACCCTACGATGGTCGCCGTGCGCGCTACCGACTCCCTGGCCAACGAACGAACCTACTTGGCCTACGTGCGGACGGCGCTCGCCTTCATCGCCTTCGGATTCGTCATCGCCCGATTCTCGCTCTTCGCGCGCGAGTTCGCCACGCTCGTTCACGAAAAAGGCGAGGGCCCCGGAGTTTCAACGAGCTTCGGAACGGCAATGGCGATCTTCGGGATTTTCGTGGCATTATTAGGCGCCCGGCGCTATTCGGATACGGATCGCGGGCTGCGCGAAGGGCGAGTCGCTGCGCTCTCGAGCCTGACCGGCTACGTCGTCTCGCTGTTCGTGGCCGCCATCGGGGCGATCGTGGCCTTCGCCCTCTTACTATTCCACTAACGCGTGGAACGCGTTTCGATCTCCAAGGCGAGATCGAGCGCGGGCGCACTATGAGTGAGCCATCCGACGCTGATGATGTCGACACCGCTTTCCGCGATCTCGACGACGTTCTCTTTCGTCACGCCGCCGCTCGCCTCGGTGAGGACCCGCCGCCCGACGATGGCGACCGCGTCGGTAAGCTGCGCCGGCGTCATGTTATCGAGGAGCACCGCATCGATCGGCTCCGCCATCGCTTCGCGCAGTTGTTCCAGCGTGTCGACCTCGACTTCAATTTTCACCATGTGACCGACACGCGCGCGCGTCGCGGCCACGGCCGCGCGAATCGAGCGGGCCAGCGCCAGGTGATTGTCTTTGATCAGCACGCCGTCGTCGAGACCGAAACGGTGATTGGCGCCGCCTCCCCGCCATACCGCATAACGCTCTAGGGCGCGCAGGCCCGGCGTGGTTTTTCGGGTGTCGGCTATCCGGGCCGAGGTTCCGCCGACGAGTTCCACGAGCGTGCGAGTCGCGCTTGCCACTCCGCAAAGCCTGCCGAGCAGGTTGAGCGCGGTTCGCTCGCCGGTGAGAATCGCGCGCGCAAGGCCTTCGATCTCCGCGATGGTGGCGCCGGCTTCGAAGCGATCCCCCTCGCCCACGCACCTCACGATCTCGATCTCCTCGTCGAGCAATCGAAAGGCAATTGCGGCGAAGTCGAGGCCCGCCAGAATGCCGCCGCGCCGCGCGATTATTCGGGCGCGCGCACGACGCTGCGGCTCGACGACGGCATCGGTCGTTAGATCTCCGCCCCGGCCGATGTCTTCGAGCAGCGCCGCCCGCACGATCGGTGCGGCGACCAGCTCAAGCGACGCTGCGTAACCGGCTGAAGGAACGCTTTGCAAGGGATTCATCGGTCTTCGGGTAGTCGCTTCGATGATGGCTGCCGCGGCTTTCTTGCCGTTCCGCGGCGGCTTCTGCGATCAATCGCCCAGCGACGAGCAGATTGCGCAACGGGCCTTCCGCTGCGGCGCCGGCTTCGAGCTCCGCGATTCGCGCGAGCGCTTCGCGCAGTCCGCCCGCATTGCGCACCAATCCGACGTTGGCGTACATGACGTTGCGCAGATCGGTGATCGCCTGGGCTTGCGCGGCGCTCGTGCGCGCAACCGGGATCGAACGCGCTCGAGCCGGCTGAGTATAACCCGAGGGCTTCCAGGGCCGAATGTTGGCGACGTCGGTGGCGACGCGCGATCCGTAGACGAGCGCTTCGAGCAACGAGTTGCTCGCGAGCCGATTCGCGCCGTGGACGCCCGTCGCGCTCGTCTCACCACAGGCCCACAAGTTTTCGAGCGACGTCCGCCCCCACTCATCAACGGCCACACCACCCATAAGATAATGCGCCGCCGGTGCGACCGGAATGTTCTGGACGCGGGGATCGATGCCGCCCTCGATGCAAAAACGAAAAACCGTCGGGAAGGCTTGCGGGAAACGCGCCCCTATGGCGGACCGGGCGTCGAGTCCGACGGTGCGGCCGCGTTGCTGTTGCTCGAAAATTGCCCGCGCGACGACGTCGCGGGGCGCAAGTTCGGCATCCGGGTGGATCGCCGTCATGAAGCGCTCGCCGAGGTCGTTGACCAGCGTTGCCCCCTCTCCGCGGACGGCCTCGGTCACCAGCGGCATCGGATCGCGCCCGATGGCGAGCGCCGTCGGATGGAACTGGACGAACTCCATGTCGGCGAGCAGCGCTCCCGCGCGGGCCGCCATTGCGATGCCGTCGGCCGTGGCCTCTACCGGATTGGTAGTGAATCGGTAGAGGCGTCCCACTCCGCCCGTGGCCAGTACGGTGGCGCGAGCGCGGAGTTCCATCCGCTCGCCGTTTGCGTTATCGCGGGCCACGACACCGAGGACGCGGCTTCCGTCGACGATCAGATCCTCGGCCGCAACGTTCTCGACGATCTCGATTGAAGAACGAGCGCAAACGGCTTCGATCAGCGTCTTGAGGATCTCGTGGCCGGTCGCATCTCCGCCGGCTTTGACGATGCGCCGGCGTTGATGCGCAGCCTCGCGCCCCAGCGCGAGCTCTCCGGCGTCGGTGCGATCGAACGCCGCTCCGAGCTCGAGAAGTTCTTCGACCCGCGCGGGCGCATCTTGCGTGAGGATCTCGACGATCTTCGAATCGCTAATGCCGGCGCCGGCGCGCTGCGTATCGATGGCATGCAGACGCGGAGAATCGTCCGCGCCCATCGCCGCGGCAATCCCGCCTTGCGCCCAATCGGTCGCCGAGCCTTTGCCCAACCGAGTCTTGCACAAGACCGTTACCTTGGCGGGTTGAAGTTTGAGCGCCGCAACCAATCCGGCGATGCCGGCGCCAACCACGAGCGCATCGCTGCGCGACCTTTCCACTAAGAGAGCCTAGTCTCGCGGTTGGCGGCTGAACTCGAGCATTCGTTCGACCGCGCGACGAGCGCGCTGCGCCACCTCGGGAGCCACGGTCACCTCGTATTCCATCGCCTCGAGCGAGTGCAGCACCTTGGGCAGCGTATTGCGTTTCATATGTGGGCAGAGATTACAGGGCCGCACGAACTCTACGTTTGAATAGCGCGCCGCAACGTTGTCCGCCATCGAGCACTCAGTCATGAGGAGCACGCGCGCGCCGCCCCCCTCGCTAAGGCTGCCGACAAACTCGGTCATCCCCTGCGTCGAACCAACGAAATCGGCCTCCGCGAGCACGTCGGGAGGGCACTCGGGGTGAGCCAGCACTGTCAACGTCGGATCGCCTTCCCGAAACCGCCGAACGTCCGCCCCGCTGAAACGCTCGTGGACTTCGCAGTGGCCCTTCCAGGCGATGATCTCGACGTTGGTCTGCGAGGCGACGTACTTGGCAAGGTATTCGTCGGGAAGAAAGATGACCCGCGGGGCGTGGAGAGCTTCAACGATTTGCACCGCGTTGCCGCTGGTCACGCAAACGTCCGATTCGGCTTTAACCTCCGCGGAGGTGTTGACGTAGGTAACGATCGGCGTATCGGGGTAGGCCGAACGAAGTAAGCGCACGTCGGCTGCCGTGATTGACTCCGCCAGCGAGCACCCGGCTCGCAGATCGGGAACCAGAACGGTCTTGCTCGGATTAACCAACTTCGCCGTCTCGGCCATGAAATGGACCCCGCAGAGGACGATGACGTCGGCGTCGGTCTCCGAGGCCTTCATCGCCAGAGCGAGCGAGTCGCCCACGATGTCGGCGACCGTATAGAAGATTTCGGGTACCTGATAGTTGTGGGCGAGGATCACAGCGTTGCGTTCGCGCTTGAGGCGATTGATTGCCGCCACGTAGGGGGCGTGCAACGGCCATTCGACTTGTGGAATGATGCTTTCCACGCGTTCGAAAATCGGATCCGTTTCGGCCGCGACGCTGCCTGGCAGGGCTAAATCGATGACGCCCATCCTTCCATAATACCCATCGGCCCGAACCTGGTTTGCACGCCATCTCGAGCCGGGCCTGGCGTTAGAGGCGGTCAGTCCCTGGGTAGGACGCCACAGGAGACCAGAATTCCAGCAACCAGTAGGAGGGAGTCCGCTCATGAATCGTTGGTTCGTCGGCCTTGTCTTCGTTGGAACGTTTGTGGCAAGCGCCTCGGCGCTCGCCGCGACTGCCCAGCCAGTGCCCAGCATGTCGCCGTCGCCAATGGCATCGCCGACGCCGATGTCGACAATGCGGCCCTAAGCGTCCCGCGCGTGTCGATAAACTGTGGGTAACCGCAATTTGTTGTGGAACCCTTGTGGACGACGCGTCGAACGTATTGCAATCACCTTCGCGTTTTTGCTAGCATGCAAAGACTTCGTGTAATGACGAAGTGCGGACCGTATCGAGCCGCGATTGGAAGCACGTTGACGAAGCGTTGCGTATACGCGACAAATCCGAGTGAGGCCGATCGAAAACCGGATCGAAACGTCAGTGAGAAGCGGGAAACCGCTTCAAACAGGCGAGAATGACCGGAGATACGCAGAGCCCGTAGCGTTTGTTACGGGCTTTGCTCTGTGCTTCAAAAAGGCCGTGCGCATGCGGCCGCGCAAGAGTAAGCGTCGTGAAAGATCGAGTGGAGCTCACCGCACGCAGCCTGCTCCTGGGCGCCGCCGTGACGCTCGTGTTCACGGCCGCAAACGTGTACCTCGGCTTAAAAGTGGGGCTCACCTTTGCATCCACGATTCCCGCCGCCGTTATCTCGATGGCCGTTTTGCGCGCCTTCAAGAACTCGTCCATCTACGAAAACAACATCGTGCAGACGGTGGCGTCCGCCGCGGGGACGCTCTCGGCCGTGATCTTCGTGCTGCCCGGACTGATCATGATCGGGTGGTGGAGCGGTTTTCCCTTCGCGCAGTGCTTTGGAGTTTGCGCGATCGGCGGAATCCTGGGCGTGATGTACAGCGTGCCGCTGCGGCGCGCGCTCGTGACTCAATCGACGCTGCCCTATCCCGAAGGCGTCGCCGCGGCCGAGGTGCTGAAGGTCGGCACCGCGGCGGGCGTTGCCGACGAGCGCAATCGAGCCGGGTTGCTGGCGCTCGTCGGCGGAACGCTGGCCTCCGCCGGCTTTGCCGTAATCGTCGCCACGCGAATTTTTGCCGGTCAAATTGCCGGCTACTTTCGCGTCGGCAGCGCGACCACCGGTCTTGGGTTCTCGCTCTCGCTCGCGCTCGTCGGCGCGGGGCAACTGATCGGTCTCTCCGTCGGTCTCGCAATGCTAACCGGACTCTTCATCGCGTGGGGCGTCGCGACGCCCGTTCTAACCGCACTCCATCCGGCAGCCGGTCCCGCAGCCGACGTGGCGACGACGGTCTGGTCGCATCAAGTGCGCTTCATCGGCGCGGGTGCGATCGGCGTGGCGGCTCTGTGGTCTCTCGGGCGCCTCGCGCGCCCCGTTGCCGCGGGAGTCGCATCGGCCTTGGCGGCCTCTCGCCGTCGACGGCTCGGAGAAACTCAAGAGGAACCAAGAACCGAGCGGGACTTGCCGATCGGAATAGTCGCGCTTATTAGCGTTGGCTGCTTGATCCCACTGGCAATCCTGCTCGCGAACTTTCTGGCCGGCGGCCGGCTGGTGCCGATTGCCGGCTGGCTCACGCTGGCTGCCGTGATTTACGTCGTCATCGCGGGATTCTTCGTTGCGGCCGCCTGCGGCTACATGGCGGGCTTGATCGGTTCTTCGAACAGTCCCGTTTCGGGCTTGGCGATTCTGGTCGTGATCGGCGCGTCGCTGATGCTGCTCGTCATCGCTAGGTTCGCGGGCGTGACGGCGCCGTCGGAACTGATCGCGTATGCACTCTTCGTCACGGCAGTGCTCCTTTGCGTCGCAACGATCTCAAACGACAACTTGCAGGATCTAAAAACCGGACAACTCGTCGACGCGACGCCCTGGCGACAGCAGGTCGCGCTCGTCTTCGGCGTCGCAGTCGGCGCTCTGGTGATTCCGCCGATCCTCAATTTGCTCAATCGAGGTTACGGGTTTGCGGGTGCGCCGAATCTGCACAATGCGATCGCGCAGCCGCTGCCCGCGCCCCAAGCAACGCTGATCTCGGCGCTTGCCAAAGGCGTGATCGGCGGCCAAATCGATTGGTCCCTGATCGCAACGGGCGCTCTCGTGGGTGCGATCGTCGTAGCGGCCGACGAGCTGTTGCGAACGACCAAACGCGCGGCGCTCCCGCCGCTGGCCGTCGGGCTGGGTATTTATTTGCCGGCATCGACGACGGCGCCGGTCGTCGTCGGCGCCGTAATCGGATGGCTGTACAACCGTTGGGCCGCGCGCGCGGGCGACGTTCGCGCCAAGCAAATCGGCGTGCTGATCGCTTCGGGTCTGATCGTGGGGGAAAGTCTTTTCGGTGTAATGTTGGCCGGGCTCATCGTCTCGACCGGCCGCCCCGAACCCCTCGGGCTCGTAGGGGATGCTTTCGCGAAGGCCTCGACGGCGATCGGTGCCGTGGCCTTTGTCGTGGTGCTCGGCGCTCTCTTCAGGTGGGCGGGAACTCTCAGCCGAAGCTGTGCATCGTCGAAGTAGGATATTTGTTTCAAATGAGGCTAACGGCATCTCTCGCGTTGATCGCGCTCCTTTCGTCGGGCTGTGCCGGCGGCCGCCAGCATCGCGGCCACGGTTTCGCATCCCCGGGCCCGGCCGCAATTTCGGCTTCGGCGGCTGCGCCGTCAACGGTCCATCCGACGGTCCAAATTGCGGGCATCGTCGCGCCGTATCAGAACGTCGCGATCTCGAGCGCGCTCTCCGAGCCCACCGATTCCGTCGCCGTCCTCGAAGGGGACATCGTCCGGCGCGGCCAGGTGCTGGCGGTCCTCGATACGACCGATTTACGCGCGAGCCTCGAGGCCGCGCAACGCAGCGCTGCCTCTTCGGACGCCCGCGTTTCGCAAACTCAATATCAGGCGCAGCTCAACATCGGGCAGGGCAGCGATCAAGTTCGCAACGCGCAGGCAACGTTGCTGCAAGCGCAGCAAACGCTCAAGCTCGATCAGCTTAACCTGCAACGTTACCAAACGCTGCTCGACAGCGGTTACGTCTCTCAGCAGCAAGTCGACCAGCAGCGCACGACGGTGCACAACGATCAACAGCAAGCGCAGTCGGCGCAAGCCAGCCTTTCGTCGGCGGTGCTCAACTCGAAGGTCAACGGTAACTACCAGCAAGGGCTCCAGGCCGCCAACGTCGCTTCGGCCCAGGCCGATGCCGCCTCGGCTCACGCGCAAGCGGACCAGATTCAAGCGCAGATCGACAAGGCTCTGATTGTCTCGCCGGTGGATGGCGTGGTCGTCAATCGCAACCTCAATCCCGGCGAGTATCCTGGCTCGCGAACGATCTTCACCGTACAGCAGCTCGACCCGGTCTATGCCGAGCTTAACGCGTCGTCTGAGGACGTTTTCCGCATCCGACGCGGCGCCGCGGTCTCGGTTGCCGTTGCCGGCGTCAACACGTCCCTCTACCGCGGGCGAATCAACGCCGTCCTCGGGCAAGTTCAACCCGGCTCGACGAACTTCACCGTCGAGGCAATTCTTGCAAACCCCGGATACCGTTTGAAGTCGGGAATGGCGGTGACCGGGACCATCAATCTTCCCGCCGTTACCGGCATCGGCGTGCCTTCGACGGCCTTCCTGGATGATTCGCACCAGAGCGTGATGATCGTCAGTGCCGACGGCACCGCGAAACTCGCGAAGGTCCAAGAACGCGGGAGCGACGGAAAGACCTCCGTCGTCACTGGGATTGCCGCTGGTACAAAAGTGATCTCCAACGGGCAGCTTGGGATCACGGCGGGCCAGCAGATTGCGGGCCAAAGCCCCGGGCCCCAAAGCCCCGCGCCTTAGGAAGCGATCGTATGTGGCCGACCCGTCTCTTCGTTTTACGGCCGGCGCTGGTCTTCGTCAGCCTGGCGCTGATCGCCGTCGCCGGCGCCATCTCGTTGATGACGATCGTGCAGCAGCAGTTTCCGAACATCGATTTCCCGACCATCACCGTGCGCGCGAGCTATCCGGGCGGCTCGACCACGGATATTCGCGACGCGGTGGTGCGGCCGATCGAAGATGCAATCGCCGGCGCTCCCGATCTCGACCACATCAATACGACCGTTCAACAGGGCCAAGCGACGATCTCCGCCGTCTTCTCGCTGAACTCGAACAAGACGACCGATCTCGTTCAGGTGCAGCGGCGCCTTCTGGTGGCGCAATCGCAGCTTCCAAGCGACATGCCCGCGCCGACCGTCGGCACCTTCGATCCCGCAGAAGCGACGATTCTCACGATAGGCCTCAGCTCGCCATCGCTTACCGCGGGCGAGCTTTCGGCAATTGTCACCAACAACATCGTGCCGGACCTCGAACAAGTCGACGGTGTCTCGAACGTCAACGTCGGAGGATTGGTGACGCCGGCGATCGAGGTGACCGTCAATCCTAACTCGCTCGTCGCCTCCGGACTGACGCTCAACGACGTCGTGAGCACGATCTCGCAGAACAACGAGCGCGAGCCGGGCGGTATCGCCTATCTCCCGAATCACGAAACGACCATCGACGTCCGCGGCGATGTTAGCAGCGCCGCGACGGTCGCGGATTTGCCGGTCTTTGCCTCGTCGCCGTTTACCTCGACTTTCGGAAACGCGTCGTATAACGAGCCGGCGCTGCCCGGTTCTCCGGGTGCGCCTGCGAGTTCGTCGAGCAGCGCCTCGTCGGCCGGCGCCACGATTGCGTTGCCGTCCCCAGCCGCGCAATCCAGTGCTGCCCCCGCCGCGTCGGCAGCGGCGGCCGCGCCGCCGATCGTCGTGACGCCTGCGCCGGGCGCTTCGTCCTCGCCGATGCCGTCGCCCTCGGCCTCAGCCTCGGCATCCCCGGCTCCGGCAGCGATGCCGAACTTGGCGGCGAGCGCCATCGCGCAGAGCAGTGCGACGGCCGCGGCGACCGCGGCGCCTGCGCCCGCGCAGAGTACGACGAGCGCCGCATCGGGCGGTTCGAGCAGCTACGCCGGACCGGCGCTCTCGAGTCTGAATCCGTGGAGCGCTTCGGCTCGTCTGATCCGTATCGGCGACGTGGCCGCCGTTACCGATTCCTTCGAGCCGCAGCGACAATACAGCTACGTCGGAACGGTGCCGACGATTTCGCTGAGCATTCAGAAGGCGACGGGCGCGAGCGAAGTCACGGCGGCGCAGAACGTCATGCAAGCGCTGCCGGCGATCGAGCGGACGTACCCCGAAATGGACTTTCGAATCCTCAACGATCAAGCTTCCTACACGAAGCAGCAGATCTGGGGAGTCTTTCACACGCTGATCGAAGCGATCGCGATCACGGCCGTAGTGATGCTCTTTTTCTTGCGCTCGTGGCGTAACGCCGTCGTGGTGCTCATCTCGATTCCGGCGTCGCTGTGCGTGACGCTCACCGCGATGAAGATTGTCAATTTCACGATCGACACGGTCTCGCTGCTGGCGATGACGCTGATTATCGGAATTCTGGTCGACGATTCGATCGTGGTGCTCGAAAACGTGGAACGGCATCACGAAAACGGCGAAGCGCCCAAAGAAGCGGCCATCAAAGGCCGCACGCAGATTGGCCCGGCGGCGGTCGTCATCACGCTTGTCGACGTCGTGGTCTTTCTCCCGATTGCGTTCCTGCCGGGAACCGTTGGGAAGTTCTTGTCGGAGTTCGCGCTGGTCGTCGTGGTTGCGACCTTGACGTCGCTCTGCATTTCCTTCACCGTGACGCCCGCGCTTGCCGGAAACTGGTCGCTGCTCTCGCGTTGGAAGGCGCCAAAGCCGATCGAGCGGTTCGCGGAGGGCTTCGAGAACCTGCGCCAGTGGTACGCGCATCGCGCGCTTCCCTGGGCGTTGCAACGTCCGGTGCCCGTGGTCGCGGCCTCGGGCTTGGCGGTGATCTTTGCCGTGCTGCTCGTGCCGTTGGGTGCGGTGGGTTTTGAGTTCATGCCGCCGGTCGATCGCGGTGAGATCTTCGTGCAAGCCACCTATCCGATAGGCACGCCGCTTACGACCGTCAATGCCGGGATTGCGGCATTGGCCGCGCGGTTCTCCAAAATTTCTGACGTGCAATCGCAGACGGCGCTGGCGGGCGGCACACAGTCGAACTTCGGCGGCCTTCTGGTCCAGGGATCCGTCGGGCAGATTCACGTCTTTCTGAAAACAAATCGTCGCCGTTCTACGAATTTCTGGGCTCCGGTGCTGGGACGCATCGCACAGCAAGTCGCACCGACTGCGAAAGTCGTCTCCATCCCTGCAACGGGTACGGGCGGCGGCAACGCGCAGCCGATCGACTATCTCATTACGTCGACGGACGACCATCCCGAGGCTTACGAGGCAAAGATCGCGCAAGCGTTGCGAGAGACACCGGGAACCACCAACGTCAACAGCTCCGCCGAGAAACTGGCGCCGCAGGTCGACGTTTATTTCGATCGTGACCAAGCACGCGTGCTGGGCATCAACATCGGACAGGCGGCCGGCGGAATTCGCGCTGCGTTCGGCGGTACGCTGGCCACGCAGTTCACGACCTCGCGTGGTACGAAGTACGTTCAGGTGCTCTACCCGCGGTCGTTCCAGACGAGCCTGGGCGCGGTTAGCCGAATACCGGTGCGGACGCTCGGCGGGACGCTGGCGTATGTCGGCGACGTTGCCCGTTACGTGGAGGATCCATCCGAACCGCTGATGACGCGGACCAATCGCGAGACGGTGGTTCACGTCCAATCGAACCTTGCGCCGGGCGCGGTGCAGTCGATCGTCCAGCGAAACTTCACGCGTCGGCTAGCGACGCTCGGTTTGCCATCGAGCGTTGCGGTGAAAGCGAATGTCGGCGGTCAGCAGCAGAATCTCTCGGATACGGTGCGCGGCATGAGCACCGCACTGCTGCTCTCGTTCTTGCTGGTCTACTTGCTGATGGTCGCACTCTACGACAGCTACCGCTTGCCCTTCATCATCATGTTCGCCGTGCCCGTCGCCGCCGTCGGGGCGTTGACGTCGCTTGCGATAACCCATCAGGAGCTCAATCTTTTTTCCCTGATCGGAACGGTGCTGCTCGTCGGGCTGGCTTCGAAGAACGGCATTCTGCTGGTGGATTTTGCCAACCATATGGTCGAGCGAGGAATGGACCGCAGCGCCGCGATGATCGAGGCCGCGCGGGAACGATTCCGCCCGATCGTCATGACGACGTGCGCGATGATCGCCGGCATGACGCCGATAGCGCTCGCGCTCGATCCCGGCGCCGCTCAACGGCAAGCCCTGGGCATCGTCGTTATCGGAGGTCTAATTAGCTCGCTCTTACTGACGCTGGTGCTGGTGCCGGTGATGTTCATGTGGCTGGGGCCGAAGCCGCGCGGCACGACCGAGCCGGCCTCGGCGCCGATGCGGTACTCTCCGGTGGCGGGCGTTTAGGCATGTGGTTAACTCGGCTGTTCGTCCGCAGGCCGACGCTGGTCACGGTCTTCCTTGCGCTCGTGCTGCTCGCGGGATCGATCGCCGGCTTCAACCTCGTCAAACAGCAGCTCCCGAACTACGACGTTCCATCCATCCAGGTGCTGCTCACGTATTCGGGCGCTTCGACGACGGAGATGCGCGACGCGATCGTGCGGCCGCTCGAGGACCAGATCGCCGGGGCTCCGGACTTGAGCTATATCGAAACGTCGATCCAGCCGGGGCAGGCCTCGATCGTGGCGGTCTTTTCGCTGACGTCCGATCAGAACACCGATCTCGTTCAAGTGCAGGGGCGCGTCCAGAACTCGCTGCACCAGCTTCCCAGCGACCTGCCGACGCCGCAGATCTCGATTTATAATCCGAGCGAAGCCGTTGTCGTCTCGTTGAGCGCATCGTCCTCGACGCTTTCGCTCGGCGACCTCTCGGCGATCGTTACCAACACGGTCGTGCCGGCCATCGAACAGGTTCCCGGCATTTCGTACGTTCAGGAGAACGGCGCCGTGACCGCGTCGATTCAGGTCAACGTCAAACCGCAGGCGCTGCAATCTTCGGGATTCACGCTGACCGACGTGATCAATGCCGTTGCGAACAACAACGTCCGCGCGCCGGGCGGCATCGTCTATCAGCCCAATCGCGAAACGAACCTCGACATTCGCGGCGATATTACCGACGTGCCGACGGTTGCACAACTCCTGCTCGGCAACTCCACGACCGCTTCGAGTTCGAGCTCGAGCGGTTCGGTGTACCCCTGGAGCGCATCGGCGCGGCTCTACCGGATCGGCGACGTCGCCAACGTGCAGGATGCCTATGAGACGCAACGCGTCTACGCGTACACCAATGGAAAGCCTACGGTCGAGCTCGACGTGCAGAAGGCCGCCGGCGCGAGCGAGGTTACCGCCTCGAATGCGGTTCTTGCGGCGCTGCCAGCGCTGCGCGCCCAGTACCCGGACATCAACTTCTCGGTGCTCAGCGTACAGTCGACCTACACCAAAGAGCTGCTCTCGGGCGTAACGCGAACGCTTATCGAAGGAATTATCTTCACGGCGATCGTCATGCTCTTCTTCCTGCGCTCGTGGCGCAATGCCATCGTGGTAATGATTTCGGTTCCGGCCTCGTTTCTCGTGACGCTGGCAGCGATGCGAGTGGTCGGTTTTACACTCGATACCGTTTCTTTGCTGGCGATGACGCTGATGATCGGTATCCTCGTCGACGATTCGATCGTGGTACTCGAAAACATCGAACGCCATCACGCCGAAGGGGAAGAGCCTCGGCTTGCCGCGATCAATGGATTGACTCAGATCGGCGTGGCGACGATCGTGATCACGCTGGTTATCGTCGTCGTCTTTGCGCCGATCTCGTTCTTGCCTGGCTCCGTCGGTCTTTTCTTGCGCGAGTTCGGCCTCGTCGTCACGGTCGCGACGCTGACCTCACTCTTCGTTTCGTTTGCCGTAACGCCGGCGCTGGCCGGACGCTGGGCGCTTTACTCGAGGTGGAAACCGTGGCGGATCGTCGACCGGTTCGGCCATGGATTCGATCGAGTGCGCGGCTGGTACACGCGGCGCGCGCTCCCGTGGGGCCTCGAGCACCGCGCGCTGGTCGTATGGATCGCGTTCGGGAGCCTCGTCCTCGCGTTACTGCTTATTCCGCTCGGAATCGTCGGCTTCGAGTATATGCCGCCGGTCGATCGGGGCGAGATCTTCGTGAACATCGGCTTTCCAACGGGAACGCCCCTAACGGCCACGCAACAAGCCGTCCTTCGAGCGGAGCGACTCGTCGACGGCGTTGCCGACTTGCAGTCGGAAACGTCGATAGCCGGCGCCTATCAGGGGGAAGTGAGCGGTTACATCAACAATGGCGCGATCGCCCAGATTCATCTCTTTCTGAAGGATGGCCGATCGCACTCGACGTCCTATTGGGTTACGAACCTGCGATCGAGGATCGGCCGGCTCTTGCCCGGTGCGAACGTCGTCGCGGTGCCGGCAACCGATCCGTCGGGCGGCATAGCGCAACCAATAGCATACGTCGTTTCCAGCTTGACGGCCGATCCGGGGCCCACCGCCGCCCGCGCGTACGCCGCACTCGCCGGCACCCCCGGTGCAATCGACGCAACGACGTCGCTGACCGACAACGCGCCCCAGGTCGAGGTCGAGTTCGAACGCGGGAACGCGCGCGCACTCGATGCAAGCATCGGCACGGCGTCGACGGCCGTGCGCGCAGCCTTCGGCGGAGACACGGCGACGCAGTTCACCGGGCCGGAAGGTCTCAAAGACGTGCAGGTGATCTATCCCGAGAGCGACCTGGTCTCGCTGGGTCAGATCGCTGCGATTCCGATTCGCGCGAACAATGGGTCGATCGTCCGCGTCGGCGACATCACTAAGCTCGTGATGTCGCCTGCGCCGCCCTTGATCATGCGCATCAACCGCCGCAACGTCGTACTGATCGGAGCGAACGTCGCACCGGGAGCGATCCTGTCGAACGTACAGCGAAGTTTCGAGCGGCGACTGCGCGGGCTCAACCTCCCCAAGAACGTCACCGTCGCACCGGTCGCGGGCGGCAATCAGGAGAACGTTAACGATACCGTCACGGAGATGGGCATCTCGCTGGCGCTCTCAATCCTGCTCGTCTACCTGTTGATGGTGGCGCTCTACAACGGCTACGTGACGCCCTTCATCATCATGTTCACGGTGCCCGTCGCGGTCGTGGGCGCCCTGGGCGCCCTCGCGCTGACGCACCAGACGCTGAACCTATTCTCGATGATCGGCGCGATCTTGCTCGTCGGGCTCGTGGCGAAAAACGGAATCCTGCTCGTGGACTTCGCAAATCAGCTGCGAGAAGCAGGAATGAGCAAGTTGGAAGCGATCGAAGAGAGCGCGCACGCGCGGTTCCGCCCGATCGTGATGACGACCGTCGCGATGATCGCCGGCATGCTGCCGCTGGCGCTCGCGCTCGATCCCGGCTCGCAGGCCGAGCGACCGCTGGGGATCGTCGTGATCGGCGGTTTGTCGAGCTCGTTGATTCTCACGCTGATCTTGATCCCGATTATGTATCTGCGCTTCGCTCCGCAGCACTTCCGGCCGCCGTCCCTCGACGGCGAGGCGGATCCTAACCAGATCGAGCTGCCGATCGTGCCCGCGCGAGGCTGATTGCGATGGATCGTTGGCCCGCGCTCAAGTACGACGAGTGGAAGGACACGCTTGCGACCCTGCATCTCTGGACGCAGATCGTTGGGAAAATCCGTCTCAAGTTGGAGCCGCTGGTCAACCATTGGTGGAACGTCGCGCTCTACGTCACGCCGCGCGGTCTGACGACGGCGGCTATGCCGTATTCCGGCGGCCGGTGGCTGTCGATCGACTTCGATTTTCTGGGGTCGAGCTTGCAGCTCCGCGGTTGTGACGGCGAAAGCGGCGGCTTTTCGCTCGAGCCGATGACCGTCGCGGAGTTCTATCGCCGCGTCATGGATGGGCTGCGGGCGCTCGACTTCGACATCCGAATCAACACGATGCCCAACGAAGTCGCCGATGCGGTGCGCTTCGACGAAGACACGGTCCACGCGTCATACGACACGGCCTACGTCGAGCGCTTCTTCCGCGCGCTGCTCCAAGCCGACCGGCTCTGCAAGGAGTTTCGCGCGCCGTTTCTTGGTAAGGCGAGTCCCGTGCATTTCTTTTGGGGCAGCTTCGATCTGGCGGTCACGCGCTTCTCGGGACGCCGTGCGCCGCCGCATCCCGGCGGCATTCCGAATTTGCCCGACTGGGTGACGCGCGAAGCCTACTCTCGGGAAGAGCAGAGCGTCGGCTTTTGGCCCGGTGGTCCGGGAATCGAAGCGTCGTTCTACGCGTACGCTTATCCCGAGCCGCCGGGCTTTGCGCAAGCGAACGTCGCGCCGCCGGGATACTGGACCGATCGGCTGCGCGAGTTTCTGCTTCCGTACGAGAGCGTACGCGCGTCGTCAGATCCCGACGGCACGGTGCTCGATTTCTTTAACTCGACGTACGAGGCGGCGGCGAATCTCGCGAAATGGGACCGCGCGTCGCTGGAACGGCCCGATTAGCTTTTCTTCGGCAGCATCGTCGAGACCGCGATGTTCGCACCGTCGGTGATAACCGTAACCGCGCCGTCTTCGTCGGTGCGAAGAATGCGTGCGCCGAAACGTTGCAGCGTTGCCAGGGTCGAGGGTGCGGGATGTCCGAAGAGATTGTGACGCCCCACGGAAATGATCGCATAGCGCGGGGCGACGGCGGCGATGAACTGCGGCGACGAGCCGTAGGCCGAGCCGTGATGTCCGACTTTGAGAACGTCGGCGTGAAGATCGACCCTCTCTTGCAGAAACCGTTCCTCCGACTCGCTGCCGGCGTCGCCGGTGAAGAGCATGCGAAATCGCCCGTATGCAAGGACGAACGCGATGGAATTGCTGTTGATCGCGTTGCCGCCTTCGATGAAGGGGAGTGAAGGCCCGATAAATCGCAGGGTCACGCCATCGTCGGTACGCCACTGCATTCCGGCGCGGGGATAGAGGATCGGCACGCCTTCACGCCGAGCCGTTGCGACCGCGTCGCGATAGGCGTGGCCGGCATAGGACTGACCGCCGTCGTCGAACTGCCCGACGGGCATGTGCCGAAGCACCGGCGCCACGCCGCCGGCATGATCGCCATGCGGATGCGAGAGGATCAGTGCGTCGACGGCATGGATGCCGTGCCGCAACAGAAACGGCACGACGGTTCGTTCGCCCACCCGCTCGGCGACGGAGTCGTCGCCCTGCGAGCCGCGCTCGAGCCGTCCGCCGGCATCCACGATCAACGCATGACCGCGCGGCGTTTGAATGACGATCGCATCGGCCTGTCCGACGTCGAGCACCGTCACGCGCAACCGTCCGTCGAGCGCGCGCGGCGGCCACAACACGTAGGAGGTCGCCAAAACCAGCGCTGCGATCGCAACGGTTTGCGCATTCCGCCGCCAAAGCGTGGGCGCTGCGAGAAGTGCGGCGTCGTAGGCGGCGATGCACCAGGCCGGAGCCGGCGTCATCGGCAATACCGCGTAGGGAAGTTGGCTCACCGTTTGCACGACGCCCAGGATCCACGCGAGCAGCCACGAGTTGAGATTCGAGCAGGCTTGGGCCAAAGGGGCGCACCACCACAGTGCGAGAGTCGCCGCACCTAACGCCATCGTCAGCGCCACGCACGGGACGATCGCGAAGTTCGCCGCGACCGCGTACGGTGCAAACTGCAAGAAGACGGCTGCGCCGAGCGGCCACGTTCCGAGCTGCGTGGCGAGCGTGAGGGTAAGCGCTTCGCGTACGCGTTGCGGCAGGGCGACTCGTGCTTCGATCCAGCGCTCCAATGGGCCGGCACACGCAAAGATCGCGCCAACGCACGAAAACGACAGGGCAAATGATGCCGTGGCGACGCTCTGCGGGCGCAGGAATGCGATGACGCCGGCGGCGATTCCCAACGCGTTCCACGAAAAGGTCGCGCGTCCGCAGGCTCGCGCCGCAAGCACCGCAGTTGCCATCGTCGCGGCGCGCTGCGCGGGCAGCTGTGAACCGCTCCACCAAACGAAGCCCCAGACGAGCGCGACGGCAATCAGGCACGTCGACCAACGCGGCAGACCGAAAAAGAGCAGCACCAGAAGGCAGAGCGCGGTCACCGCGCCCATGTGTAGACCGGCGGTGACTAAGATGTGCACCGTACCGGTTTCCTGGAACTCCGTGTGCAGCGCCGGCGGCAACGACGACCGTTCTCCCCAAAGCTCACCTGCCAGGACGGAGGCGGCAGGTTCGCCGAGACGCTCGCGCAGCGCAACGTGAGCCCACTCGTGCGCGCGCGCGAGCGCAATGCGAGCGTCCCAACTCGCTCCAAGAACCGAAACGATGACGGCCGAATCGAGGCGGCCGTCCAGTCCGCGCTCCTGCTCTATTTCGCGTTCGCTTGGCTCGCCGGGATTTCGCGCCTCGTCAAACGGCCCCAGCCGTCCGCGTACGATCAACCGCGCGCCCGCCGGGGGAACCTCGTCGCGTACGCGCGCCTGCACCACCGCGCCGTTGTCGAGCGCGAGCGTAAGCGATGACGAACCGTCGCCTTCATTCTCGCGTTCCAAGAGCGTCGCAGCATAGCGCGCCGTGCGGTGCTCGGCGATGTCCTTTTGGTTGCGCTGATGGAATGCGGCGTTGCCTGCCGCGGCGACCAGGGCAACCAATAACGCGGCGCGAAATCGCGGCGCTTCGCGGCCGAAAGAAACGTAAACCGCAACCGCGGCGAAACCAAGGCTTTCTAAGGGACGACCCTGCGGACCCAACGGCATAACGGCCAACGTTCCCAGCACGCTAACGCTCGCAAAGCAAAGGAGCCCCCACAATGGCATCGGCGCTTCGACTCCGCTCGGCACGAGCGTTCCCCTGCGACGACTCGCCGCTGTGGCTAGCTCGCGCGATTTAGAGAGCGCGAAATGCGTATCGCCGTAACCGGAGGGGCCGGCTTCATCGGATCGCATGTCATCGACGCCTATCGTGCGGCCGGTCACGACGTGTTGGTGATCGATTCGCTTTGGGAACACGGTGGCGGCCGGCGCGCGAACGTTCCGGAGAACGTCTCGCTCGTTCACATGGACGTTCGAGATGAGGCGATCGGCCGGGTCTTCGCCGATTTCGCACCGGAGGTCGTCAGCCATCACGCCGCGCAGCACTCCGTCGCGATCTCGGTGCGAGACCCGCTCTACGACGCGCAAATCAACGTGATCGGGCTGCTCAACGTGCTCGAGTTCGCGCAAAAAGCCGGCGTAAGAAAAGTCATCTTCGCTTCGAGCGGTGCGACCTTCGGCACGCCCGAACGGCTGCCGATCACGGACGATACGCCGCAGCATCCGAGCTCGCCATACGGCATCACGAAGATGGTTGGCGAACACTATCTACGCTTTTACCAGGCCTCTCGAGGCCTCGACTTCACGGCGTTGCGTTACGGCAACGTCTACGGTCCTCGGCAGGATCCCAACGGAGAGGCCGGCGTGATTTCCATTTTCATCGGAAAGTTTCTCGCGTGCGAGCCCGTCCGCATCGATTGGGACGGTGACCAGACGCGCGACTACGTCTTCGTGGAGGATGTCGCGCGCGTGAACCTCGCCGCGCTCGAACGCGGTTCGGGCGGCTGTTACGTGATCGGGACGGGAGTCCGTACGAGCGTCAATCAAATCTATCGCCGTTTAGTAGAAATAACCGGTTTTGAAGCGCCGGTGATACACGCCCCGGCGCGCCCCGGCGACGCGCGCGACGCACAGTTCGACGCGACGCGGGCTCGTTTGGAGCTCGGTTGGGCGCCATCGACGGATCTGCCCGATGGCATCCGTGCAACGTACGAGTATTTCAAGCGTCTGAGCGGGCGCGGCGTGTAAATCTCGGGCGCTACAATGGAGCGGTTTGCTCAAACGGCGCAGCAAATTGCGTCGAGTCCCGGAAAACTCGAAAAGGTAGCGGTGCTTGCGTCGTATTTTCGCACGCTCGACGATGCAGACTTGATCGCAGCAGCGCGCTTCTTTACCGGAAATCCCTTCGCGGCGCGCGATCGGCGGAAGCTGTCTATCGGCGGACGGACGATCGTCGAGGTCGCTCGACGGGTTTGGGGCTTCGACGACGCGGCGCTGGGCTCGAGCTATCGCGCGACGGGCGATCTTGGGGCCGCGCTCGGTCCCCTGGTGCGGCCGCCGGTCGATGCGATGCTTTTCTCCGATCGCCTCACGCCCGCAACGCTCGACGCCTTGTTTGGCGAAGTCGCGCAGGCATCTGGAAAACGTGCGAACCGGCAGCGCGAGGCAGTCCTCGAGCGCATTCTGCGCGCCTGCGACGATTCGTTGGTCGCGACCTACGTCGTCAAGATCATCACCGGGGATTTGCGCGTCGGATTACGCGAAGGGCTCGTGCTCGATGCAATCGCGAGTGCCTTCGACGCCGAAGCCGGTGCGGTTCGCCGAGGCCTGATGGCCTGCGGCGACGTTGGTGCCGCGGCGTTGGCGGCCAAGAGCGGCTCGCTGGACGAGCTGCGTGTCGAGTACGGCACGGCGATCGGCTTCATGCTGGCCACGCCGGTTTCGTACGGCGAAACCTATGCGGAGCTCGCGGGCGATACATGGCTGGTCGAGGACAAATTCGACGGCATCCGCATACAGGCGCACCTCCGCGACGGGCACGTGGCCCTATTTTCACGTAGGCTCAACGACGTGACCGCCGCCTACCCCGAAGTGACCGCGGCGCTTGCAACGCTCACGCGGGATGCGATCTTCGACGGCGAGATCGTCGCGATCCGCGGCGAACGCGTGCAGCCCTTTCGCACCCTCCAAGCGCGTCTCCAGCGCAAAATCGTCGAGCAGTCGCTGCTCGCGGAGGTGCCGGTTGCCTACATCGTCTTCGACCTCTTGGCACTCGACGGCGATCTGCTGATCGACGAGCCGCTCTCGCGGCGGCGCGAGCGGCTTGCCGATCTCTTCGCCGCGGGTGCGCACCTGAAGCTATCGCCATTCGACCGCTTTGACGAATCGACGCCGGCGCAGGTGAACGAGCGGTTTGAAGCGGCGCGTGCGCACGGCAACGAGGGGCTCGTGCTCAAGCGCGCCGCCGCACCGTATATGCCCGGGCGGCGCGGAAAGTGGTGGCTCAAGCTCAAGCGTGAGCTCTCGACGCTCGACGTCGTCGTGGTCGCGGTGGAATGGGGGCATGGAAAGCGATCGGCGGTTCTCTCCGACTACACCTTCGCGGTGAGCGGGGAACGCGGCGCGCTGCTTACGATCGGTAAGGCATACTCCGGCCTTGCCGACTCGGAGATCGCCGCGCTCACGCCGTGGTTTCTCGATCACCGCCTGCCGCTCGATCGGCGGCGCGCAAAAGCGCGCTCCCACGAGATCCCGGTCGAGCCGAAGATCGTTCTCGAAGTCGCATTTGACATTATCGCTGAAAGCGATCTGCACGAGAGCGGCTTTTCGCTGCGATTTCCTCGTATAGTTCGGATACGCGACGACAAATCGCCGGCAGATATCGACACCATCGAACGCGTGGTGGAAATCTATCGTGAAATGCTCGCAAGAGAAGGGTAAAGCACCGACTTTTAGGAAAGCGAACGGACGCACGGCCTACTCTTTGTAGGCGTAGATAAGGAGCTCGAAATATGCCTCTTTCTAAACGGTGCACCGCCGAACTCATCGGTACGTTTTGGCTCGTTCTGGGCGGGTGCGGCAGCGCCGTGCTTGCGGCGGCCTTCCCTAATCTTGGGATCGGGTTCGCGGGCGTCGCCCTGGCCTTTGGCCTTACGTTGCTTACGATGGCCTTTGCGATCGGCGGCATTTCGGGTTGTCATATCAATCCGGCCGTCACGGTCGGGCTTTGGGCGGCGCGCCGCTTTAACGGTCGTGACGTTATTCCATACATCGTGGCACAGGTGATCGGCGGTATCCTCGCCGGCGGCGTTCTCTATATCATTGCGAGTGGCCAAGCCGTCTTCACGACCGCCAACGGTTTTGCGAGCAACGGTTACGGCGAGCACTCTCCGGGACACTT
>DATMKR010000081.1:0-3220 GCA_035571115.1 Candidatus Acidiferrum sp. | reverse complement strand
TTAAGTCAAGCGCACGGCGCGGGACGTCGCCGCCCCCGGCGGGACATACCGACCTGGCACGCATTCGTCGCATCGTCACTCCTCCAGCTGGGCGAGAACGCGAAAGCACTCGAAGAGGCGCAGGCGTCCCTGCGCGGATACGAGGAGCAGTGTGTGGGACGCGGCATGAGCGATGCGCACCGGCTGATTGCGAAGTCGTACGCCAGGCTCGGCGACATGGCTGCCGCACGCGAGCATATTCGCGAGGCAGGCCGCCTGACCGAGCGTTACGGAACTGCGGAGGGCCTGCTGTGCACGTTAAACGCGCAGGCCGAAATTTTGCCGAGTACCCGAGTGAAGGCCGACGCGATCGAACTGGAACAACTTCTGCGCAGCCGGGCCCAAGTTTAACGCAGATTTTTGCTCGCGATAGCGCAACGGTACGAACGAGTACAGGGACTACGCGTTGGCGCTACCAGCCCTGAGCCGAACCGCGACATACCCTGCGCTCGTTGAGCCAATCGAATACACGCGTGCACCCGAGGGGCGAGAACTGCTGATGACGAATGCGCCCCGCCCTCAGCGCGCGAAGCGCGAACCTACCGCGGGGCGCCGATTCGGCGTGGCCGCGATCAAAGGGAGAAGTGATGATGGCCGCATTCAGGTTCACGCCGGTTCCCGCCAGTGACGCCGGCTTCTCGGCCGAGGTCTTGTCAGAACTGCCGCTGTATTTCGACTCCCTTGTCGCTAACGGAGACCATCCTGGGGCCGTGATCATCATGGCGCGCGGCGACAAGCTGGTGTTGGGTCACACCATCGGCTTCGATGATATCGAGACCAAGCTTCCGCTGCACCCGGACTCGATCTTCACTCTATTCTCCATGTCGAAACCGTTGACAGCGGTCGGCATGCTCCTTCTACACGAGGAGGGGAAGTGGCAGCTCGATGATCCGGTTTCTCTCTACCTCCCCGAGTTCAAGGGCATCGCCAAGCGGGCGGGGAGCGAGGCGACGCGCGAACCCACGATCCGCGAATTATTCACGCACACTGCCGGGTTCTCTTTCGGCAAGACCCCCGATGAGATGATGCGGTTCCTACAGGTCACGGACTGGTCGAGTGCCCGCTCGCTGACTGAACTGATCGACCGTTACGCCAGAATGCCCCTTGCCTACGAGCCCGGTCAGGACTGGCAATACAGTGTCGCTACCGACCTGCAGGCGGAAATTGTCGAGCGGCTGACCGGCCAGCGGTTCGACTTATTCATGAAGCAGCGGGTGTTCGAACCTCTGGGCATGCGCGACACCGCCTTCGCCCTATCGCATGAACAAACGCGCCGGCTGGTGCGGGGTCACGTCACCGACACCGAAACCGGCCAGCTGCGGGGCGCGACGGCGGAGGAGCGCCGGGAATCTATCTTCCCGATGGGTGGGACTTCGTTTAAGTCGACCGCGATGGATTTCGCTCGCTTCGCACGCATGCTGCTGAATCGCGGCAGTCTGGGCGAGGCGCGAGTGCTCAAGCGCGAGTCGGTCGATCTAATGCTTTCGAACCTCCTGCCAGACGATTTCCAGGAGACTCGGCGCGGCGTTCTTCATTATGTGGTCGGCCACGGAAATGGCTACGCCATGAACGGCCTGGTCTGCTTGGATCCCCAGCGTGCGGGGCGCCCGGTGGGACGCGGGACCTACGAATGGGGCGGCGCTTTCAGCAGCTTCTTTTGGATCGATCCGGAAAACGACGTCCTGTGCGTCGGCATGATGCACCGCCAGCGTAGCCGGACCGAAATGCGGCCGCCCGAGGTGGTGTCGCAAGAGGTCGTTTACCGCGCCCTCCAGTCGTGAGGCGTCGGTCTCTCAACAGACTTCGACGGCCTTGGAGCATTTCACGAAATCGCGGCGATCACATTCGGGTCCACATTCGACGCCGATCTCGTTCCGGTAAGCGCCATCGAGGTATCGAGCTCGTCGCGAATGATGTCAATCGCTTTCATGACGCCCGCCTCGCCCGCAGCGCCGAGACCATAGATGTACGCACGTCCGATCATGCACGAGCGAGCGCCAAGCGCGAGGGCGCGGAGCACGTCCTGGCCGCTGCGGATCCCGCTGTCCATCATGATCTCGACGTCCGATCCCACGGCTTCGACGATCGCCGGAAGCGCTGAAATCGACGACGGCGCGCCGTCGAGCTGGCGTCCGCCGTGGTTCGAAACGACAATCGCGGAGACCCCGATACTCCGCGCGATTTTCGCATCTTGCGGATCCATGATTCCCTTGAGGATCATTTTCCCGCTCCACAGACTCCGGATCCACTCGACGTCCTTCCAATCAAGACTCGGATCGAACTGTTTTGAAATCCATGCCGCGAGGCTCGTCACGTCGTCCATGCCTCGTACGTGGCCTGCGACGTTGCCGAACGTTCTGCGCTTCCCACGCAGTACGCTAAGAGCCCAGGTCGGCTTTGTCGCGACGTCGAGAAGATTTCTGAGCGTGAACCTCAGCGGTACGGCGAGACCGTTTTTGATGTCACGATGGCGCTGGCCGAGGACGTTGAGGTCGAGCGTCACGACGAGCGCGCTGCAGTGCGCTGCGATTGCGCGTTCAATCATCTCGCGCACGAAAGCGCGATCGCGCATGACGTAAGCCTGGAACCAAAACGGCTTCTCGACCGCGGCCGCGACGTCTTCGATGGAACAGATCGACATCGTGCTGAGGCAGAACGGGATGCCGACCGCCTGCGCGGCGCGGCAAGCCAGGATTTCTCCGTCGCCGATTTGCATGCCGCACAAGCCGACCGGCGCCAACACGAGCGGCAGCGACGCCGGTTCTCCTACGATCATTGTCGTGAGGTCGCGTTGGGCAACGTCGATCCCAACGCGCTGGCGTAACGTGATGCGTTCCAGATCGGCGCGGTTTGCACGCAGGGTCGATTCCGAGTACGAGCCGGCATCGGCATATTCGAAGAACGCACGCGGCACGCGGCGTCGCGCCGCCTCTCGTAAATCATCGATGGTAAGACTGAGGCTGCTCAAGAAGTCTAAGCCCTAGAAGAAGTGAATCGGCCGATAGCCCGGAGTTGCTATGACGTAGGTGCAAACGCGCATTTCAGTTCCAAAGGAACATGACGTTGCCGTCGCCACTTGCTCTCCAGCCCGTCCACATGCGAGACGTGATTGCGCGGTGCTCGACGTACGACGACCCGCCGCCGCCGCCACCGCCTTGGCTGCCGTCGAACCTTCCCGAGC
>DATMKR010000080.1:0-5265 GCA_035571115.1 Candidatus Acidiferrum sp. | reverse complement strand
CGGGGTCAGCTTATAGGCGGCTTCGAGCTGGCTTGGCTCCCAACCGCAGCCTGCCGGCGGCGAGCAATTGAGCGGGCTCGGGCCCGGGTGCTCGAGCAGCACCTGACAGACCGGCTTGCCCACGGCTTCCGGACAGACGGCCGTCGCTTGGTGCTTAGCTTGCCATTCGGGGATGTGAGTGACCGCCGATCCCAATTGAGATGAGCCGGCGCTGCTGGGCATATTCGGCGAGCCGCCCGCGCTACAAGCGGCGATCGCCAGTGCCGCTGCGAGCGGCACGAGCAGTTTAAAGGTTCGGTTCACTGGTACTCCTTATGTTGGTTTCGGGAAGTTGGTTTGGGGACCGTACTCTTTCACGATTCGACCTATACATCGCCTGCTAGTCGGGCCGCCGGAAGGAAGCTTTTCGGGCGCGGGGCAGTTGATATTCATGAGAAAGCGGCTTTTCGCTGCGGCGGTTTTTTGGGGCGCGGTCGGCGCGTTTTCGGCGTGTTCGTCCCCCAAAGCGTCGCCGGTCCCCTTCGCCTGGGGCTATCCGTTCCCGCGATCGCTGGACGGAAGTGGCGCCGGAAAGATTCGCCACATCGTCTACGTCGTTCAGGAGAACCGCAGTTTCAACGACATGTTTGAGGGATATCCCGGGGCGGATACCACACCGAGCGGACGAGACTCTTCCGGTGGCAAGGTCCGATTGAAGCCCATTTCCTTGAAAACGACGTACGAGATGGATCACTCCGCGTTCGGTATGTTCATCGCTTGCAACGGAACGGGGGAGCTTCCCGGCACGAAGTGCCGGATGAACGGTTTCAACAACGAAAAAATCTACGGAAACCCGAACGGTAGCCCCTATGCGTACGTGCCTCACGCAGAGAGCAAACCGTATTGGGACATGGCGCACGAATTCGTCTTGGCCGACCGGATGTTTGCATCGCAGCTCGACGAGAGTTTCGTCGCGCATCAATATATCATCGCCGCTCAGGCACAATCGAGCGTCGACGTGCCGCTCTTTTCTTGGGGCTGCAGGGGCGGCAAGACCGACTACGTCTCGACGATCACGCAGACGCGCAGATTCGGACCTTCGCAGCGGCCCTGCTTCAACTACGAAACGCTCGGGGACGAACTCGATAGTGCCGGCTTGGAGTGGCGTTTCTATACGAGCCAATACCGGGTGCCGACGAGCGGACTTTGGTCGGGATATCAAGCGGTCCGACACATTCTTCACGGGCCCGACTGGAAAAAGGACGTGATTACGCCACAGCGCCGATTTCTCAGCGACGTCGCCGCCGGAAGATTGGCCAGCTTTACGTGGATCACGCCGCTGTGCGAGAACTCCGATCACCCGCTGTGCGGCGGAGGCGGCGGCCCGTCGTGGGTCGCATCGGTCGTAAACGCCGTAGGGCAGAGCAAGTTTTGGGATTCGACCGTCATCTTCGTCCAGTGGGACGATTGGGGCGGCTTCTACGACCCCGTTCCTCCGCCGCACAAGGATTACGACGGCTTAGGCTTCCGCGTTCCGTTGATCGTCATTTCGCCGTACGCGAGGAAGAACTACGTCTCGCACGTTCAGTACGAAACGGCGAGTGTGTTACGGTTTGCCGAAGATCTGTTCGGGCTCGAGCAGCTGTCGGTCGCCGATATGCGCGCTACGTCGCCCGCCGGCGATTGTCTCGACTTTAACCAGAAGCCGCGCAAGTTCGTGCCGATCACGGCCCCCGAGGATGCGGCATTTTTTTTGCATCAGCCGCTCGACCTGCGAATTCCCGACGAGCAATGAATTTACAAAAGGCGGGCGCGTGTGCGCCCGCCTTTCTTGGGATTCGGCTTCGTACGGGTCTTTAGTACGCTTTAATGCCGTTGGCAGTGCCCCAGCCGCCCGGGCCGGAGTAGGTCTTGAACTGCTTGGTTCCAGCGGTACAGAGATATTCGTCGTTGCAGGAACCATCGGTACCGGACGTGATGTCGTGAAGGTCCTTCTTGAGCGCCTTCTTCTTGAGTTTCCAGAAGCCCTCACCTGCGTTCAGCTTGGTGGCATTGCCCTCAAGGCCGATGACGCCGGCGGTGAACGGTGAGGCTACGCTGGTGCCGCCAACCTCACCCCAGCCGCCGTAGAGAGCGCTGTATACAGCAACACCCGGCGAGACACCGGCCTCCGACGAAACGTCGGCGTCGGTGCGACTGGTGCAATCGGGATCTTTTTGCCATGAGGGCTTCGGAATAGCGGTTCCGACCTCTGCGGCGTCGGCGCAGCCGGCGCCCGCGCCGTTCCAGACCGATTCAGTGAACTTTGAACCGCTTACCTCAAGCTGGGTTCCGCCGACGGCGATGACGCTGGCGAGTACCGACGGGCCGCCGATGTTGTTATACCCCTCGTCGCCGGATGCGGCGAGATACGTGACACCCTTCGCATCGAAGTAGCTCGAGAAGTTCGAGTCGCCGCAATCGCCGCTGCCGTAGCAGATCCAGCTGTTGCTGAGGATCGTCGCGCCGAGCTTGACGGCTTCCTTTTCGGCTTGTTCGAAGTCGCTGATCGTGGAGCCATCCTTGGCTTCCATGAGGTACACCGTACATTTCGGACATGCAGCAGAGATCATCTCGATGTCGAGGTCCGTCTCCACACACCAGCCATAGTCCTCACAACTTGGAGGATAGTTACTCTGTTGTCCGTCCTCGTTGTACTTCACCATCGTGCCGGTTCCGAGCTTGTACTGGCTACGGTATCCCGCGAACGTTGTGGCCGCGTCCGGGTCATCGCCGGCCTCGATGACGGCGACGATCTGTCCCGATCCTTTTCCTAACGAGCCGGTGAGATTGTAGGCCTCCTCGAGCTGGGTCGCCGTGAAGCCACAGGTTGAGGACGGATTGCAGCCGGAGAGCGGGGATATCCCGTTTCTATTAGAGATGAGCGCCAGGCAGGTCGGCCTGCCGACGACTTGTGGGCAGGCGGCATGCGCGAGATGTTTCGCCTGCCACTCAGGGGCTTGGCCGAATGCCGACTGACCCATCAGGGATGTGCCGGCACCTGTGGGTACGTTCGAAGATCCGCCTGAACTACAAGCGGCGAACGCCAGCACCGCGACGAGCGGTGCCGCAAATTTTAGGAATTTCACATATGCTCCTTAATAGAGTTGATCTGAGAGCGGCAGTACGAGGAAGCCAACGCAACCGTTGCTTCCGAGGTGGTAAGCCACGACGGGAATTGCCGGCTCGGCGATCGACGCAGCCATTTTCACGATCGATTCACAATCGCTCCCTTAGTGTGAGTCGGATCGAGGGGTTCTTCTCGGACCTACCTCCATATTGCCTGCTGGTTTTATAGCAGCGGCAGGGCGATCGGCCCTTTGCCCGCACCGGAAGGAAGGTTTGCAGGGGTACAGCATTGGCTACGAATGCGAAACCGACTCTCCGGCCTAGCGGCGTCGCTCGTCGTCGTTCTGACGATTTCGTCGTGCTCGGCCGCGTCGAATCGCGCGCCCCTGCCCAACGTTGCGGACAACGCGTTCTTGCAGTCCCTCGAGGCAAACGGCAGGGGAAAAATTCGTCACATCGTGTACGTCATTCAGGAGAACCGAAGCTTCAACAATATGTTCGAGGGCTATCCCGGGGCCCGCACTTCGTCGACTGGAAAAGAGTCGAACGGGCAAAGGATCCGGCTGCAGCCGATGTCCCTGAAGATGACGTACGATATGGATCACTCGGCGCATGCAATGTTTGTAGACTGCAACGGAACCGGTGAGATTCCCGGCACGCACTGCCTGATGAACGGCTTCGACAACGAAGAGGTCTACGGATCACCCGGCGGCCAGTACTCGTACGTACCGCACTCAGAAAGTAAGCCCTATTGGGACATGGCGCACGAATTCGTGTTGGCCGATCACATGTTTGCATCGCAGATCGACGAGAGTTTTGTCGCGCACCAATACATCATCGCGGCTCAGGCGCAATCGAGCGTCGACGTGCCGTCTTCCTATTGGGGATGCGGCGGCAACAAGACGGACGAGGTAGAGATAATCCAGCATCACCGTACGTACGGAGGCGTGCAGCGGCCGTGCTTCAACTACGAAACGCTGGGAGACGAACTCGACAAGGCCGGTTTGCCGTGGCGGTTCTACACGAACCAATACCGCGTTCCGCTTGGCGGCCTTTGGTCGGGATATCAAGCCATACGGCATATCTTTCGCGGACCGGATTGGAAGACGGACGTCCTTACGCCGCAGAAAAGATTTCTAACGGACGTTAAGGCCGGAAAACTCGCGAGCTTTACCTGGATCACGCCGCTTTGCGCAAACTCCGATCATCCGGACTGCGGCGGAGGCGGTGGACCGTCGTGGGTCTCGTCGGTGGTGAACGCAGTGGGCGAGAGCAAGTTTTGGGATTCGACGGTCGTCTTCGTCCAGTGGGATGACTGGGGCGGGTTTTACGATCCCGTTCCTCCACCGCACAGAGGATACGACGGCCTGGGCTTCCGCGTTGGGTTGATCGTCATTTCGCCGTACGCGAAGCAAGATTACGTCTCGCACGTTCAGTACGAGACGGCGAGCGTGCTGCGTTTTGCGGAAGACACTTTCGGGCTGGCACAGCTGTCGGACGCGGACACACGCGCTACGTCACCAGCCGGCGACTGTCTCGACTTCAACCAGACGCCGCGCACGTTCGTGCCGATTAAAGCGCCCCTAGATGAGGCGTTTTTCTTGCGCCAGCCGCTCGACCCCCGAATTCCCGACAAAGAGTAATCGCGCGGCGGGCGTCCCCATAGATCAGCGGATGCTTGGGGTGACCGAAAACCCCTCGCCTCCTCGCGCAGTGCGGCGGACCGTTTCACGAAAGAATACGCCTTGAACGATACCGCGGATCTTGAGATTTCGTCGCTCGCGCACGGGAAGTTATCTTCGATTCACCTTGCCATTCCGGCTGCTTCGGCGCTAACGCGCTGCATAGGCGAGCGACCACAGGCCCCCTAGGGGTTAAGCTCTCGAGGCGAAAAGTCTCGCGCACGCTTGTACTCGTTGGATGGGAGGCGCGCGATGAATCTGCAACGGTCGTTCGCGAAAATCTCCGCTTTTTCGATACTCTTAGGTCTCGCGTTGTCGAGCTGCAGCGGGGGAGGCTCGCTGCCGAGTGGATCGAGCTCCCTGGCACAGAGGCTCTCCCGATCGCGCGCACGGCTTTTCGTAGCGAATGCGCTGTATGTCAGCGACTGGTACGGAAAATCGGTCTTCCGCTTCGTTCGCAACACGGATGGCACGCTACAAACGCCGGCGGGTTCGT
>DATMKR010000079.1:0-16301 GCA_035571115.1 Candidatus Acidiferrum sp. | reverse complement strand
CGTAGAGTTGCTTCTGGCGGACGATTGCCTTCATCAAGAGCAGCAGCAGCGCCGCGCAAATGAAGCCGATGATCGGCGAGAGGAAGAGCGCCATGAACGTGTCGTGCAGCTTGCCCCAGTTTACGCCGTCGCCGAACGGATGCTTCGATAGGACCGCGTTCATCAGGCCGACGCCGACGATCGATCCGATGAGCGTGTGCGAGCTCGAGGCCGGAATTCCGGCGTACCAGGTGGCGAAGTTCCAGATGAGCGCGGAAAAAAGCAGCGCGAAGACCATTGCAAATCCCGCCGCCGACCCCGCATGGATGACGAGTTCGACCGGCAGCAACGCGACGATTCCGAAGGCGACGGCGCCGCTCGAGACGACGACCCCCGTAAAGTTCCAGAGTCCCGACCAGACGACGGCGTACCACGGCTTGAGCGTGTTGGTGTAGATGACCGTTGCGACGGCGTTGGCCGTGTCGTGAAAGCCATTGATGGCCTCGAACCCGAAGGCTAACAACAGCGCTCCGATGAGGAGCGCCGCCGTGGCAGGGGTGAGGTCCGCAAGAAAATGTTGCAAAGCTTAGCGATTTATTCTACGGACGCTTGATTAAGGTACGTTTAACTACCGGGGGTGCAGCGGGATTTTAAGTGCGACGTCAAGGGCATGCGGATGCCCCTCGTGTAAAGCCGCGGGAGGAGGAGAAGGCGTTGAAGACCGTCATCGTTGAGCTGCAAGGGCAGCCTCTGGAGTTTACGCTCGATAACGACACGCGCAAGTGGGCGCCCGTAGACGCCGCACGGCGCGGGCACCTTCCGGAAGGCGAGTTCCCGCTCATTGCGTTTGCCGACGGCAAGCGCTACGAGCTCTATAGCGACGGAACCTTCGACGAGGTCGAGCTGTAGGGTCTGACGGTCGAAACGGCAAAAAAATCCGCTGAAAGTATGCGCATCACTCAGAGCGTCGCGTGCCTGTCTGTTCTCGCGTTCGTTGGCCTGACGGGGCAGACTCCTCCTTTGGCTGTCGCGACGGCCACCCCCGCCGCTGCGCAGGCCACGAAGCCGCTTCGGCATTTGGAATACACCTTCGTCGTCGACCATCAAGGTATGAGCGAACGTCACTTCAACGGCATTGGAAACGGCGTCGAAACCAGTAACGGTGTCCGCGGGATCTCGAGCAGCAACGGCGGACACGGCACGATGGACATCGACGTGTTGTCGATCGCTCCGGACGGCGCGCTCGTCGTCCAAATCTCCGAATCGGTTTACCTAGAACCGCACACGCGCCAGGCTTATACGTGTACCGTGTACGGTAACACCGCCGTGACCTGTCCCTCCGTTCCGGCTCCCAGTCAAGCGGAGTGGGTGCTGCTCAGCTACCTCGGGCGACAGTTCGTGGAGGCGGCGCCGTGGGACGCTCAGCACCACTGGCAGCGTAAAGCGGTGACGGCGCAGTACTCGCTTCAAGAAGATTTCACCATCAGCGACACGGGTGACGGAAAGCGCGTCGTGATTCACGAGGTGAAGAAGACCGAGATTCACGACGGCGGGTTCAGCACTCGGGCCGAAGACGTGTCGATCACCTACGATCGTTCGATGGAAGTGCCGGACGCCGTTCACGACGACTTGATGTCGTCGGGAGGCGGCGGCTCGGGGCACTCATCCTTCGATTTTCAGCTCAGCAAAGATTCGTTCGTCAAATAGTAGTCGGCCGAAACTATTCGAGCGCTTTGCGAGCGCGGTCAATCCGATAACCTTCACGACCGTCGGCGTCTTGTTCGGATCAATGAGCCAGACCGCGAGGGAGCTCGGTCCTGCCGCGGCCGCCCCTGCTGTCCATCGTAAGTTCGAGCCCGCGACGACGAAAAAGAGAACCGCATCGACCGGACCCAGCGAGCGCCGAAGCTGCGTGCGCCCGCGACGTTCAACGCCACAATGAAGGTCGCCCACCGGTGCGTGCGATGCCGGTGGGCGATGTTTGAGTGGAGCTCAGCGAAGTTCGATGGATTTCGTTAGTACGGGCGACCCCAGTGACCGGCGCGCCAGTACCAGCCGCGAGGTCCGCTCACCCAGTGCCCCGCGTGCCACGCCGCGCCGGCGTACGGCCGGTACGCATAGTGACCGCGAGCCCAGACATAGCGGTAGCCGTTCCATTGCCAGAACCCCCCAACCCAGAAATAGCCGGGCCCCGGCGCAACCGGTACCGTTTCGTAGATCGGCGCCGGAGGTGCGGTTTGAATGTAGACGCCGCCATAGACTTGCGCAGCGGCCGGCAATGCGGCCCCGAGTAGCCCGGCGCCGAACGCGCACGCAAGTAAGACGTTACGAAGTTTCATCATCATGTTTACCTTGTACCATCCCTGAGGCGAAGGCTCTAACCTCGAACGATTAGAGCCGTATTCAAAAACGATGAGAACGATAGTCTATCGGACGCGTCCGCGCCAATACGCGCGGCGATACGGGCGCCAATAGGCACGACGTGCCCAATATCCGCGACGCCAATATCCGGCGGGATAGGCCGCGTAGCCGTAACCTCCGCCGACGTAGCCATAACCTCCGCCAACGTAGCCGTAGCCGCCGCCGTAACCAACGCCAACGGTAACGCCGTAGCCATAGGGGTAGCCGTAACCGTAGCCATAGCCGTAGCGATAGGGGTAGCCATAGCCGTAACGATAGCCGTAGCCGCGATAGCCGTAGCCACGGTAGCCGTAGCCACGATAGCCGTAGCCGCGGTATCCGGTTCCGTAATAGCGGTTGCCCGGGAGCACCCGGCCCGTCGCCGCCGGTCGCGCGGTTCCAACGGCAACGTGAGCCGCCGAGGCCGGCGCCGTGGCGCCGAGTAACGATCCTGCGCCCAGAGCGCAGGCCAGGAGGACGTTATGGAGTTTCATCATGCTTTATTTTTAGCATCGTCCGGGCCGAAGCTCTCGCGAGAATGATTAGAAGCTTCTTCGAAAAAGATGAGAGGGCAGGCGAGCAGCAGTTCTTGCGCTTGCGTCCAGAGCGTGTCGGCTCGATCCACGAACGCCTCACGCTCGGTGCGAAGACGGTGCTCGGTCTGCGCCATCGCGGCTGGAAGAATTGAGAGCAGCACGTCGCGATCGTGTGCTTCGCCCAGCGCATCCTGCAATTGCGCGAAGGACTTCGCCGGCGCTTCGAGCGACGGCTCGAGTTCGCTAAAGCGCTCCAGGGCATAGCGAAAGCGCTTGCACGCGATGCGAAAATTGTGAAGTCCCCGTTGATCGCGCCGCTCCAAGCCGCCGGCAAGCCGCCGAACCTCGCGCAGGCGAGTGTGTAACACGCGCCGCGCCAGTTCGGTGCTGTCGGTAACGCCGCGCAGAAGGACCGGCTCGGGTTTCACGTTGGCGAGTTATCCGGTGAATCGCGTTCGCCGCAGACGTTTGTGAGCCAGACGCGTCGCCTCTTTTTCGCGCGCGCTCAGCTCGGCCAAGAGCGGTTCGGCCACGTGCCGCTCGCCGGGGTCCGCGCTGCTCTCGAGAAGCCGCAAGATGATGGTTGCATCGCGCGCGGCATCGGTCTGCTCGGCCGCACCCTTGAGGCGTCGCAAAAGCTTTGCGGAGGGCGCAAGCTCGGCGACGTCTTCAAGCAGCGACCGGAAGCGCCGGCCGGCGGTGCGAACCGCGTGCAGACGATTCTCAGTTGGTTTCGAGACGAAACGCCGGCGGGCGGTTTCCAGCGCGCGCCGCTCCTTCGCAACGGTCCTCTTCAGCCACTTCACAGCCGGGCGCTCATTGCGCGCCAGCGTTCGACGGAAGTATTTAGAGCGACCTTCGCGAAGGATACGATTCGACGTGAGATCGCCGCGCTTGCCTATCCTCGTCGTGCTCCTTGCAATCGTTGCCGCCGGCACGTGGTACTATCTCTCCCATCGTGCGCCCGGCGCCGGCGAGACCATCCCGATCTACTACACGAAGCTCGACGGAAAGACCTTAGCCGAGATGCGGGTTTCGATGCGCCCGCGTCAAGCCGACGAAAGTGCCGCGGAACGCCTCCACAACGTCGTGTTGTACGCTGCGGTCCAGGCGATCGCCGGGCCTCCGAACGACGTGCAAGCGATTCGCTTTCCGCCCGGAACGCGAGTTCTGGAAGCGAGCGTCAACGGTTCGACGGCAACGCTCGATCTCTCGAAGAATCTCGAGCAGCAAGCTGCAGGCACCTTCGGAGAGAATGGTGAGTTCAAAGCTCTCGTCTATACGATAACGAGCGTCGAAGGCATCGACGCGGTGCAGATACTCGTTGAAGGAAACCGGCTGGAGACGCTGCCGGGAGGCAATTTTGAATTGGATCAACCACTTCATCGCTCGGACTGGTAAACTCGCATCGCTGCTCTCGCCGATGCTGCTTGCATTGGCGATCGCGCCTCCGGCGTTTGGCGATTCGCTCACGGCAACGTATCAAGGGCACGCGATTCGCTTCACACACGTTTCGTCGCGAGCCGGGGCGCCGGCGATCGGCGTGAACGATCCAGGATTTGCGACGCTGCTGAGCGACGCCGGAGCGCTCCTGACGTGGAAGCCCGGCGAGCGTTTCGTTCTGATTACCACCTCCGTCCCAATGGTGGTCAGTTTTGCGATCGGCGATCGCCGGTACGATGCCGGCCCGATCTCGCTGCAGGCGAGCTTCGCGCCCTTCCTCGTGGGCGATGAGGCCTACCTGCCGTTGCGCGAGGTGCTGCGCGCGCTCGATCTGGCTTTGCGCGAAGAGAACGGCGTTGCGGTGCTGCAGCCGCAGCTCGCCGCGCTCGACGTGCGTCAAGAGGACTCTCGAGTGACCGTCTTCGCGCATGGCGGCGCAACGCTGCATGCGCGAGTCGTACAAGAGAGCTCCGCGTCGATTACGTACGCATTCGACGGTGTCGGCACGACGCTGGCCGGTATGCGTCAAGTCGGCACCGGCGGCATCGCAAGCATTACAATTGCCAACGCGGGAACGCTGCGCGAGCCGAGCACGCTGGTTACCGTACAGTTCGAATCGGGGACGATTGCCGAAGCCCCGCAGAATACCGACGGCCGCGACGTTCTGCTCGCGTTCGATGCTCCGGCGTCGGCGAACCCGCCGCAAATGGCCGGAGAAGAAGCGTCGCCGACTCCCGAGCCGCCGCCGGATACCACGCCGGCGAACGCTGCGGCGGGCGCTCCGGCAAGCGGGCCGGCGACCGTGACGGGAGTTACCGTCGAACCCGCGGCCGACGGCGTCTCGGTTGCGATTGCAATCACCGGCAGTGCGACCTACGAGTGGCACCGTCTGCGCGAGCCCGACAATCGCTTCTGGGTCGATATTGAGAACGCGCAGCTGCAGGGCCCGGCGATCGATCAAAGCGCTCCCGCGCCGCTGCTTTCGGTACGCGTGCGGCAAGTGGACTCGACGACGGTACGCGTCGCGCTTTCGCTCAGCGGCCCGAAGTCGATCGCGCTTACTTCCTCGCCCGACGGCCTTGGATTGGCAATCGGTTCGGAAGATGTCGCCGACGCGGTGCGTTCGGGGAGCGGCGGCGTCGGCGGCGCGAGTGCCGCCGTAGCCGCGGCGCCGCTCGAGCAATCCGAGCCCGGAACCGGCAGTTCCGACGATACGAGTTGGAAGTTCGGCCCGCGCAGTAGTTACGTTGCGACCAATCCGCGTCTGATCGTGATCGATCCAGGCCACGGCGGCAGCGACGTCGGCACGATGCACGGGGGCGTCTCCGAGAAAGAGTTGACGCTCGACATGGCTAAGCGGCTGCGCGCGATTTTAATCGGTCGCGGCTGGGAAGTGAGGATGACGCGCGAGACCGATGTCGACGTCTATGCGCCCAACGATAGCCCGCACGACGAACTTCAAGCGCGGGACGACATCGCGAACAAGGCCGGCGCGAGACTGTTCGTCAGCATTCATGCCAACGCGTTCATCAACTCCGGACCGTACGGCACGACCACCTACATCTCCAAACCCGACGATGTGGCGTTCGCACACTTCGTCGAATCGCATCTCGCAGCGGACGGCACGAAGGACGACGGCATCGTCAAGAGCCATCTGTACGTGACGCTGCACGCGCGAATGCCGGCCGTGCTGATCGAGACGGCATTCCTCACCAATCCGGGCGATTATGCGCTGCTCACGTCGGCCGCGTGGCGGCAAAAGGTCGCACAAGAGATCGCCGACGGCATCGGCCAATACGCCCAAGCGTATCCGGTCCCAAATCAACCGGCCCAATAATTCGGGTGTCATCCTGAGCCTGTCGGTGTCATCCTGAGCCTGTCGAAGGATGACCAGTGATCGGCCTCTTCGACTCGGGGCTTGGCGGCCTGACGGTATTGGCGCGCGTTCGCGAACGGATGCCCTCGGCCGACGTCGTGTTTTTCGCCGATCAAGCCAACGTGCCGTACGGCGATCGGACGCACGCGGAGCTGCTGAAGCTGCTGCAGGCGAACTTGGCTCGGCTCGACGCGCGGGGAGTCGATGCGATCGTGATGGGTTGCAACACGTCGTGCGCCGTGGCGGAGCGCTACGGCTGGCCCACGACGCGCGCGCCGGTAGTTGACTTGATCGAATCGGCGGCAATCGCGGTGGATCGCGGCGGCTATGCACGCGTCGGCGTCGTTGCGACCGCGGCTACCGTCGGTGCCGGTTCCTACGGACGAACGATCCGCGCCCGCGTCGGCGGCGTCGACGTCGTCGAAGTTCCGGCGCCGGCGCTCGTTCCGCTCGTCGAGGCCGGCGCGATCGAAGGCCAGCGGCCGCGCGCCGCGGTTGCGGAAGTCTGCGGACACCTGCCGCTCGATCTCGATGCGCTGATCTTCGGCTGCACGCACTATCCCGTGCTCGAATCGCACTTCCGCGCCGTCCTGGGCGACGGCATTGCGTTGATCGATCCGGCCTTCACGCAGGCCGAACGAACAGCCGAGCTTCTCGGCAGCCGCGCGCAGGGGAGCGGCTCTACGGAATATACGACGAGCGGCGACGAGGTAGCGTTTCTCGCAAACGTCGCGCGCTTCTTACGGCGCGAAGTTCGGTGAGGACCGTAATCTGGTTGCTGCCGCGCATATGACGCAGTTGGATGATTGCGGCCGGAGCCGTCGCCGAGATGACGAGAAACGTGCCGACGGTCGCCGCTGTATTCCACAGCTCAAGAGACATGCCTGAAGAGCCTCCACTCACCCTCAGACGCTTCGACGGCAGCCCGGGCGGCCCGTTGCGGCTGACTTATGGCATGGGTCTCGCCGTGCGCCGTGGAAATTTCGTGGCCTTGTCGCCAAACAAACTGTGGCTCTGCATCGCTGCGATCGCATCGGTCCCATTGCTGACCGGCGCGTCGACGCCCATCGAGACGACGATCCCGGAAAGCGTCGCTCCGATAACCATCGACCGATGCGTCGTCAAGCTGGAGAAGATGCCGAGCGGGAGTGCATTTTCAGATGACGTCGACTTCACGAATGTTAGTCAGCGCGCGGCGGCCGAGGTGCGCTTCCGTTTCGAGATCGTCGACGCGATTGGACGAACGGCGGGCAACCTAACCGACGATAAGGTGGGCGAGTTTGCGCCTGGCATTCCGGTTAGCCAATCCACCGCCGCGCCCACGGGTTCGAGTCAGCCGCAGCCGATCAGCAATATACCCGCTTCGTCCAAGATCGTTTGCATGGTACAGATGGTCCGCTTCGACGACGGCAGCGTGTGGAACGAGGGCGACGGACCAGTGGGAACCGGATCGATGATCACACCACCGCCGCAAGCATCGGCGACACCGTACTGGCAGTTCCCTTTCGATCGGCCGACGCCACCGTAGCGCCTATAGAGTGAGCTCGAAGACGTTCCCGCAGCCCGCCTTGGCGTAGCAGCGCTTATTGCCGCCGCCCGACGATGTCGTGCCGAAAAGGTTGCCGGCGCCGTCCAAAACGACGGGAGCGAGTGGCGCGCTTCCGTCCTTGCCGTCGAAGGTCCACAGAACTTTTTCGCTATGCGTGTTCGCTGTCAATTCAAATACCGTCCCCGAATTCGACGCGCCGGCGAGCGTCGTGCCATAGATGTTGCCGCTTCCGTCGAAGGTAACTCCGGCGTAGGGTCCACCGCCGTCCGCGCCGCCCTTGAAAGCATAGAGCGTTTCCATCTTCCAGTGTCCGGCTTTTGAAGGTCGCAGTTTGTAGACGGTCCCGTGCTGCCCAGAGCCTCCGTCTGCCGTCGTGCCGTAGATGTTCTCCGCTTTGTCGAGCACCGGAGCGCCCAGGGGGTACGAGGCGATCTGCTTAAACTTGAACAGGACGACCGAGTTCCAACCACCGCTCGTTCGCTCGAGCTCGAACACGATCGCCGGTTCGATGAATCCACTCGAAAGTCCGAAGATGTTGCCCTTGGGATCCATGACCAATCCGCCGCCTCCACCGTTGGCAGCGGCCATGCCAAGATCGTAAATTATCTTGTATTGGCCGCCGCTCCGAGAGGAACCGATCTCGTAGACGCCTTCGGTAATGCCTCCGCCGTCGTGGTACACGTTGTCGGTACCATACAGATTGCCGGCGCGGTCCACGATCACGTTATTGAACGGATATGCATCGCCGTTGCCAAAGTCGTGGAGGACTTTTTCAACCCAACCGTGCGCCGTGCGGCGGAACCGGAACGCGACGCCGAGTCCGTTCGCGCCGCCATTATGGGCTATGCCGTACAAATCTCCGTGTTTGTCGAAGATGAGCGGCGTAAATTCGGGAAACCCTCCGTCTAAATAGTTCGTGAACGTATGGAGGATGGTTTGGCTCCAACCATCCTGGCCGTTTGGAGAAAGCTCGTACAGCGTTCCATATCCCAAGCCGCCAACGGACGTCGTTCCATAATAGTTGCCCGCACCGTCGGGCGTCAGGGGTGACGGGAGATTGTTTCCGTACGTTGGACTCGTGAACTTGTCCACTACGAGCTCATTCGACGACTTCGTTCCGCTCGCCGCGGACGAGGCGGCGACGCCGGGCATCGCGGGATTATTCGAGACCGAACAACCCGCTATTAGGAGCGTCAACAGAGCAACGCGTACTCCGAGCAGGTCACGCTGGCCGTTCAAGGACGTCATATAGCCATTCTTTTCGGGCCGTCACCGGGCGTTTCCGCCATTTTTTCTCGCGGAAGAATGCGCAACCGGTTTAGCGGAGGAGCGCGATCCCTACGCCACCGGAGAGCAAGATCAGCAGCGGCGCGTCGATCTTGGTGCGAAGCATCAAGATCACGACCACGGCGCTGGTCACGTAGGCGGCAACCGACGACGGCGCCCCGCGAGCAATCGTCGAGACGCTCGACCAGACGAGGCCGACGATTGCCGGCGCAAGGCCACGCGAGATGATCGCGCGCCAGGGTGAGGCGGCAAAGCGCGCCTCCAGCGAATCGAAACCGATCATGATGAGGCTCGACGGCACGAACATCGCCGCCGTCGCGACCGCGGCGCCCAACAACGGGCGTTGTGGGAGCGCCGCGTAGCCGATGAGCGCCGCGAAGATCGTCGTCGGGCCCGGCACGAGCTTGCCGATCGTGTAAAACTGCGTAAACTGCTCGGAGCTGACCCAGCGGTACGTGGTGACGGCGTCGGTATGCATCTGGGGGATGATGCCTTTCCCGCCACCGAAACCAAGAATCGAGAGTTGCGAAAAGACCGAGAGCAGATGGAGCAGCGTTTCCATCGATCCTAGGCTTCCGTGCGCTTACGCGCTCGCAGCCACTCGCCAAGGATCCCAGCGCCGCCGAAGATTGCCAGGACCGGCAGCAAGGGCATGTGTAGCATCGACACCGCGAGCGCGGTCGCCACAACGAGCGCGACGCTAAGCCAGCTCTTGCGCTCGTCCCACGTGAGCTCCAGCGCGTTGCCGAGCGTCAGACCCAACGCCCCCGCCGCGCAGCCGCGAAGCCCGCCGTGGACGAACGGATTCGAAGCGAATTTAAAGTAGAGTGCGCCGGCCACAAGCACGATTGCAAACGGCGGAATGCTGACGCCGGCAAATGCCGCGAGCGCGCCGGGAACGCCGCGCGCCTTTTGTCCGCAATAAATCGCCAAGTTGAGCAGGTTTGGCCCAGGAAGGACCTGCGCGATCTCCAAGCCATCGAGAAATCTATCGGAATCGATCCATCCACGCGCCAGTACCTGCCGGCGAATCGAGGCCTTCTGCCCGCCGCCGAACGACGTTGCGGCAATCGTCGCGAAGGTGAGCGCGATGCTCCCGAGAGCGGGACGCGCCTCAGCCGGCATCCGGCAGCGGCCCGTCCACGACCGCGCTGCGGTGCTTGCCCGAAAGGATGTGGATATGCACGTGCTCGGTGTGCTGATAGGGCGGGAGCACGCCCATCCGGATCATGAATCCCTTTTCGTACAGGCCGAGCGCGAGCGCGACCCTTTGAATGCCGCCCAGCAGGCGATGCCAAACCTTCGCATCGCCGACGGAGAAATCCAATATCGTCGGGATCCATTTTTTCGGAATGATCACGACGTGAATCTCCCACCACTCCTCTTTGCTCGGATCGATACGATGGCGAAATGCGAAAACGTCGTCGTCTTCGTACACGACCTCGTCGGGTGTGGCTCGCGTGCCGTCGAGGCGTCCACGAAACGTGTGCTGCGGATCCGGCTTCTCCCAGACGCGCTGTTCGGGCCCGGAGATCCGTTGCGAAATCCAAGACGTCATTGCGGCGCTGGCTTCCGGCGCAGCGTGCAGGCGTCCTTTTCGAGACGCGGAAGCTGCGCGTCATGAGCGCCGATCGGGCGAAGAACAGAGTTGCAGCCGGCGAGGTTCTCGGCGTGCCGCCGCAGTGGGCCAAAGAGCGTCGCGCTTGGGAGGGGATCGTCGGCAATAACGAGGTCGTGTACGAAGATCATCACGTCGTCGTGTTTCACGATCCCGTCGACGAAGAGCACGAGTCGGCGCGCGCCGCCGGCGAGTTGCGCCTTACGCTGCTTTCGAAGAGAGACGGCCTGGATTCGCTGATGGACTTGAGCGTCGCCGACGAAGAGTTGAGCGCCGCGATCCTCCACGGCATCCAGCAAGCCGCGCTGCGGCTCGGCTTGCAAAAGCAGGGGTTCGAGGTACGCGCCCACGTCTATCCGCCCATGCAGAGCCGGCCAGAGTTGGCGTTCAAAATACGTGCCGGTAAACCACCCAAGTAAACCCTACGCAAATAGCGGCGTCGTGATATAGCGTTCGGCGGTGTCGGCGAGCAGCACGACGATGACCTTCCCTTCGGCATTTGGGCGCGAAGCAACATCCAATGCAGCGGAGAGCGCCGCGCCCGACGATGCGCCGGCGAGAATCCCCTCCTCGCGCGCGAGGCGGCGCGCGTTCGCGAAGGCATCCTCGTCGCTCACGACGACGATTTCATCGAGGATCGCACGATTGAGCACGGCCGGTACGAAGCCGACGCCGATTCCCGGAATCTGATGCGGCCCGGCGGTTCCGCCGGAGAGCACCGCGGCACCTGCCGGCTCGACGGCGACGACTCGAACGTCGGGCTTGCGCGATTTGAGCAGCTCCCCGACGCCGGTGATCGTGCCGCCGGTACCGACCGCCGAGACGAAGACGTCGACGTTGCCGGCGCACTCATCCCAAATTTCGACGCCGGTCGTCTCGCGATGCATGCGCGGGTTTGCGGGATTCGCGAACTGATCGAGCCGCACCGCACCGGGAATCTCGGCCGCGATTGCAATTGCGCGAGCGACCGCGTCGTTCATCAAAATGCCCGGCGTCAACACGACCTCGGCGCCAAGAAAGCGCAGCAGCGCGACGCGCTCGGTCGACATGCTTTCCGGCATCGTCAAGACGAGCCGATAGCCGCGCGTGGCGGCAACGAAGGCGAGGCCGATGCCCGTGTTGCCGCCGGTCGCTTCGACGATGGTCGCGCCGGGTTGTAAGCGACCGGTGCGCTCGGCATCTTTGATCAGCGCGAGTCCCAGGCGATCCTTCACGCTGCCGCACGGATTGCGCATCTCCAGTTTGGCGACGATGCGCCCGGGCAGACCGCGGGAGATGCGTGCCAGTTCCACCATCGGCGTCTTGCCGACGGTTGCCGTTACGTCGGAGAAGAGCACGGAGCGCGTCGCCTCAGGCGCGGATGAGCGTTTGGTCGAGCATCTCGATCCGATCTCGCGGAGCATCGAGGTTCGTTGCCGCCCACTCAACGATTGAGGGCTGCTGGGCAAAAACGATGATCTGGCGTGCCCGGCTCATGCGATGGAGTAAGTCCATGATCGCGGCGGTGCGAACCGGATCGCAATGAGCCGTTATATCGTCACAGAGAAGCGGGCAACTCTCTGCGGAGGCCGCGGTTAAGTGGTCGACCATCGCGATTCGAAGGAGCAGATAGACCTGCTCGGCCGTTCCGTGCGACAGAAGCACGGCGTCGCGCCAGTCGCCGGCGTCGCTGCGTACTCGAACCTGCAAGGTCTGCGGATCGACGGTGCCCCGCGTGTAAAGGCCGTTCGTAATGATGGGGAGCCATTTTTCGAGGCTTGCCACCAAGACCGGCGCGATGTTGCGATGGACGGCCTCTTGTGCCCGTTCGAGAAACTCGCGTGCCGTGTCGAGCGTGCTGCCGAGGCGCTCGATCCGCTCGAGCTCGGTAGCCGCTTGAAACGCGGCCTCCTTGGCCTCCGCAACGCTTGGCAACGTTCGGACCATCGCGTCGACGTCGCCGGCCTCCTTATCGGCCGCGCTTCTTGCGATCTTTACCTGGTCGCGAAGTGCGCGCAGATCCTGCGCGGTCGGCGTACGCTTCGCTCGTTTGAAGGTCTCTCGCTCCTCGATCGGCAGAGCCGACTTGAGCGCATCGAGTTCTGCTGCTTTTGCGAGCGTTTCGCTCTCGAGAGCCTCCAGCGTATCGCCCTGCAAAAGATTTCGCAGCTCTTCCCGGCCGACGATTGCGCTTTGCAGCTCCTTTACCCGCTGTGCGCGACGTCGCTGCCAGTCGCGCAAGCCGCTCAGCAGCGCTCCGCCCTTGGCTTCGACAGCGCAACGGCGTGCGAGCTCTTCGAGACGCTCGTTAAGCTCGGCCCGCCGGCTGTTATATTCGCGTCGCTGCGTTTCTGAAGCTTCGGCGGCCTCCAGACGCCGCACCAAGTCCGGTTTGCGTGAGAGCGCGGCGGCGTTTTTCTCGCGCATGGCACAGTCGTCCGCGTATTGCCGGCACACCGCTGCGAGATCCCCCGTCGCCGTATATCCGCGCGACGATAGGGCCTCGGCCAGCGACGCCCGCAGGCGCCACAGCTCGTCTTCATGGTGTTGCGCGCGGGAGCTCCAATCAAACATCTCCGAGCGGTCCGAGACATCCGTCGTCACCTCGCCCGGACTGGAGCGGGCTCGAACGGCCACCCAGACGGCAAAGATAACGAGGAGCGTGGCCGCCACGGCGGCAGCGACGAGCTGATGCACGAGGAAGAATGCGATGCCGATAACGATCGCGAGGCCCAGCGCAGCCCAGGCCTCAACCGGGATGGGCGCGCTGCTCGGCATCGGCAACGCGTCAACCGACTTACCCGAAGGCTTGTGGAGCGCATGTTCGGCGGCGGCTGCCTCGACCTCGGCAAGATTTGTATTCGCAGCGAGAATCAGCGGGCTCGGTGTGGTGTCGCCATCTGTTTCGACCGGCAGCACCGCGAGCTCGGCCCTTATCTCCGCGGGATCCTCGCCAATCGACGGCGGGCGAAGCTCTTCAGAAGCGCTCAGCGCCGCAGCCACGTCGGTTGCGAGTTCGTGGTCGTCCTCGAGCGTTGCAGGCGCCACAGTCCCCAAGTCGGCGCAAAGGCGCTTCGCACGCTGCAACTTCGCATCGAGCTCGTCGGCAACGGCCTGCGTGTGGAGGGCATCGGCGAGCGTGCACTCTCGTTCGAGCTTGTGCGCGTCGTTCTCGAGGCGGTCGCGTTCGTTAAGGCGGGCGAGATAATGCGTGTGGGCTTCCTGCGCGACCACGAACTGGGCGTTGCACCGCTCGAAGGTCTCTCTGGCAACGCGTAAGGGCTTGGTACTATTCTTGCGATCGAGGCCGACGTTTTCGCTCGTATAGTTGCCGATGGCGCTAATTGCTGCAGATGCCGTGGCGTCGCGACCCGCACTGGCTGCCGCGCTCTGCAGATAGTTCTGGAGGTCGTCTGCCGCGTTGACGATATTCAGAATTTCCGTCTGGGCGATGCAGGCCGTCTTCGCAAATGCCCGCCGGTCGAGTCCTACGAATCGTGAGCCGTCAGGTGTGCCTTCGGACATGATGTCGCTTGAACAATCTCGCCCAAGATCGATGTCGGTCGCAGAACAGTTGACGCGGCCATCGAGATCGTATCGCAGCTCTACCCGTTGCTTGTTGTCGAGCTCGATCTCGGTAACGACCTCCCATTTCTCCTGATCCCAGGGCTGGTGGCGCTCCTTGAAAAGGGCATCCTCCGAGCGCGCGCCCATGCCACGACGCACGCCGCAAAGGCCGGCGTAGAGCGCCGCATGCCATGAAGACTTGCCCGCGCCATTTGGGCCGGCGACGATCGTCATCCCCGGCGCTAGTTGCATCGTGCGGTCCTTGAACGGTCCAAAGGCGACCGCAGTTAGGGATTTAAAGCGCACGTCAGACGGGCTCCAGGTCGGTCCGGCCGTCGAGCGCCCGCAGCCCCACGACGAGCACGCGCTGCGTTTCGTCGTCTGCGAGCTCGCTGTTCCGTACGTCGCGCACAAACTGACCCCGCACGGTCTGCTCCTCTGCAAGCGCGTCGAAATCGTAGTCGGCGATCAAGTCTTTCGTGCGAATGACCAGAGCATCGAGCTGCGCGGGATTTGCCCGGATATCGTCGAGCTTGAGGTCGACACCTGTGGCAAGGCGCCCCGATATCGTTACCCGCGCGACGCCGCGGAGCTGCGCGACGGCATCGTGCGCCCGTTGAAGGATCTCGCTCATCGATGTGGCGCCCGAAACGTCTACGCGGATGTCGTGGAAGGCGACGGAGGACACGTCGACTCTCTTACGGTGGACTTTCCCATCGGTTACTTCAACGATTACCGCGCTGCCGGAACTCTTGCCGAAGGCGAGCGGCTGCGGGCTGCCGGCGTAGGTCAGCCATTGGCTATTTCTAGGTTGGTGGTAATGACCCACAAATGCGTGACGGAGACCCGCCGCGGGAATCTCGTCCTCGCGAAAAGCCGCGTGCGGCACTTTCCCCTCGTCTTGCTCCGTGAGAAAGCGGTGCTCCGAACCGTGAAAGAGCGCGAGATTCATCGCAGCGCCGTCGACGTGAAAGCCTTGTAAGAAGTCGTCCGTGTTTGCCGGCGCGCGGTGGGCCGCGCCCCAGAGCGTCACCTGGCCGTCGAGTGGGGCGGCCGTAAGACGGCCTTCATCGAAGACGCGGACGTTTGGGCTCCACGGCACTTCCCGATACAGCGCCGTTGGCCCGTACCAATCGTGGTTGCCCGGGGCGATGAAGACCCGCAGCGGCGTCAACTTTTCGAAGGAGCTTCGCAGATACTCGGCCGTGTCGGGCGTGAAGCTCTCCTGCTCGTAGAGATCGCCGGCGCACAGCAAGGCATCCGCGCCCTGGTCCACGGCCAAGCGGCAGATGCGGTCGAGCGTCTCGCGAAGCCCCAGGCGCAGCTTGCGCCCAAGTGACGGCCCCGCCCATTGAAAGGGCGAGTCGAGATGCAGATCTGAAAAGAGGACGAACTTCATCCGGAGTGCTCCTAAGGGCACCCTTTCTTGGCCGCTCCGAAAGCCCTGCAGGCGAGCCCTAGGTCCTCGCGGGGCCGCCCGGCTAGTACTCCTCGAGCGCCTTTACGATGGGCTCCAGTTCGGCAGCGAGCTGCCGAACACGCGGATCGCCCGAGTCGGCATAGAGCTTGAGGAGCGTTTCGTAGTTCCAAATCGTGCCTTCGCGGGCGCCGGTGAAGCGATCCCAGACGGGGGACCCGACGCGCTGCAGATCGGCGAGCGTTGCTCGTGCGTTGTGAAGCTTATCGGCGGCGCTCACCAGGAGCACCGATGTATTGGGTGTTTGCCGAGCGTGATCGTGATAGCGCTCTTTGCGAGCGCGCCACTCCTCTTTGGCCCAAGGCTCGACTTCCAAAGAGTCGGAACAGCCCTCGACGATCGCGGCGACGCGCTCGCCAAAGCGGGCGCGAATCAGCTCGAGCTGCGGATGGCCGCCCTGATCCTCGGGAGCATCGTGCAAGAGCGCCGCGATCGCCTCATCTTCGTCGCCCCCGGCTTCGAGCACGATGCTTGCCACCGCAAGCAGATGGCTCACATAGGGTATCGCCGCTCCCTTTCGGCGCTGGTTACGGTGAACGGCGTTGGCGTGCGCAAAGGCGTCGGCAAATCGATCGGAGAGAACGACCATC